>CAYODP010000059.1:0-1525 GCA_964402815.1 uncultured Candidatus Saccharibacteria bacterium | reverse complement strand
CTTACCGCAATGCTCGCCGTGCTAGCCGCAAATAATTAGGTCGAGAGATTTAATTAGCTAGCTTTTCAGGAACAGCCCTAGCCTAGCTGGGGCTTTCCTGTACAAGAGACAATCCCATATGTCTCCCCAGAACCTTAGAGGATTGCCAAGGAACGCCAAATTAGTTCAAATCCTTTGATATTCGATTTGAGCCTTAATTTAATTTATATATCTATTGTTCTAAGGTATCGTCTAAGGTTCTGAGTTTTACTTAAACTGCTTTAATCATCCACTTTTTATCATCATCTTATTATCTTGGTTAGTCATAATGTTGTAATTTTTACAACATTTTTTGTGCGCTTATGTCTTAAAATCGTCCAAAATCCTCAAAAATCACCCAATTTTCATACAAAAACGCTTGACTTCTTATCAAAAACAGCTAAAATTAAAATTAGATATAAATTAAATTAAGGAGAATATCAAATGAAGAAAGCTCAAATTTTGAGTGCTATTGCATTAGCGTTCGCATTGGGCGTTACTCCAGTGATTGCTACTGTAAATACTGCGAGTGCTTTCACAGTAGAAGACCTTAAGGCCAAACCAGTCGTTCAAGGTTCTGCTACTCAGGCTGAAGTCAACAATGCTGTTGCTGCCGTAAAAGCCAATATCACTTACAAGAATATGGTAGCTTTGAAGGATGTTACTAAGAAGTACACCGATGGTGACTATGTCGACCTGAGTGGTGTGGCTGGCCAAACCGACAAGTCTCAGGATGCCGCAAACATTCTTAACACTCTTGACTCTGACTTTGGTTACGCTGACACGGATGCGGCTAAGATTTACGAAGAGAAATCCTACGCTACTCAAATCAGCAAAGCTGTTGATGCTGCAGAGGCAACTGATTACTACGATGTATTAGCTCCAATCTTTGCTGCTATCGACACTACCGATGGTAAGAAAATTGACGACGCAGCTTATCGTGCTGCTCTTCTAAACTACAACGCTTACTTCTCGGCTTACAATGTCAAATTCAACGCCGACTCCAGCGTTACCACCACTACTCCAGGTTCTACTCCTGCCGACGTCGCAACCAACTTTAACGACATCATGACTGCTCTCAGCAAGAGCGACACCTACGCCAACTACCAAACCCTTTGGGGCTATGTAAATACTGCTGAGAAGAACGTTGAGAAATACAACGCAGGCAAGACTGCCATCCTTGGCGCTATCGAAAACTCTGGTGTTTTGAATCAGACTGGTCTCGTCGAACTCGCAAAAGAGCTCAAGAAAGACAACGTCAGCTTAAATGCTTTGATGAGCATCGCTAATGCTTACAACAACAACTATGCTGGTTGGATGAACCTTGATTCAGCTGTTGAGGCCGCTGAAAAAGGCGCTATCAACATTGATTCTAACGCTAACTATCAGTTGATCATCGCTATGGCTACTGCCTTGAAGAATGCTGAGCACAACACTACTCAAACCCCAGCTGAGATTGCCCAAACCCTCGTTGGTTACAAAGCTGAAGTAGCTACTGCTACCCTCA
>CAYODP010000058.1:0-2062 GCA_964402815.1 uncultured Candidatus Saccharibacteria bacterium | reverse complement strand
TAACACCCTCGGATGTCATTTTTAGCAACGCAAAATTAAAAATGACACCGCAAGGATGTTCAATGACTCATCCGGCGATTTTGCAATCGTAGAAGAATCACCTTACGGTGCCATTTTTATCTACGATTACAAGCAATTCACAAAAATTAATCGCCTAATCTTGATAAGTCATTGAACAATTCTATTGTAACATAATTTTTAATTTGCATATCATTTTTACTCATTTCCAAAACAAAAACAAACTCATTCCCCATTCACTCACATTCCATGCTATAATTAATATGTGAGCAAACCTGCCCTATCTAAAATATTCTTATACCGCTATCGTTTTCATATTGGATTCTTTTTGTTAGCCGTGGCTTATATTACTATTTTATTCGGCTTACCCTTACTAGCGCCCAACGGTCTTTCCGAGTCCGAAATGCAATCCGCCGCGCATTCTTACGCCTTGCACGCCGATCCCATTCTCAAAGGCGATTTAGTAAATCTCCCTTATCGCGCCCTACAGAAACTTTCCATTATGCTTTTTGGGCTTAACGTCTATTCCGTAAAACTACCTAGTATTATTATTGGTCTATTTCTCGGGCTTTTACTCATTTTGTTACTCAATCGCTGGTTTAAGACCAACGTCGCATTACTCGCTTCCATTCTCGCGGTTTTGTCAGCTTCATTCCTCTTCTTAGCCGGCTCCGGTACACCATTAATTATGTTAGTCTTCTGGCCGACCTTGCTCCTCTGGCTCGGCTCTAAGATTCAAGGTGTTACTAAGCCTAAACCACTTTACTGTTTTATTTTCGCTTTTGCTTTACTCGCCTCAATTTTTACTCCACACCTAATTTATTTTGCTACTTTTGTTGTACTTTTCGCTTTGTTACATCCGCATCTTCGCTTCACTATCAAAACTTTACCCACCGTTCCGCTCATTCTCACCTTGTTTATCATGTTAGTCGGTATTGCTGCACTGTGCGTTGCCGTGTTTGTTAATCCTAGTATTCTGCCCGAGTTACTCTGGGCGCCAAACTTATCAATCTCGCAGTTCTTCACCAACATCCAAACCGCTTTCTTGCCACTTTTCTCTTGGAACACTACGCTCGAAAGTCAATTCTTATCACCTTTCGTTGGCCTCGCTTCGATTGCTCTTGCCGTAATTGGATTACTTTCCACCGCCAAAGGCTTTTTTGCCTCGCGCAATTCTATCGCCACTTGTTTAATTATTTTCACTATTTTCCTCGCCGGGCTCGACCCCGAATGTGCCATTCTCATTTTACTGCCACTTTCTATTCTTATCGCCCACGGTTTCCGCTACATTCTCGACAAATGGTACAATCTTTTCCCCGACAACCCCTATGCACGTATCAGTGCCACCCTTCCTATCGGTCTCTTCATGGGTATCATGATTACCGGCGGTATTACTCATTTTCTCTTTGGTTATCATTATGTACCAATGGTCGCCGATGAATTTAACAACGACCTCACTCTTGTGCGCAACCATCTCACTAGCGGCGAAACTCTTTATGTCACTAACGATGCTATTTCTTATAACTTCCTTAAAATTCTCGAGGATAGCGAGCATCAGTTCATCGTTTCCGATACCATCCCCGAAGCTAATCAATTACCCGCCGAATACGCTACTCTCGGTCCAACTACTATTCCTGGCCAGCTAAAAACCATTATAACCTCGTCAAAATCCGAAAATTCTGATAGAATATATATGTATACTATCAATCAAGCACAAGAGGTGGAACTAAATTCAGAAGAAAAGGAGTAAAAATGGGTGCAACGATGGATCAAATGAAAATGCTTAATCAACTGCGCAAAGCACAGAAATCCCTCAAAAACGAAATCGTTGAGGTTGAAGCTGGCGACGGCGCCGTGACTGTCCAGATTACTGGCGAACTTAAAATCAAAAGCGTTAAGCTCGACCCTAAGAAAATCGACCTAGACGACATCGAACAACTTGAACATTGGATTGAAGATTGTATGCGCGATGGCTATGCAAAAGCACAAGAAATCGCGACCGACAAAATGAAACCATTAATGGGCGGACTTGGTAGTCTCGGCC
>CAYODP010000057.1:0-2226 GCA_964402815.1 uncultured Candidatus Saccharibacteria bacterium | reverse complement strand
AATACTATTTTGTGGGGATTGTGGTATTTTTATGATGTTTTGTGGTAGTTTGCGGCATATAAGGTCTTTTGTCGATAAAAAGGTAGTTAAGCCGTATTTTTTGTATATTTTATATAATATATTCTGCCTCAAGCTTAAGTACATATTAGTGAGTAAAAAGAGCTAGGGGATTATACTTATCGAGTTCCAGCCTAAGTTCTTAAGTTAGCCTATACAAATCAAAAGGACGATCGTACGCCGCCAGTAATTATTTTCTCCTCCACTTCTCTATTTTTTGTGTTATAATAATCTCAGGACTTTACGATTTACTACATCTAGAATTACGGCAGTTTCTACAGCAATTCTTACATCAAATCCGCTGTATTCTTACGGTCCGTGTGCATTCGTAAATGTTCGCTAACAGATTGCCCGAATGGCGGAATTGGTATACGCGTTCGACTTAAAATCGAATGGAGAAATCCATATGGGTTCAAGTCCCATTTCGGGCACCATCAGTGAAACCCTTGGCTTCTAGCAGGGTATTAAAAGGCTCTTTCCAGAGGAAATGAGGCCTTTTTCGTTGTCTAAATAGCAGTTCAAGGCCATAATTCTAGCTATAGCACCCTTTTCAGCTACGGAGTCATTTTTCATCTGGTCTGGCGGTTTTGCATCAGAGCTAAGAGTATATCTTTTAGCCGCTAAATTATCCTAATTTACACCTTTATTTGGTAGTATAGGCAGTCTAATTGCGGTATAAGTATTGTAACGTATGTTATAATAGGTTTAATATCACTTACAATTCAGTTTTGTAATAATCAGGAAATATCATCATGTCTTAGAATGCCATTTTCAACTAGAAGATAGAAAATGACATTTTTTGGAGGTAAATATGCAAGACGAAGTATTCCAGTATATCAATGACGAGAAAAAACGCCAAAGTGAAGGATTGGAGCTTATACCGAGCGAAAATTACGTTTCTAAAAACGTGCTTGATGCTATGGGCTCAATTCTCACTAACAAGTATAGCGAGGGTTACCCGGGTAAAAGATATTACGGCGGCAATGAAAACATTGATAAAATCGAGACCCTTGCCATCGAACGCGCCAAACGACTTTTTCATGCTGACCATGCCAATGTTCAACCTCATTCTGGTGCTAATGCCAACGAAGCGGTTTATTTTGCTTGGTGTGAGCCTGGCGATACGATTTTAGCGATGTCTCTACCGGCTGGCGGGCATCTTACTCACGGTTCTCCCGTGACGCGCAGCGCTAAAATTTATAATTTTATCGGTTATGGCGTTACGGAGGATGGTAATATTGATTACGATGAGCTCGAGCAGCTCGCGCAAGAATATCAACCTAAACTTATTCTTGTTGGCTACTCGGCTTTTATGAAGATTCCGGATTTTGACCGCGTTGCCAAAGTTGCTGCTAATATTCCTAATTGTTTGCTAATGGCTGATATGGCGCATGTTGCCGGTTTGATTGCAGGCGGGGTTCATCCTAATCCGCTCGAGCATGGTTTTCATGTTATGACTACCACCACTCACAAAACTTTGCGTGGGCCACGCGGCGGGCTTATTCTGACTATGGGTAAAGTTAGTAATCCATTACGCAAAGTTGAACATACGCTTGAGAACATTCCGACTTTAGTTGACCGTGCCGTTTTTCCGGGTACTCAAGGCGGTCCACTTGAGCACGTCATCGCAGCTAAAGCTGTCGCTTTTGGAGAAGATTTGCAGCCAGAGTTTCGCACTTACGCGCAGAATATCGTCGACAACGCTAAGACTCTTGCCGACGCTCTAAAAGAGCGAGGATTTAAATTGCAGGGAAATGGCACCGACAACCACCTTATTTTAGTCGATATGCAGCAAAGTTTTGGTATTGATGGCAAGCTTTATGAAGTCGCGCTTGATAAAATCGGCCTCACACTTAACGCTAACGCCCTGCCGCGAGACAAAGGCGGCGCTTTTCGTCCTTCCGGCGTGCGTCTTGGCACCCCAGCTATTACCACGCGTGGCCTTGGCAAGAAAGAAATGGTTCAAATTGCCGATTGGATGGAAACAGTAGCGAAGCTCTGCCAAAAAGCTGGAAAAGAAGAAAATCTGTCGCAACACACACAAGAGTTAGAAACTCTACGCACTGAAGTTAAGCAGCTTGCGCTTAGTTTTCCGGTTCCTGGCATTTAACACCCCGCAAACTACCACAAAACATCATAAAAATACCACAATCCCCACAAAATAGTATT
>CAYODP010000056.1:0-2308 GCA_964402815.1 uncultured Candidatus Saccharibacteria bacterium | reverse complement strand
ACTGGGGTATGGTCAGGGTAAGAATCTGAGCAAGTCGGTTTCTGGCCACGTCAAAGCCGCCGGAGTTACTCCGAAAGTCCTCAAAGAGTTTCGTCTTCAAGAAACTCCAGACCTCAAAGTCGGGGACAAAATCAGCGTAGACAGCTTCAAGCTTGGCGACAAGGTTGAAGTCACTGGCATTTCCAAAGGTAAAGGTTATGCTGGTACCGTTAAACGCTGGAACTTCAATGAATCACGCAATACCCACGGTTTCAAGGGCAATATTCGTCGCGTCGGTTCCATTGGTTCCATGTACCCACAAAAAGTTTTTAAAGGTAAAAAGATGCCAGGCCGCATGGGGCACGACCAAGTTACCGTCAAGAACTTGGTCGTCGCTTACCTCGACCCCGAAAATAACCTCATCGGTCTCAAGGGCGCCGTGCCTGGCCCGAAAAAAGGCATCGTAACCATCGAGGGAAAGGAGTAATATGGCTGATTTGAATAAAGACATCTTCGGTCTAGAAGTTCAAAACCACGAACTCCTCAAAACCGCTTATGACGCTTATCTTGCCAACTCTCGCAGCTCGCACGCTAAAACTCTCAAACGTGGCGAAGTTCGCGGTGGTGGTAAAAAACCTTGGAAACAGAAAGGTACTGGTCGCGCACGCTTTGGCTCGACTCGCAACCCTATCTGGCGCCATGGTGGTGTCGCCTTCGGCCGCACCGGTGAAGAGAATTTCACCAAGAAACTTAGTAAAAACGCTAAGAAAATCGCCGTTCGCCAAGCCCTTAGCTTAAAGAACAACGATAAAGCTATTGTCATCGAGAGCATCAGCACCACTGGCAAAACCAAAGAAATCGCTAAGAAACTCAACGACTTCAAGCTTGCCGACAAAAACGTCCTCATGGTTGTCGACGCCAAAGCTCCTGAGATTCTCCGCGCCACCAACAACTTACCTAATGTAAAGCTAGTCCGCGCGACTTATCTCAACGTTTTTGATATTTTGAACGCTGATGCCGTCATCTTTAGCGAAACCGCTCTCAAAACTGCCGAAAACTGGCTACTTGACAAGGAGGAAGCATAATGAGAACTGTACAATATATTCCTCGCGCTACTGAGAAAGCTTACGTTGCACAGACCAAGAATCAATACATCTTCTTTGTACCACAAGCTGCTAGTAAGCAAGAAATTGCTAAGCAAATCGGCGAAGCTTTCAAGGTTACCGTCATTGACGTCCGCACTACTACTCGTAAAGGTAAGCAAACTAAATATTCCAAAGGTAAACACGCTTACCCGGGTATTACTTACCGTCGCGACCACAAAGTTGCTTACATTACTCTAAAGGATGGCGACAAGATTCCGGTGTTTGACGAAGTGAAGGAAGAAACTAAAGAAGTCAAGGAAGACAAGAAAGCTGATAAAGAAACCAAAGCTGAAGAGAAAAAGTCAACCAAGACTACGGTTAAAACCGAGAAAAAGGTAGAAAAGAAAACTACCACCAAGAAAACTACTAAAGCAGAGAAGGAGACTAAGTAATGAGTATTAAAGCTTATCGCCCAACCACTCCAGCTCAGCGCCAAAAAACCACTCAAGATTTCGACCAAGTCACTACTCGCAAACCGATGAAGTCTCTCCTTGCGAGCAAAAAACAAATGGCTGGCAAGAACAATGCTGGTCGCATTACCGTACGTCACCGCGGTGGCGGCGTCAAACGCCACTATCGTATCTTGACTTACAGCCTACCTCAAGGCAATACTTTCACGGTCATGGAAATCGAGTACGACCCAAACCGCAGTGCACGCATTGCTCGCATTAAAGACCAAAACGATACATATTATTATGTACTCGCCGATTCCAACATGAAGAAAGGCATGACTTTCACGAGTGGTAATGATGCCGCTGTTGAGACTTCTAATCGCATGCCAATCGAAAACATTCCTGTTGGTACTTTCATCTACGCAATCGAGCTTACTCCTGGTCGTGGCGCTCAAATGGTTCGCTCCGCTGGTACTAGCGCTCAGCTCATGGCCAAAGAAAATGGCTACGCCACGCTCAAAATGCCATCTGGCGAAATGCGCAAAGTTCTCACCACTTGCGAAGCTAGCATTGGCGTCGTTGGCAACGAACAACATCAGAACGTTAAAATCGGTTCCGCCGGTCGTCGTCGTCGCAAAGGTATTCGCCCGACCGTCCGTGGTGTCGTCATGAACGCTACTGACCACCCACACGGTGGTGGTGACGGCGGTCGTCATGGTACTGGTAAAGCTCCGCGTACACCATGGGGTCAGTTAACCTTAGGTTATCGTACACGCCATAATCAGAAAACTA
>CAYODP010000055.1:0-3953 GCA_964402815.1 uncultured Candidatus Saccharibacteria bacterium | reverse complement strand
ACAGACCTCGTCATTATCAGTGACGCGCTCTAACCAGCTGAGCTATATCCCCAAATTAACATCTCTTGAGAGCAAACACCCTCACTTCCCCTATTTTACCCCACTCCCTCGCAAAAATCAACCCTAAAATCGTCCGTATGCCACCCCATTCACCAGCGGCACGTTTTTCAACTCCGCCAGCTCCGACACCGTCACAAACTCAAACCCTCGCGCTCGCAAATCATCAATAATCCCCGGCACCGCATCCACTGATGTTCCGTGTATGTCGTGCAGCAAAATTATCGAGCCATCCTGCGCTGCATTCACCACCCGCGACCGCACCACCTCTGCATTTCGCGCTTCCCAATCTCTCGGGTCCACCGACCACAAAATCATCGGCTGCCCCAACGCCTCCGCCACTACGCCATTATACGACCCATACGGCGGCCGTGTAAACGGCGGTACATGCCCCAAAATGTCTTTAAACACCTGATCTATCTCTAGCGCTTCCGCCCGAATCTGCGCTGCCGACAATTTCGTCAGCTGATTATGATACATCGTGTGGCTTGCCACCTCGTGCCCCTCAATCGACTGTCGCCACAGTACATCTGGCGACCTCTGCGCCATCGTTCCCAACACGAAAAACGTCGCTTTCACATTTTTACTCTGCAAAATGTCCAATAATCTCGGTGTCGTCGTTGGCGACGGCCCATCATCAAACGTCAACGCCACCAATTTCGTCACCCCTGGGTTCACCTCAGGCAAATCCGGCACCGGCTCTGGCCGCGGCTCTATCGCTGGCAGCTCCTCCTCTGTCTCGTTCTCTTTCGGCGGCTCTTCCTTGGTTTCTTCCGGCTCTTCTGGTTTCTCCTCTGGAGTTTCTGGCGTCTCCTCAGCCGGCTTCTCTTCCTCGCCAGCTTCATCCTCTTTCGGCACATCTTCAACTATTTCACTCTCCGCATCATGCCCGCCCTCATTCGAATTTTTAGTCGCCAAATTCACCACCAACAAAGCCCCCAAAGTTACCAGCGCTACCGCTACCACCCCTAGTAGCCACCACAACCACGTCCGTTTCCGCCGTCGCCCCATCTTGGGCGCTACCTTCGGAATCTCCTTCTCGACCTTACGCTCTTCTCGCTTTTTCTCTGCCATTTTCGGCGCTTCCGCCAGCATAAACGGCTCCGCGTAAACAATCTTACCAGTTTTCCTGGCTTTTTCCGCAGTCTCAACCTCTTGAGCCTCTTCCTGCTTTTCAACTTTTTCCGACTCAATTATCTCCGCCTTCGCGTCAACAGCCTCTATTTTGCCATCTACGGGCTCTTCTGTCTCAACCTTGGTCTCTACCCGCTCCAAACTCTCCGAGGCCCCAGCGGGCTTCTCCTGGCCTTCTTTTGGCGCCTCTACGGTAGTTTTTAGCTCTGCCTCGGCTTGCAATAAGACCTGCGACTTCCCTGCCACCTCAGGCATCTTCTCGGCCGTTTTCTCAGCTTTTGCGCTCACTGCCTGCTCTGGCTTAGACTTCTCCGTCACCGTTTTCTCGGCTAGCGTCACCTTCACCGGCGGCTTCTGCGGTCGATTATTGCGCTTTTTCTTATAATTCTTGTTATTTTTGCGATTTTTTACTTTTTTAGCACACATTGTCTTGCCCATTCATACATTGCAATCCCTGCCGCCACTCCTACATTCACCGAGCGCGTCGACCCAAAACTCTCAATTTCTCGCACGTCATCTGCCGCATCCAAAGCTTCCCCACTCAAACCATCACCTTCACTGCCAAATAGCAGCGTCGTCTTCTCTGTAAATTTCTTCTCCGCTAACGGCTGTACCCGTGGCGTATTATTCTCAATCGCCACGATTTCGCGTTCGCGCCGCCTCTGGTCTTCCGCAAAACTCACCACATCCGGCCAATACAACACTTCCAAATATTTATCAGTACACATCGCACCCCGACGATTATACTTATGCCGCCCAATAATATGCACTTTCGCCACATTAAAATTATTCGCACTCCGCACAATCGTCCCCACGTTAAAGTCATGCGTCACGTTCTCTATCGCCACCTCTAACGGATTCCGCCTTACCTCTAGCGCTTGCACTACTTGCTCATTCGACAGCCCCTTATACTCGTCTCGCAAGTTTCTCGTATCTTCCGAGCTCGATTTTCCCGTTTCTATCTTTAGCGCTTCGCTCATATTCCCTATTATACCACATTTTTATCTTTCAGGAAACAAAAGAACAATAAAAGCAGACAAAATCCCCAGGCCGCGCCCAGGGATTTCCATCTCATATCAATTATTACCCAATTTTACTACCACTGTCGTCGGTCGGTCACCCAGTGCCAGTTGCAACTTCACCACGCCCGTCACCGTCACGTCAATCACATCATTGCCCAGCGCTTCCGGCTTAGTTACCGCGTCCACATCCTGCGGCTCCGCCGCCACCATCGCCTTCGCCTCCGGCTCTTCCGAGGAGTCAATCTTCGCTTCCTCTGTCGCCTCTGCAGCGTTCAATTCCGGTGCCCGCATATTCGCCGCCTCCGAAACTTCCGTCCCAGCTGCTTCTGGCTCCAATTCTGACTGTTCAGCTTCCGCATCATCTTCAGATTTAAGCCCAACATTTTCCGTCACCTCCTCGTTCAGAATCTCGGTCGATGTAGCTACCTCTGTTTCAGTATTTTTAACATTAGTCTGCTCTTCCGACTCATCCAGCTTCATCTCTGTCGATTTACTATCCACACCTCCCGGTTGCAAATATTTTTCGCTCCAATCCGCCGTCGCGCCCAGCTGCCGATACAGCATCGCAAAGCTTGGCACTTCCCCCGCATGTGCCTCCGCATATTGCATATACTGACTCCTGGTCACTTTTCCAGCGCCACCCAGCTCTTGGTCCACTCGCCTCAAAATTTCAATACAAGCAGCCTTATCAAAAGCCGGTTTTCTGCCGCCCCTCATATCATTCACCTCTTTCTCTGTAACTTCAGAATCGTCTGCGCTCGCACTTTTTTGCGCTACTAGCATTGCTGTTTGCTCTACTATTTGGCCTAAAACTTGCTTCGTTACTCCCTGAAAAATCGCCTCCGGCGCTTCTGGCGCTCGTTTTACTGACCAATGGTCAATTTTCGCACTCTGCACCACTACCTTTGGTCTTTCTGGCAATTTCACCTCTATTTCTGTTGGTTTTACTTTCGCAGAAGACGCTCTTGGCGCCGGTTCAGTCAGTCTTTTTGCATCTTTCGGCGCCAAACCCAGCTTAACCAGCCGTACTTCATAATTCGCTTGCAGCATCTCAGCATCTGGACTTTTAGCGTTCCAGACCCCGTTCAGCCGTACTTCTTCAGTCGGGTATGTCCTCATGCTACTACCGTACAGCTGGCTAGCTACCATTTCTGCCAAATTACTATACGAACCATAATAAAAAGTCGCTTCGTGCACCAAATCTCCGTCACTTGCCGCCGCTTCCTCGAAAGTTGGTAACCTTCCGAGATTCACGGCCAGCTGCATCAATAACTGCAAAACCTTCGTTTTCTTACTCTCTTCTTGCCACCAATACACATTAAACCCCCTCTCAAGGATGAGTTTTGGCAGAACGAGCCTTAGTTCCCTATTAGCTTTATCACCACCTCTTTACAGTATTTTTCAGTTCAAATTGGTAATATCAACATTTAATGCTAAGTTACCAACCCTCACCGTTCTACCTTCCATTATACCAAAAATCACCCCGAAGGGTGACTTTTTCGTTAACAACTTAGTTGTGCAATTAATCTCATCTCAATCAAAGCTTAAAGTCGCATCTCTTTAAAGAGCACTTGTGATATAAGCTTAATTACCACAATTACGACCGACCTAGCTAGAATGTAGGCTTCGCTTCTGGCTTTCGCCATCCACTCGCAACGTTCACTCGAAACTAAGTTTCTCGCTCACTTCTACATCCGCATCAAACTCCCTAGAAAGGAGGTAATCCATCGACACGTTCTC
>CAYODP010000054.1:0-4472 GCA_964402815.1 uncultured Candidatus Saccharibacteria bacterium | reverse complement strand
CCCCGAATGGTGGGACCAGAACCCACTGCCTTACCACTTGGCGAATCCCCATTCTGCTCCCATTCTACCACAATCTTCCATCAAAATCCAGCTTTTCTCGCTCAAAATCATCACTCCAAGCGCTCAAAGTTTGACAAAATCCACGATTTTTAGCTTTATCTATTGACTTTTTAGCCTATCTGTGCTATAATGGAAGTAATTGCCTAATTCTCAGCAATTCGCACTTTCACAGCTTACTGTGAGCTAAATCTTTTTCAAAGGAGAATGCCTTATGCTGTATCTCGACAAAATGCTCTATGACCGCCCGCGTCAACCTTGGATGGACGACCGTACCTACGAGCTGTACCAAGCTGAGTACATCGCCCGCACCAACATGCTCAATCGCCGTAATCGCAACGGCGGCAACGCTCTGATTCTGGTTAAAGCTCAGCATCCGTTGCTACCCAGCGGCGACCCTGGCCCCGAGTACGCTAAGCGTCTCGACAAGGCGCTCGAAATCGTCCGCCTGATTGAAGACGACTACGACGAGATTCACATCATCACTGTTGGCGGCATTCACGCCGGAAATGATAAGACATCTCTGGCCAAAGCCGGCTATTACTACCTCGTCAAACGCGGCATCGACCCGTCTTGCATTTTTATGCACCCCGAAGTTATGAATGGCTACGAGGAAGATGCGGTTGCCGCTCAATACTTCGCTGACGACCCTGATTTCTGCGAGTTTCACGTCGTCTGCTCCATCGGGCAGATTGACCGCTCCTACCTCACCTTCATCAGCCTGGGCATCCAGCCCACCTTCGACCCTATTACCTTCCTGGACAGCAACCCCAATCACAGCCTGGTTTGCGAGCAGCGCGGCAGCTGGGGCGTTCCGGCCTTCTTTCAAGAGGGTGACAATGACGCCGTTCAGAAAGCTTCCGAAGCCATCCGCCAGCGTCATATCGCCGAAGCCAATCCCAACAATTCCGAAATCATCGACGGATCCGATGCTACAGCGCCTGACACTCCCGACGAGTCTGGCGAACCCAACGAACCCGAGACCTACCAAGAAAATTTCATCAGCCCCTACATCCCCAACGATGAGGTGGTCGAAGACTAAGCTTCCACAGTAACTTTTGCGGGCGACCAGTTCCTATCGGTCGCCCCATTTTTATTTACAATCTTGACACACCGTGCTATAATCATATTGACAAGTCTGGTATCAGACTTTTTTTGATATCAATGCTATAATAGAGCTAAGATTCAGTCGTCCACCAGACCAGAAAGGAAATATCATGTCGAATCGAGCTAAAAAAGCCAAAACCGACCAGCTACGCGGTGCTACTGGTCACAAAAACGGCCAGCATATCACCAAGATTTCCGCCAGTTCTAGCCGCGAGCCAGCTGCTCCATCCGAGACCAGCCCTGAGCTCGTCGTCTCTGATACTGGCAAAGCCGAAACCCAAATCGTCACCCCTGAAGACCGTGAGCTTAACCAACCCAAAAAACTCACCCGTGCCGAGCGTAAGGCCCTCAAAAAATCCCAAAAATCCGACGAAATCCGCCCGCTCAAGAGCTATTTTGTCTTGTTCCGCCCCTTCGTCGCCCTTGGCCGCTATCTGCGCGATTCTTGGCGCGAGCTCCGTCAAGTCCGTTGGCCTAATCGTAAAGCCACCTGGAAAATGACCCTCGCCGTCCTCGTCTATTGTGCAGTTTTCATGATTTTCCTCACCCTTCTCGACGTACTCTTTACCTTTATCTTTGATCTAATTTTTAAATAATAAATAGGAGAAAACTATGGCAGTTAACCGTTATGATGACACTCGCGCTTGGTACGCAATCAGTACCTACAGCGGCTACGAAGACAAAGTAGCTAATGGTATCAAAGAGCGCGTCGAAAGTCACGAGCTTGATGGCAAGATTTTTGACGCCATCGTCCCCAAAGAAAAACAAATCGAAATCAAAAACGGCAAACGCAAAGTCGTTGACCGCAAAATTTTCCAAGGCTACGTTCTTATCGAGATGTGCCTTTCCGATGAAACTTGGTATATCGTCCGCAACACTCCTGGCGTGACCGGTTTTATTGGCAACGGTACGCACCCTACCCCAGTCTCCGAAGCCGAAATCAACAAAATCAAGAAGCGCATGGGCGTCGAAGATCCTAAATATTCCGTCAATTACGAAATCAACGAAGTCATCTCCATCATCGACGGCCCGTTCAAAGGCTTCGAAGGCACCGTCTCCGAAATCGATACCGACAAGGGCAAAATCAAAGTCATGGTCTCTATGTTCGGCCGTGAGACCCCCGTCGAGCTCGACGCTTTACAAGTTCAAAAACTCCAATAATTCATTATTCTACCCTAAAATCCTCCATTTTTACCTAATTTGGAGGATTTTTCGTCCCAAATCTCATTTTCCTATTGACTTTTTAGCTTATCTGTGCTATAATAGAGATATAGACTGTTTTTCTACCCAACAGGGTGTAGATGATTATTCTTTCGGAGGTTTCTTAGCCAATACACTTTTCGAAGACCATCCGGAGCTACGGCCGAACTGTCGAGAATAGCGAACAGAAAGAAAGTGTAAACTTTCTTTCTTGAGCGACGCAGACAGACAGCGCTAGCGTGCGGACAAGCGCGACAGCCCTGCAACAGCAGGCGCTGGCGACGCGGGTCAAGAAAAGTCGTATTGGTTAAGAAAACCACAACAATACAAACTTAATCGGACATAGTCAAAATCTTCGAAATCAAAATTGCATACAACACAATGATTTTTCTTCTGTTATAATAGCATTATGAACCGCCCTACCCCCACGCTTAAACCCCTTACTTCCCGTCAAGCCACTCGTATTGTCAAACGTGCTAAGATTGATGGCGATTCTTTTATCGTTCATGACCACCCCTATAACCTCAGCGCCAAATATCTTCTCAAAATCGGCTTCTTACCCACTTACCAAGCTCAGCTAAATCATCTAACTTTTGCCTTTTCCCCTGCTTATTCCGTGGGTACCTATCTTGCTATCATGACTTTCGTCCAAAATGAACACCGCACTCAAGCTTATTCTTACTATCGCCATCCTATCTACGGCGTCTGGTGCTTTTTACCCGAATATTTTACTACCCACTCTCCTACCAATGCACCCATCGAACGTCTCGGTACCGGTTATCGGCTCGAAAGTGTCATTTTGCCGACATTTTTGCAACAAATCCTTCAACAAATCGCTTTATCTCCCACTCTAGAACTCGACCAATCTCACGCTTATTTCTGCTTCGCCGGCACCGCCAAACGCTTCCGTAACCGCGAGCAGCTCCTCGAGCGGCTCCGCTCTGGCCAAGTTGCATCCACTTATTATCAAACCATTGCCTCCAAACCGTCTTTACGCCTTCTGCCGCCGAGCGATACCGCCACTCCTCCTACAGAACTCATCCCTCCTGAAGCTCTCGCCCCTAATTTTTCCACTCTACAATTAAATACTTATCAAATCACCACGCCCTTTTGCCCTAGCGCACAAATCGACACCTGTTATTCACAAAATCATCAACTCGAATACAGTTTTTGTCGCCCAGTTGACAATTCCGAATCTCCTCGCGCTTGGTTAAGCCACCTCCAAACCACCGGCAAGCTCACTCCGCTCGGGCTTCAGCGCCACTGGGCTATCGCCGGTGATTTTAATACACCACTTTATACCACTAATCCACGTTATGCGCCTTATTTCAGCCCCAAAGACCATCAATCTAGCGGTTATCACGGTCTCTGGTCTAAATATCTCCAGAAAGCTCCGTTTTTGCAAGCCTATCTCACCGCTATACAATCTTAAGCCTGCTTTCTTGACTTTTTGCCTCTCTCGCGCTAAAATAGCACTGTTACGCACGATTAATTAATCGTTTCTGGAAGCTTCAACCAGAAAAAGGAATATAATATATTATGGCAAAACAAGTTATTGGGAACCTCAAATTGCGTGTTCCTGGCGGTAAAGCCACCGCTGGGCCTCCAGTTGGCTCTACCCTTGGTCAGTGGGGCTTAAATATGATGGATTTCATCAACCCCTTCAACGAAAAGACCAAAGAATTCATGGGCAAGAACGTCATCGTCCATATCAAAGTCTACGATGACCGTACTTTCGATTGGACTTGCCTTGGTCAGCCAGTTGACGACCTCATCCGTGAGAAAATCAAGATTGAGAAAGGTTCTGGCAAACCCAACCTCGAAAAAGTTGGCAAGATTTCTCGTGCCGACCTCGAAGAAATCGCCAAAGCCAAAATGGATCAGCTCAACGCCATCGACCTCGAAGGCGCCGTCAAGACCGTCGCTGGCACCGCCCGCTCTATGGGTGTCACCGTCGAAGATTAATCTTTGTCGGCTAAGCCAAATACTCCTCATTCATGGGGAGTATTTTTGTAGAAATCTTGTTTTTTATTAGCAAAAATCTGTCAAAAATGGGCTAATACCAAAATTGTGTTGTTATCTACCTCTTATTTTCCAGATAGTAAACT
>CAYODP010000053.1:0-4536 GCA_964402815.1 uncultured Candidatus Saccharibacteria bacterium | reverse complement strand
TGTACACAGTCTATCTTACAAGCATAACCAACAACACAATTTTGGTATTAGCCCTGATACTAAAGCCTAATCGGCCGAAAAAGATGTTAAATCCCATACGCAAACCCTCCTTTCTCCTGCATAATTAATAATTAATTAGCAAGAGAAGTCGCTGCATATCTCTAGCCCAGCACAAATCATACCAAAGTTACAACCCTCTAGCACCACTTTTTCACAAAAACACCCCAGCCATATTAAGCCAGGGTCTTTTATATTACTTATTCCTTCTACGACGGCCAAAATAATTAGGAATTGCCACTAATAATATAACACCGAACACCAAACCAAGCACTGTCAAAGTCGCGCTCACTAGCGTTGATATATCAAAATTCACGAACGCAAACAAACTTGCAATTCCCATCGCCAAAATTGGCGCTACAAGCAACGAACCTAATCTACTTTTTACTATTATCGATTCCGAACCAACTAAATCCTTAGAATGAAATATTGCATAAATATTCGCTATTATTCCAAACAAAAGCAATGGCGCGCAAAAAATACCACCGATAAAAACAACATACACTACACCAAACCCTGCCATATAGGCGTCATGCGACAAATTGTTCCACGACAAGAACAAGCTAATCACCGCTAATACCGTCCAAATTATAAATATTGCTGTACTGAAATTATAACCCCAAGTAGAAACCCGCCACACGCGCTCTGCCTTACTCGAATATCTGCCCACACCCTACTTCCCCGTCAATTCGTCAAACTCTTCCATCGTATGAATCAACACATCACGCGGCTTATGCCCATTCGCTGGTCCAATCACGCCAATTTCTTCTAGCCAAATCGCCAGCCCTGAGACAAACCCATGCCCCTTCCCCAACCAAGTCTGCAAACTTGCCGTCGAGAACTTCCCCTGTCGCAGCGTAATTTCAATCGCCTTCCGCACTACTGGGTCATTCGGGTCGTATTTGCGACCAATATCGCCAATCGCACCGCCATCCGCTGGCCCCATACCTTTAATCTGTACCGCCTGTGCAATCACTTCATCATTATACTCTGGAGCTCGTTGCGCCCGCAAGAAATCCGTCACCTTCGCCACATCTTCATCACTCGCCCACGCCCCCTGAATTCGCCGCGGCTTCCCCATCATTTCCGTCGTTAGCATCAGCATATCACCCTTGCCCAGCAGTTTCTCTGCGCCCCCTTGGTCTAGCATAATCCGCGAATCAATTTGGCTTCCCACCGCGAACGCAATCTTCCCCGGAATGTTCGCTTTAATCAAGCCCGTAATCACCTTCGCTTCTGGACGCTGCGTCGCCAGCACCAGATGAATCCCCGCTGCACGACCCTTCTGCGCAATCCGCACGATTAGCATCTCCAAATCCTTCCCCGCCATCATCATCAAATCCGCCATCTCGTCAATAATAATCACAATGTACGGCATCCGTTGCTCATCTTGCGCCACTTCTGGCTTCTCGGCTTCATCCGGCTTTACCTCCGCGGTTTTATCACCCTTCCCCTCCGTTGGGTTTTCCGCCGCCGCCTTCTTCGCCATCTTCGCGTTGTAGTCCACGATGTTCTTCACCTTCTCTTCCGCCATAATCGTGTAGCGCTTTTCCATCTCGTTCACCGCCCACTTCATCGCCGACAGCGCCTTGTCCACCGCCGTAATAATCGGCGTCAGCAAATGCGGAATATCATTATACTGCACCATCTCCACTTGCTTCGGGTCTACGATAATCAACTTCATATCGCTCGGCGCATTATGGTAAAGTAGCGAAGAAATCAGCGTATTCGTCATCACCGACTTACCCGAACCCGTCGTGCCTGCAATTAGTAAGTGCGGCATTTTCGCCAAGTTCGCCACCACCGCCTTACCAGAAATATCTTTCCCTACTGCGAAAGTTAGCGGGTCTGTCGCCCGTTTCCATTCCGGACTTTCCAGCACTCCTCTTAGCCGCACATCCGCCGACTTCACGTTTGGCACTTCCACCCCCACCAATCTCGTCCCCGGAATTGGCGCCTCAATCCTAATCTTATCTACCGCTAAGTTCAGCGCCAGCTCCTTATCGCGCGCCAAAATCTTCGACAAATTCACCCCTGATGGCGGCCGCATCGTATATTGCGTCACCCGCGGACCTTTGTTCGCATCGCCCATTTCCACGTCAATTCCAAAATCCGCCAACGTCGACTTAATCAAAGCCGCATTCTGTCGCACATCCCCTGCATCCGCCGGCGATTGCTTCCGTTCCAAGAGATCCAACCCCGGCATCTTCCAGTTCGGGTCATTCACCGCCACTAGCGCTCGGTCTGGCGCCTTCTCCGCCACCGCCTCCTTCTTTTCTTCCGTCGCCACCTCAGCTTGCTTGTCTTTCTTCTTCCCAAATTTCCCGAACATACTCAACTTCGGCTGCGGTTTCAGCTTCGGCAACTCTTCTTCCGTCGTATTTACGTTAATCTCCAAGTCCGCATCATCATCTTTAGACTTAGCCTTCGCTTTCGCCCCTCGCTCAGTTTTCTTCGCCGCCGTCTCCTCTTTCTCCTTCTTCTCCGTCGTCCTAAACAAATTCCCTACCGCTTTAAACGCCGTCACCGGGTTCATCTGCAGAATAAACAGCAGCGTTACAAAAATCAAAATCACATAAATAATCACCGCCGCACTCGGGTTCAGAATCTGCACCATAAAACTATTCAGCCACGCCCCAATCATCCCCCCATTCGGATGCGGGTCGCCTACTGTCGATAGCCCAAACGCCCCCGCCAGCCAAAACAGCATCAAAATCGAAGCCGTCCACATCACCGGCGGAATCCGGTTATTCTCACTTCGAAAAATCTTCACCGCCAACCACGCCAGTAGCGCCGGTATCAAATATCTCGCTCGGCCCATCCATTCTTCCAAAATCCCATCCGTCGCGTTCAACAAATCTCCCCCGTCCCCCATCCAAGCAAACACCAACACCACCGCCACAAACAGCATCAAAATCGCCACAATCTGCCGCCAAAATCCCCCCGGCAACTCATACTCCGCCGTCTTAGCCGTCTTCTTGCGCCCACGCGTCGAGGTCGACTTCTTCGTCCCCTTTCGACTCGCTGCACCTCCTGTTTTCGTTGACCTCGTCTTAACCATACTAACATTGTAACATAATTTCAGATAACAGTTCCAGTTTTCCGTTTTTCACTATATATTATATATCGCTCAAACCTTCACTAATCCCCTCGAGCGATTAAACTCTCAACATTTTCCAAGCTTTTATCACGCTTATGTTAGGAAAAACCTCACCTTCGCGGTATAATAATCCGTAATAAACAAGGTAAAAAATACCAGAAGAAAAACATTTTGACGAATGGAATGAAGTAAAGAAAAGTACGCATCATTTTGGCAGAGTGCCTGCCATTAAAGACGGTGAAATCTGGTGGTGCGCAATGGGCGAAAATATTAGCGTAGAGATTAACGGCAAGCATGAAGTTTTTTCTCGCCCAGTTCTAATCTTTAAAAAATTGAGCCGCTACGGTTTTATGGGTATTCCTCTCACCTCGCAAGAACACCAAGGCGATTGGTATGTGCCCTTTGTTTTTCGCGATAAAAAACAGATTGCCGCCCTTGCCCAAGCGCGCGTCATGAGCGTCTCGCACCTTTATCGCAAAATGGGTAACGCCACCAAAGGTGACCTCCGCAAGGTTCAAGACGGCTTTGGCAAAACTATATTTAAACCTGCCATAAAAAATATCCCCCTGACGTCGCGATAAAATCACGACCGGGGTTGTGCGGGGGGTGTCCCGAATATATTCCTATTATAACAAATACCCACCAATCAGTCAATCCTAATTTTTATCATTCCCTCTCCCCACCAATTAGCTAGTAGGTGTAGTAATACAACGGAGGGAGAAACCATAGTAACGGTTAAGATTACCTGATGCAGTAGTATAAATAGTACGAACATACAAAGCATAAGCACCATGAACATCACCAGTCGTACACGACCACCAAATCCCATCATCCGAAGCATTAACCAGAGCACCACCGCCCACAGACCCGACAGGACGAAAATTGTACGGCAAAGCTCGAGCTTTAATGCTACCCTGCCGTCTCAACGTATCATTCGTAATAGAATCATAAGTATAAATACCCGCTCTAGCCGTCAAGTTATTAAATTCCCCATTCGTATTTCCCGTTGGCAATTTCCAACCTTTTTGCGTTAATTAAACTACTTTCCCTAAGATTTAACAGAAGTGATTTAGAATGGAACTTGCAAAGGCTATACAAGTTCGAACGAAATTTTGGTAAGATTTTAGGATTTAATCCGAGTGGGTTGCAGAAAACGAGAAAGTTTGATACGATAAAGATGTTGAAGAATTTGAACGAGAAGCGCTAGCGTTTTTCAATAATCAGTATTTGTTCGATTGAAAAATGGCACCATAAGGTGAATCATTCTGTCGAACAGTACTAGTTGCTGGCGCAGTTCGGATTCTTCAACACCCTTGTGGTGTCATTTTTGTTTTATTGCGTTGCCAAAAATGTGCATCCAAGGGTGTAGGGAGATAAGT
>CAYODP010000052.1:0-4641 GCA_964402815.1 uncultured Candidatus Saccharibacteria bacterium | reverse complement strand
CGGAGGCTAAAGTTGAGCCTACCACTCGGGTGAAAGATCTCACCGAGGCTGAAGTCCAAAAGATTAACGATATCATCGGTAGCAAATATACCGTTGAAGGTGATCTTAAACGCCTCGTAACCAACAATATTAAACGTCTTAAAGACATTAACTCTTACAAAGGCGTTCGCCACAAAGCTGGTCTTCCAGTTAATGGCCAACGCACCCGCACGAACGCACGTACTCGTAAGGGTAAAGCTATCGCTGTTGGTGGTGCACAGCCAAAAGCAGCAAGCAAGACTTAATCTAGGAGTTAATCAATGACAGAAGCAGAAAAGAAGATGGCCGAAACTACCGAGGCGCCAGCCGAAGTCGCCAAAGCCGTCAAAACCAAAGGAAAGAAAGGCAAGCGCGTTGTCACTTCTGGTCAAGTACACGTGCAAGCTACATTTAATAATACTATCGTCACCGTCACCGACAAAAGCGGTGGTGCTCTCGCCGCCTCTTCTGCCGGCGCTAACGGCTTCCGTGGTAGCAAAAAAGGTACCGCTTACGCCGCACAAGTTGCCGCCGAGAAAGCACTCGAAATTGCCAAGCGCGAGCATGGCCTAAACAGTGTTGATGTCTACGTTAGCGGTATCGGACTCGGTCGTGATAGTGCCATTCGTGCCGTCTCTACCGTCGGTATCAAAATTGATAGTATTACTGATGTTACCCCCATTGCACACGGCGGTGTGCGTCCTAAGGGAGAGAGGAAACCGTAATGGCACGAGATATTTCACCAGTTGTTAAACAAAGTCGCCGTGAGGGCTACGCTTTAGCGCCCAAAGCCCACAAAGTCATGGCGAAGAAATCCGGCATCCCTGGCGAGCATGCTTCCATGCGCGTTCGCGGTGGTAGCCTCTACCTTTCACAGTTGCGTGAAAAACAAAAAGTTCGCCGTCTTTATGGCCTACTTGAAAAGCAATTTGCTCGCCTCATGCGCGAAGCCGCTAAAGCCGACGGTCTTGCCGGTGAAAACCTTTTGCAATACCTTGAGCGCCGTGCCGATAACGCCGTTTATCGCGCTGGTTTTGCTACCACTCGTCGCCAAGCTCGTCAGCTCGTATCTCACGGACATTTCACTTTAAATGGCAAACGCGTTGATATTCCATCAATCCGTCTCAAACCAGGTGACGTCCTTGAAGTGCGACCAAAATCACAAAAATCTGAATACTTCAAGAATCTAGAGAGTATCGTAAGCAGTGCATCCACCACTCCGCTTAGTTGGCTAAAATCCGATCCGAAGAAAATGAAGATTGAAATTACTGGCTTACCAAAGCGCGAAGAAGCTGAAGCCGGTATTAACGAACAGCTAATCGTTGAGTACTACTCACGTTAAGGAGAATAATACACAATGACTACAAAAGTTATTCACGAAGCTAACTTGGCCGAAGTTAATCGTCTCAGCGATAACAGCGCCGAGTTCGTGATTCGCCCTCTTTTCTACGGGTATGGCAATACCTTGGGCAATTCACTACGTCGAGTTCTACTCTCAAGTATCAAAGGTGCCGCCATCACTTCATTCAGCATCGAAGGCGCCTCTCACGAGTACACTGCTATCGAAGGCATCCGCGAAGACGTCGTCGATATCATGCTCAATCTCAAGAACATTCGTTTCAAATCACATTCTGATGAGCCAGTCGAGGTATCTTTCGAAGCTAAAGGTAGTGCCGATGACGGCAAAGTTACCGCTGGCGATATTAAATTGCCATCCGACCTCGAAATCAGCAATCCTGAGCAAATCATTTGTCACATCGACAATCCTGATTACACGCTCAAAATGCACTTAGTCGTCGAGACTGGTCGCGGTTACCTTAGCATTGAAAAATCTAGTGACGACCGTATTCATTCCGATATGATTGCGCTTGATGCTGTCTTTACGCCAGTTTTACGCGTACGCTACAAAGTCGAGAACACTCGTGTCGGTCAGGACATGAACTACCAACAGTTGTCGCTCGTCATTGATACCGATGGCACCATTACCCCTCAAGAAGCTTTTGAGGAAGCAGCCGCCATCTTGGTTAATCAATACACTGCGCTCGCCGGTAGCACCGTTGTTGAATCCGCTCCCGCTCCCGGCGTCGAGACTGAAGTCGACGATTCTGGCCTCGCTCTACCTATCGAAGAGCTTGGGCTTTCGGCTCGCACTACCAATGCGCTCATCAATAATGATATTAAAACCGTCCACGATTTAGTCACACTCTCCGAAGTCGACCTCAAGGATCTCAAAGGCTTCGGTAGTAAAGCTCTGGACGAAGTTAAAGCAAAATTAACGGAGTTACTCTAATGCATCGTCATGGATATAAAGGTCGCAAATTTGGTCGCGAAACCGACCAGCGACGTGCGCTAGAACGTGGGCTAATCAAAGCGCTTATCGAGAACACCAGCATCACGACTACTCTTGCCCGTGCTAAAGAAATTCGTCGCGAAGCTGAGAAACTAATTACCATCGCCAAAAAAGGTGGCCTAGCTAATCGCCGTTTACTCATCTCACGCCTTGATGACATCAAGACTGCTGATTTATTAATGGACAAAATCGCTCCACAAATCAAACGCGATTCTGGCTATCTTCGCATTGAACGCGCCGGTTTCCGTCGTGGTGATAATGCTGAAATGGCCACCATCAGTTTTGTCGATGATATCGACTTAAAGGAGGGGAAATAAATGAAAACCGTCAGTAAAACTTACAGCCAAAAGCCCGCCGAAATCAAGCGTGATTGGTACCTTGTTGATGCCGGCAGTATGCCTCTTGGCAAACTTGCCGTCGTCATCGCCGACAAACTTACCGGCAAAAGCAAAGTCACCTACACCCCACACGTTGACAATGGCGATTATGTTGTCGTCATCAATGCCAAGAACATCCAAGTTACCGGCAACAAAATGACCGACAAAAAGTATTATCGCCATAGTGGTTTTCCAGGCGGATTAACTGAGCTCAAGCTCGAAGAAGTTATCGAAAAGAATCCTCGAGTCGCTATCGAACACGCCGTCAAAGGCATGATTCCTAAAAATAAGTTGGCGGCCGACCGTTTAGCAAGATTGCGCATCTTCGATGGTGCTGAGCACGCTCATACTGCGCAAAACCCGAAGGAGATTAAGTAATGGCTACCAAAGACACCTATATTTACGGCCTCGGACGTCGCAAAGCCGCTACAGCTCGCGTACGTCTCTATCAAGGTAAAGGCGAAATCACCATTAACGACAAACCTGCCCTTGAGTATTTGTCCGGCAACAAAGGCCTGCTTGCCGAAATCACCGACCCACTCGCGCTCGCTGAGAAACAAAATGATTACAATGTTTCTATTCGTGTCGCTGGTGGCGGTCTCGCTGGTCAAGTCGACGCTATCAAGCTTGCCCTCTCCAAAGCTCTTACTACGGAGATGGCTGACTTACGCCCAGTCCTGAAAAAAGCCGGCTTCCTCAAGCGCGACCCGCGCGAAAAGGAACGCAAAAAATACGGTTTACGCTCCGCTCGCAAGAAAGAGCAATTCTCAAAGCGCTAGCTGTATCAATGTTGTGTCTGGGATTGAAGCCCAGGCACAACCTATTATGTTCATATCTTTTCGCCAGAAGACGACCAGGGCGCTATCAATGATTTATTTATGGAGGTTTCAATTTTATAAGTAGTTATCTATTTTTCTTTAGTTAGTTCTTTATTACCTATTTAGGAGAATTGCAGAGGCTGCTACCGAATAGAAATGTATTTCGCCTGTAAAGACGAACCGAAACAACATAACCTCGTAATAGACGATAAAGAGCTAACTACCTTATAAAATTGAAAATAATTTATGCTACCCAGAGCGCTACAAGACACTATTGAAGCCTTAGGCCATCTTCCAGGCGTTGGTCCTCGGACAGCCGAACGCTACGCTTATTATTTATTCAAAAACAGCCCTCGCATCAGCCAAGATATCGCTGGCGCCCTCACTATGCTTCACAGTGGCGTCAAATCTTGTCCCGTCACGTTTGCCTTAATTGATACTGAAGAGTCCGCCTCCGAACTTTATCTCGACCCTACTCGCGACAAAACCACTATTCTCGTCGTCGAAGAACCTCTTGATATTTATGCCATTGAACAAACCAAACAATACCACGGCACTTATCATGTTTTAGGTGGCGCCATTTCTCCTATCGACGGTATTACCGCCGACCAACTCCATATCAAAGAACTTCTGAGCCGCATCGACCAAGATTCCGTTCAAGAAATTATCGTCGCCACTAATCCTTCCGTCGAAGGCGAATCTACTGCGCTCCTCTTGCAACGCACCCTCCAAGACACTCACCCCAATGTCAAAGTTACTCGCCTCGCTCGCGGCTTGCCCCTTGGTGTCGATTTATCATACGCCGACCAAATCACCTTATCAGCCGCCCTCGAAAATCGCACTAGACTCTAAATTCTTAAACTTTAACATAATTTTTTATGTAAAAACGAAAAATCCATGTTATAATGAAAAAGTCTAATACATTTCATACTAGCTATTTTTGCTAAGGTTTACTGTCGCGGTGAGAACGACACCGTAAGTTTGATTAGCGACAGTTTATCTCAGCTAGTTGAAATGGATTAGACACCCCTTGCGGTGTCGTTTTTATTACTTATGGATTTTACGGCACCTAAAAGGT
>CAYODP010000051.1:0-5227 GCA_964402815.1 uncultured Candidatus Saccharibacteria bacterium | reverse complement strand
CTTGCGGCATATGCTCCTAAGGCATACGTGTATACCAATTTCACCACTCGGGCTGAGCTATTTGTAAAACTTTACCTCATAATTATAACACGGACAGCGCGAAAAAGCCACGAGATTATCGTTGGCCAGCACGAAGTTTTTAGAATCCACCTATTCTGTTCTGCTTCAAATCATGATACAATCAGCTTATGATTCAGAAACTCGAAACTACTTTAAAAAGTCAGCATGATGGTTTAGTGCTCGGCGTGACTGTTTTCGTCCCAGCAGGCCAACCGCGAGGGATTTTACAAATTGTTCACGGTATGGCTGAGCATCGGCGTCGCTATTATGATTTTATGACTTTTTGCGCTCAACAAGGCTTAATCGCTGTCATCCACGACCATCGTGGACACGGCGATAGTATTCAGAATGGGCAAGATTTGGGCTTTTTCTATCAAGACGGCGCTACTGGCATGATTGAAGATACTCATCAAATTACTGAGTATATTCGCGCTCAGTACCCTGAGCTACCGTTGGTTTTGCTGGGGCATAGCATGGGTTCACTGGTCGTGCGTTGTTATATGAAACAATATGACCGGGATGTGGACGGATTAATCGTCTGCGGCTCTCCGAGCAAACGTATCGGCGCTCGTGCTGGGCGTTTACTCGTGCGTACCATGAAACTCTTTCGTGGTGAACATCATCGCAGCAAATTCGTCAGCGATATGATGAATAACATGCTCGCCAAGCCTTTCCTTAGCGAAGGCAGTGTGAACGCATGGATTGCCAGCGACCCTGCGGTTGTCGCCGCATTTGACGCCGACCCCAAAAGTGGTTTTACTTTTACGCTTAACGGTTACGAGGCTCTGATGACGCTTTCCATCGCTACTTATAGCTCGCGAGGCTGGCACGTTCAGCAGCCTAACGTCCCGATTATTTATATCGCCGGTGAGCAAGACCCTTGTATTATTAATGTGAAAGATTTTCAGAAAGCCGTTAATTTTATGCGCAGTCGCGGTTATCATCGCGTAGAAAGTAAATTATACCCTGGCATGCGCCACGAAATCTTGAACGAAAAAGGGAAGCAACAAGTCTGGCAAGATGTCTATCACTGGATTGAGCAAAATTGTTTATAGGAATTAATTATTATGGCCGAGTTTTATAATCAGACTACCAAAGAAGTCTTAGCGGAGTTTAATGTCGACCCCGAGCGTGGCCTCTCCGACAGAGAAGTCGCTCGCCGCCAAGCCGAATATGGTAAAAACACGCTCAAAGTTGCTGGCGTGCCTCTGTGGCGCAAAATTCTAGCTCCATTTATGGATGTTTTTATGGCGATTCTCGTGGTAGCGATGATTTTATCGCTCTTGCAACGCAACTGGATTGAAGCAATTACGATTTTCGCCATTATTATTCTTGATGCCGTCATTTATTATATTCAACAATTTTCGACCGACCGCATTCTCGAAAGTCTGAAACGTAGTACCATTCATACTGTGACGGTTTTGCGTAATGGTGCCGAAACTGCTCTCGAAGCCACTGAACTTGTCCCCGGTGATATCGTTATCTTGCGTGAAGGCGACCGCGTTCCCGCCGACGGGCGCATTATTAGCGAATCGGGCTTGCTAACTAATGAAGCCATGCTCACCGGTGAGTCAGACGCCATCGCCAAGGATGCCAAAGCTATTTCTGGCAATCAAAAAGTTTACGAGCAACGCAACATGGTCTTTTCTGGTTCATTCGTCGTCACCGGTCTCGGTAAATTCGTCGTCACCGCCACCAGCAATAATACTGAGTATGGTCGCATCGCCTCACTAGCTTCGTCGCTTGATAAAGAAAGTCCTATCAAGTCCAAAATGGACAAATTGGTTGGACAAATTGCTATTGTTGTGATTATTATTGCCATTATTATTCTGATTATTCAACTGATTGACGGCATCCCCTTACTCGAAGCCCTCGAGTTTACTCTCGCCATGGCCGTCTCGGCTGTGCCCGAAGGGCTGCCGATTGCGATTTCCATTATTCTCGCACTCGGAGCTGCGCGTATGGCTAAGAAACAAGCTCTCATCCGCGAGTTGCGCGCTATCGAATCTATTGGTATCGTCACAACCATCGCCAGCGATAAAACCGGCACCCTTACCGAGAACCGTTTGGAGCTAAAAGATTTTTGGTCACCCACTTTAAGCCCCAAAGCCTTTCGCGACCGCTTGGCCTGTACGGCGCTTGCCGAATCTACTCTCATCGAACAGAATAGCGTTCCGCTCGCTATCGACCCACTTGACATTTGCATTCTTAATTATATTCGTGATAATAATTATCAACTTTGTAGCGGAGACTTAGTTCATTCTTATGCTTTTGACCAGTCGCTCAAAATGTCCGGCAATCTTTTTCGCACCAAAGATGGGAAGCTCGACTTACGGATTAAGGGGGCTCCTGAGACTATTCTATCTCGTGCCAAACTTACTCAAGCTCAACTGGCCGCCGCCTACAACAAACTCAGCGAGCTAGCCGGTAAAGGTTATAAAGTTGTCGCCATCGCCAGCGGCAAAATCAGTCGCGAGATTAACGAGCTACATCGTTTAAGCAAAGACGACCGTTTTACCTTCGAAGGTTTTATTGCTGTAGCTGATACTTTGCGCCCAGGCGTGTCTACTGCGATTAAGCAAGCTGCTCGCATGGGTGTCAAAACCAAAATGGTCACCGGCGACCACGCTGGCACCGCGTTTGCGATTGGTCGCGAAGCTGGTCTTGCACGCGACTTCTCACAAGTTCTTGATTGCACCAACCTTAGCAACATCAACGACAACGACCTTATCGACGCCGTAAAAGATACCACTATCTTCGCTCGCGTCACTCCCGAAGACAAATATCGCATCCTCTCCGCCATGAAAGCCACCGAGATTTGCGCCATGACTGGTGATGGTGTCAATGACGTCCCCGCCCTGGTTGGCGCCCATGTCGGTATTGCCATGGGCGACAGCCCTTCCATAGTCCAGGATGCTGGCGATATTGTCTTGCTTGATAATAATTTCAAAAACATCACCGAAGCCATCAAGGAAAGTCGTACTGTTCTCGCCAACATTCGGCGCATGTTGGGTTATTTGTTGGCTACTAACGCTGGCGAAGTTTTGACTATGCTTGGGGCTCTGTTGATTTCTGGCGGCCAAATGCTCACGCCGATTCAAATCCTCTGGATTAACCTGGTTACTGATTCACTTATGGTAGTCCCCATCGGGCTAGAACCGCCCGAGCAGGGAGTTTTGCGCCAAAAACCCGAGCACAAAGACGCGCCCATTTTGCCTGTCCGTATGATTGGTCGCATGGTCTTAGTGGCCTGCGTTATGGGCGTCGGCACTACGGTTACTTATTATCTCGCGGGCTGGCTACTTGGCAATCTCGAGCAGGCCAACACCCTTGCTTTCACCTCGCTTGTCGTCATGCAGTGGGCGAATGCCATCTCCGTACGCGGTATTTATGAATCCGCTTGGCAACGTCTCAAAGTCCCGCATCGCGCCTTTCATCTTGCCATGGGCGCCGCCATCATTCTCCAAGCACTCGCTCTCTTCAGCCCGCTTGCCAAAATCGTCAATGTTGTCGCCGTGCCTTTCGCCCCACTCCTCATTACGGCTATTGCCTCCTTCGTCTTGCCGCTAGCGATTTTTGAAGTGTACAAGAAAGCCAAGTCTCAGAAATCCAAATAGTTTAGCCTTTGTTCAAAATACAACCACCTCCCCGTCCATAAATATATTATATATGTTGATCTAGTTAATCATCTCCAATCTTTGGATTTTCTATCACCGCTCTCACTATAAAGTAATTGTAGTTAGGCTAGATTAAACACTACATTTTACCACTATCGTATAGGTCTTAACTAAGTATTATTATAATTACCATTAGTCCAATGTGTTTTCTAAAAGAGAGCAAATCAGAACAGAATGCAGGTTTTACTTTTTTCGAAGGAATCCGGACTTACGAGGAGGACAAGCGCCATGACCCCGTAACGACGGGCGTCATGGACGCGGCCTGAGAAAAAACGTAAAACTGTATTCTGCAATAGCCATTATACTGTTTCTCGTGAAAATGTATTGGACTAATGGTAAGCATTTCTTTATTTAGTTAAGACTAATCCTCTCCCCTCTCCCACCAATTAGCTAGTAGGTGTAGTAATACAACGGAGGGAGAGACCATAATAACGACCAATAGTATTAGTTGGAATAACATTTTCAGAATCAACACCTAAGAAAGTGGCGTTCTCAATAGTGCCTACTGTGCTTGACCACCAAGCTCCGTACCCATTACCCGAGGTTTCTGGCTCATAATATATGCCACCATCCACCCAGCCAGTAGAACGAAAATAGTAAGGTAAATCCCTAATTTTAGCGCTCCCAGCTTCGCTGTCAGCAATATCAGCTTGTACGTTCAGCTGATGAAATTGTCCATCGGTATTTCCCGTTGGCAATTTCCAACCTTTGGGACAAAAGTTAATAATAAACCGCCTCGAAAGGCAGGATTTCTTATAAAATGACCTTAATTTGTATCCTCGTTAAGGTTGGACTTAGTCAATTAATTTAAAACGCCCCTTTCTGTATAGAATGGCTTCAGAAAACGTTATAGCAAATGTCACCCCACTTCAGTAGGATGACACTTGTTACTATACGACCTTAGCGGTCGCTTGCAAGACAACGTGCATGGAAACCATAAAATCGTGCATTAACGTTGTCTGGACCGACTGACCCGGAATTGGTATATAAATTATATGCCTCATGCTGCTGGTGCGATGTCCGCGACCACCAATGTGAGTAGCCAGGAGTGAGGTTGTTACCGTCGGCATAAGCATTAGCATAAAAATTATATGGTACTGTCTGGAATGTTGCGCTCGATGGACTCTTGGCGGCACTGTATAATTGCTTTAACTGCCCAGATGGACCGCCAGTAGGTAATCTCCATCCCCGCGGACAGATTGAGTCATTGACATCCTGTGTGTCGGCAGTAACATCTTTATTGCCACTTCCAGCTGTCGCGGCCGTCCAGTTATAATAAGTGCCCTCTATCTTAATGGAAGCTGCATCATAATAACTTTCTGCATCAAAATAATGGCTTCCTTCAAATCCTCCAACACCTAAGCTCGTCATCGTCTCCGGCAACGTCCACTCTTCTGTTACGTCAGAATCCGCCACGGTTAAAAGTCTTCCTCCTACTGACGCCGTCAGCCTCAAGTTCTCCTGCATCCAACAGTTACCGTCTTCTAGCT
>CAYODP010000050.1:0-5363 GCA_964402815.1 uncultured Candidatus Saccharibacteria bacterium | reverse complement strand
GACCTCCGCCGTGACAGGGCGGCGCTCTAACCAACTGAGCTACGAATCCACTTATCTACATTATATACCACTTCCCTCCTCTCTGCAACCCCTAAAATCACTTTTTCCTTGCAGCCCCGCCAAAATCGCCCCAACTTTCCGTATATTAATTCATAAATCTCACAAAATTAGCCCCATCACTGGGGCTAATTCTATGCTTCGTCGATTTTTACAAATCTTCAATCGCGTCCAAGTGTCGCATAAACACCGCGTCGTCGATAATACCGACGACCGCCGCTGCAATCATCACCCAACCGACTACCGCTAATACCGCGCCAACACTCACTACCATATAGATACCGAGCGCCAACATCACTAGCGACAATAGCAAAACGTAAAACCATTCTTTCACGCCCGCCGCATGTAGTTTGATTGCCGTGTTCAAGCGCACCAAAGCCCCGTAAATCATCCAAGCCCCCACCACGATTCCAATAGCGCTACTGAGTTGCTCCCAAAGCACGACCGACACGATACCGAACACCAATGCCACAATACCGTACAACAAATCGTTGTTATAAAAATCGTACTTACCGTGCACAGCAAAGTAATTCACAATGTGATACACACCCTTGACCATCAAGAAAATGCCCACCACATAAAAAATCACTTTCAACATTCCGTCTGGATTCCAAATCAAAATCGCACCCAACACACCGATAATTACTGATTCCAAAATTGCCAACCAGCCCGTGCTTTTCGCCCGTTTCAACACTGGTGCAACCGCCTGCTTCGCAGTAGTAGTTTTCTTCTTCGTTACAGACGCTTTGCGGCTCGACGTCTTTTTAGACGTAGTCTTTGTTGCCATTATTGCCTCCTAATTTTTATACTTATGTCTATTTTACCATACTTAAACAAAACATAAACATTTTTCATCCCACAATTCCATCATTTAGGTACACAAACAAAGCCCCCGGCAATCCGGAGGCTAAGCAGAGTTGTTAATTAACCAAAATCTATAATTTTACCGTCCACATACATACACTGTCCCTGAGTACACAAATCAAAATACTCCAAATATTGCAAATTCTGCTTTACTCTCAGCTTCTTTGCATCCGTTAAATCATACATCTTCGGTTTAAAAAAGTCGGGCACATTCGGATGCAAACCTGTAATTTTTACACGCACCACATCACCTGGACGATAACGTTCCTGCGTCTGGTCAGCCCAAATTTGCACTGTATAATGCGTCGCCATTAGCTGCACTTTAGCATAATCCGCCCAAACCACCGACGCTTCTATATCAGACCGTTGCAACAATTTCTCCAACACTAGTTGACGTTCCCGAGCCACCGTGCGTAAAAAAGTCTCTCGGTAGCACGCCGCAGTGCTCGCATCCAACGGTTCATAAAGTTCATGGCTTGGCGTACCTGGCGTATCATCATACGGGTCCAAAATCAAGAAATAAAGATGATGAGCACGAATTTGACGCATCTCACGATTAAATTCAGCGATCGAATGTCCCGGAAAACCTGTCATAAAATTACTCACCAAGAATTTATCAGACAAAGCATCAAATATTTCCAAAACCTCGTCTCTCGTTTTATACAAATGCATATTCTTCCGAATCCGGTCATCAAGGCTTTGGGCTTCCAGTTGCAAACAACGCACTTTTGGGTGCTTCAGTACATTCAATAAATCCGGTGATACTTCGTCGAGACATAATCCGTCCACATCCAAAAACCTTAAACCTTCTAATGCTAGCAACTGCTCCAGCAAAGTTTGCAGATTCGTACCAGTATCAACACCATATTCAGTAGAATTTTCCGCAAACAACGTAATCGCAACAATTCCCTGCGCCAGCGCTCGACGCGCAAACTCCACAATCTCCTCCATCGGGCGACTATGCAAGCTTCTGTCGTTCAAAAAATGCACCTTACAAAACGAACAACGACGATTACAACCATACGCAATACCAATACGCGCATTTCCGCTCATAATTGCCGGAGCCAAAGCTGGCGTCTGACCTTTTCCTAAAAAGGTCGCCAATGCCCTAACTTCTCCCTGATAAGGAAAAACCATATCAGCAAAGCTTAAATCCCTTTTCTCCGTCAAACCTTCTACGCAACCACCAGCCAGAATCTTCAGCTTCGGGTTAGCTACTTTATATTGCATCACCTCACGCCGAAATTTATCGAACCCGTTAATTGCTTCCGAACTAATCACACAAAAATTAACCATCAGAACATCAGCCTTTTTCGGGTCAGTTACTTCCCGATACTCAGAATCCGCCGCAATAATCTCGCGACACCTCGACAATCCGCTCTGACAGCCATTAGAAAGAAACGCAATTTTTACCATAAAAACAACTCCTTTTAATGTGCAAGATTTAAATCTTCCCATCATTATAGTATAATCCTTGCAAAAAGTCAAGATTAGTATATATTTCCAGAACCAAATCCCCCTTCTTACTAACTGAACATACCCACTAAACCTCCAAAGCTACATTTTCTCCACAATACCCCTAAACCGTGCTATAATAAAACCAGCGCGGGTATCGTATAGCGGCTATTATGCATCCTTCCCAAGGATGAGATTGGGGTCCGACTCCCCATACCCGCACCAAGAAAAATAGAGAAGACTCGTAGAGTCTTATTTATTTTTCTTGAAGGAGTACAGGTATTGTATCGTAATGGGTTCGAACTGCCGAGGATAGCGAATAAAGAAGAAGTTTACTTTTTCTTTTGAGCGACGCAGGCAGAGAGGTATTTTGTAAAAAACACCGACCTCCCCATACCCGCACCATAGAAAAGTCTCAAACCTTAGTTTGAGACTTTTCTATGCATTATAATGAGGATGAGGACCCGAAGGGTTCGCTCATTGTAGGAGTTGAGCGAAAAGAAAATTCATTTTCTTTTCCGAAACGACGCCCAATGATGTGGCTTTTGCGTCAGCAAAAGACAGACTCCCCATACCCGCACCAAAGAACTTCAAAATACCAAGATTAGCATAAAGTAAGAGCCCCCAACCGGGAGCTCTTTTCGAATACTTCATTTTTTTAAACGGCGCTCCGGTATCTAAGCGGGTTCCAAGGCCTTTCTACATCTTTACAGGCCTCGTAAACATGGCTCTGACCGCGGCTGGCAAATTCACGTTTCAACCGCTCCACATACCAAGGTGAGTCAATGGAACTTTCTTCTGCTGGATGCATGACGATTTCACCGTTCTTACAGATTTCTACACGCAGCCCATCTTGCCAAATTTGCTTCAAAATCTCCTCGTTCTCCGTGCGCCGCAACGAAGGCCCAATGTCGACTGTTTGCTGTTCAGATGGACCACCAAACCCCTTCATGCTAAAAATCGTTTCTTGAGCAAAACATCCATCCGGCAACACATAGGAATAGTAGACATTGCGTTCTACCAAATCAAACAGTTCCAAAGCACGACCAATTTCCTTATTATACCACGAATTACCCAATATATAAACCCAGCATCTCCGCTATCTTATAGCGAAAGTTAGCCTCTACTCCTCTTCCTTGTCCAAATCAATATACGCAGTCACTTCATCATTCGCATACAACTCTGCAATCATCTCGTCAAACTTCGAAAACCCAATCTTCAGAGATGCATAATTCACTTCCGAGTTTGTTTTATCAACCAACTTCACAAAATAGTACCCGTCACCATTACTTGACAAAAACTTCTCACTCACTTGCCCCACTTCTAATTGCATCGCCATCGTCGAGCGTCCACCGTCCACGTTCATATTATCTACCAGCCGCCCCGTTTCCTGATATTCCGCCGTCGTAATCGCGTCTGCCGCCGCTCGCAAATCTCCTTCCGTTTCCTGCAAAATCTGCTCCACTTGCGCCGCCTGTTCCCTCGCCGTATCATCCACCGCCTGCGCCACCTTCGCTCGCACCAACAACAAATACAACATTCGCCGGTATTCCGACTTACTCATCCCAAAATTATCACGCAAAATTTTTAGAAACCCTTCTTCACTTCGCTCTACCCCGCCCACTTTACGATGTTCTTCAAACGATTTATCAACTTCTTCTTCCGTCACCGTAATCCCCATCTCTTGACTTAGCTTCAAGGCATAAGTATATTCCACCGCCGAAGCCAAAGCCGCCTGCTTATACGCTTGACGCACCGCATCCGCATCTTCACCCGTACCCAGCTGACCACCTTGCTGCTCCGCTGTCAACAAGTTGCTTCGATAAATCATTAAATAATCACTATAGCGCACCTTCGCCCCATCCACTTCTGCCACCGGCACCGGCAAAACCTGCGTCACCCGATAAATCATATCGCCCGTATCTTGCAACTTATACAACATCGCCCATCCGGCCACCACCATCAAAATCAGCACCACTACCGCCACAATAATTGTATTAATAATCAACTTATGCTTCGCATATTGTAGCGGGTATTTAAACTTACGTCCATGCGCCAAAACTTCTTCGCGCCGTTCTTCTACTTTCTCACGCTCAGTTTTTGGCTTTTGTTTAAACAAACTCATATCTATTACCATTATATCACACAACACCAAAAAACTCCCATTCTCTCAAAAACTATGTTATAATGTACCCAAAATAATAGATTAGCGGTCAGGGCTTCTTCCTATTAGAATCATTCAAGGAAGAGCTGAGCAGCGGACCGAACCGCACTTAACGGTGCGGAGAGGGAGCAGTCGCAAGTTCTGACGCAGAAGGATTCAATAGGAGAAGGTCTGAATGGGTAAGGAAATGGATTTGGTTGAGCGCAGCTTAGTCGTATTAAAACCAGACTCTGTACAACGAGGAATTGTAGGAGAAATTGTAACACGTTTCGAACGCGTTGGGTTAAAAATCGTGGGTATGAAGATGGTTATGCCAAACGAAGACCAGTATCGCGCTCACTACGAAGACATTGGTCAGATGATTACTCGCCGTGGCGAACAAGCTTTTCGTTACAATCTTAATTATATGATGACTGGCCCAGTCATTGCCATGGTGCTTGAAGGCGTCGAAGCCGTCCCACTCGTCCGCAAAATCGTCGGTCCTACCGAGCCAAAATCCGCCGAAATGGGCACCATTCGCGGTGATTATTCCCACATGAGCTTCGGTTATTCCGACGCTAAAGGCATGGGTGTGCCAAATCTCGTTCACGCCAGTGGCAACAAAGAAGAAGCCAAAAAAGAAATCGCCCTCTGGTTCAAACCCGAAGAGCTCTACGATTACTCCGACCTCAACGAAAAATACACCCGCTAAGCTCTATTCTCGAGCATCGCTCTTATGGGCGGTGCTCGTTCTCTGTTAACCCCAATTCATGTTATAATATATATGCTTGGCCTGGTAGCTCAATTGGATAGAGCAGCTCCGTCCTAAGGAGAAGGTTGTGGG
>CAYODP010000049.1:0-5402 GCA_964402815.1 uncultured Candidatus Saccharibacteria bacterium | reverse complement strand
CAATAGTTCGAAAGGACTTGATTTTGCGAGAAATCTTTTCGAACTTTTATTTTGGAGAAGAGAAAACCGTCGCTTTCTCTGTTAAAGAGCCCTTTGCGACGCTACTTGGAGTTAAAACTGACGATATAATCTCGTTTGGCGGAGGGTGGGAGATTCGTTATGCGCCCGGTGCGCAGCACGACGGCGCGCATCCAAGAGAATCTCGATTTTCGCCAGAAAATCTGCTAAGAACTTATTGAGTTCTTAGCACCACGCTCCGTTACAGAGCTAAAAATAAAGCCCGCAGGGGCTTTCTTTTTAGCTCTGGCGGAGGGTGGGAGATTCGAACTCCCGCTCCAGGTCTCCCCAGACTAACGATTTAGCAAACCGTCCCCTTCAGCCACTTGGGTAACCCTCCTTATAACCCCTATTATATCATATCTTCTCAAAATTTATCAAAATCTCCCTCATTCCTCTAGCAAATACCTCACTTTTTGTTTCCGCTTTACATAAAGTATGCTATAATAGCCCTAGGTGACCACTAGGTCCTTCATTATCATTAACTGCGAGAACGAAATGAAGCAATTAGCAAAAAATATTCTACAAATCACCACCGGTGTTGCTGCCGCCCTTACTTTGTGTGCTGGCAAAGCCATGGCTCTCACCGTCCAAGAAGGCGCCGAAGCCGCCCGTGCCGAAGGCATGCCTGCTGAGCTGGTCGGTGTCGACGGCGTTTTTACCCGCTTTTCTAACCTTGCCCTCTACGCTGTTGGCGCAATTTCCGTCATCATGCTCATCTGGGGTGGTCTACGTTATATTCTTTCCCATGGCGATAGCAAGAAAATCACCGACGCCAAGAATACTATTCTTTACGCCATCATCGGTCTCGTCATCGCAGTTCTAGCTTTCGCTATTATCAATTTCGTTCTCAACGCTATCGGTACTGTTACTAAATAAGCCAAGATTAGAGACTTCCGCACATGTCAAAGCCGCCCTCAGGCGGCTTTTGGTTGGAGAACTAAACGCGCACGTCTAAGTGTGCCTTCCTCGGTCGGTCTTTGCTCGCAAATTGCCGCACTGCGGCATCTTGATTAGTTGGGCTCGGCGCCAAGCGTGAAGTTTGCGTGGCCATTTTATTAGTGGCCACCGTCTGTTGCCGCGCTAATTCCGCGAACAAATCATTACTTTTGGGCGTCAAGCCTTCGTGGAACCTCGCCGTTGCCAACCAATTCTGGTCTCCTGCGAGCTGTACCGCGTTCATCTTCATCGCATCCTTTCTCCATCAGAATGTACTTTGTTTTACAACCTCACCATTATAACAGTTCTGCTAACTTTTGTCCAACTATTTTTTCTCTTCCTCGTCTGTTTTCGGCTTACTTACCGCCAACACTGCCGCATAAATTTCCTTCACCCCCGCTTTTTGCAACACCTCCGCCGCCGCCAACATCGTCGCACCCGTCGTCCATACATCATCCAGCAAAAGATATTTCGTCTCCGCCCGTATCGGCTTAATTACTTCGTAAGCTTTCTGCGCCTGCTTTTGCCGTTCCGTCGCCTTCGCTCCCACCTGCACCGTATCGACCGCTCGCCCCAGCACTTGCTCACACCGCCACCCTCGCCTTTTTGCCAACTTCTTCGTCAATGTCGCCGTATGGTCAAATCCCCGCTCCCGTATATGTTTCCCAATCGTTGGCAAGGGAACTACCACCACCTCGTCTCCCAATTCTCGCGGCAACATTCTATCATAAAACTCCGTCAGCACTTCGCCCATCGCCCGCACCGACTGATATTTATATTCCTCCACCAATTTTTCCAGCGCTCCCTTCCGCCAACCCCAGCACCACAACCCCTTAAACGGCGTTTTGCATTCCGCACATTTCCAAATTTTTCTCGAGTCCACCCCTGTTATATTTCCGACCTTTTCTGTCGATTTCGCAAACTTTTCTTTACAGATAGGACAAAATGGCTCATATTGCGCCAACATGTCTTTTTTACAACATTCGCAAAGTACCGTCCCCAAGCTTCCACAGCCCCTACAAGTGTGTGGACAAATCCAGTCCAAGACGTTCAACTTTGTTGTATTTTTTACAACGAAACCCATATTACTATTGATTTTACTACAAAAAGCCATTATAATAAAGCATAACAATATAACGGAGGTATTCGAGCATGGCACGTAACGATGATGCCGATATGCTGATGGAAGACGAGCTAGCCAAGGCCTTCTTCACCGATGTGGAGCCTACTCCCCTCGCTGAACCAAGTCCAAAAGCAGCAATGAACGTTGAAGAACCATCAGAAATGGGGGTAAATGATGGGTGGGATGATAGCGCCGACGATTTTCCTGGACAGCTCGCTGTGGATGTCTATGAAACCGCCGACAAGTTAGTTGTTAAAGCACGCACGGCCGGCATTTCCAAGTCCGACCTCAACGTCACTATTTCCGACAATATTCTTACAATCTCTGGCATCCTTAGCGGCGGGGAAGATGAGAATACTACCGCTTGGCACATCCAAGAGTGCTATTGGGGCGAGTTCTCTCGCACCATCGCTCTGCCAGTTCAGGTCAAAGAAGACGAAGATTCCGTCCGCGCCGACCTCAAAGACGGCGTCCTTACCATCACCTTCGAAAAAGAAAAACTCGACCGACCCAAACGCATCGACATTCAATAATTCTTTTTCCTTTGCTCACACACTAAAACTCGCCCCCTCTCGGGGCGATTTTTAGTTTCATAAACATTCCGCCTATAAGCGCCCCACAGCCTACATGTCGTCAAACCTCTTCACCTCACCCCTGTTGCACAACCACATTCGACGACACCAGTGTCGTCGAATATTAAAATCCATAAAAATCTCTCTAGGGCATATTTAGTACCATCTTCTTAGCGATGATACGTTTTCCGAACCGACAATAGTAGCTTAGCCGCGTTAACGACGCCCGATGTTATAGAATCCTCATTCTCCGAAGGAGAACTAATTAAAAATAACCCCTTACGAGATTTATTTTTAATTATCACTTTCTGACGGAAGCGAGTTTTTGGATTCGTTATGCGCCCGGTGCGTAGCACAACGGCGCGCATCCAAGAGAATCCTGGTTTTCTTTAGAAAACCTAGAGAGAATCTTTCAGATTCTCTCTAACTCGCTTCACGCACAAATTAAAAAACACGCCTTGCGTGTTATTTTAATTTGGCGGAAGCGAGAGGATTCGAACCTCCGAGACGCATAAACGCCCACACGATTTCGAGTCGTGCGCCTTCAACCACTCGGCCACGCTTCCAAAACTATTTTACCATATCGAGCATACTTTGACCAGACCCCTATTATTGCCCCTATTAACATCCTAGTATAATATACCTATTTTCACCACACTTCATGGCTATATTCTCGTGCGCAAGTAAGCGCTACAAACACCTATGAACACCACGAAACACTAGTGCATTGGCCTCAAAGGTGGCCTCATTGGCCTCAAGTTACTCGTTATCTTAAAACTACTTTTGAATGAGTGAGGAACGCACTCATTCAAGCACCCCTCACCATGCGGGGAGGGGCTGGAGGTAGGGAGAAAAAGAGGGCTTTCTCGCTCTCCCAACTTTACTAAACCTATATATTCAAAAACACTACACCAACACACGTTAAATACCCACTTTATCGTATGCGGGGGATTTTTGGATTGATAAACACTATAAGAATAGTTAAAGCTAAGCTACCACAGCTAAGCAGTTTCTTCACCTGTCACTAAATTAGGCCATTTCGCCGGGGTCTTCCTGCTCAGCTTGTCGTATATCATCTTCCCATTCGGCTTCTCGTATAGCGTCTTCTAGGGAGCTTACTTCATCATTACTAGGATATAGTGGATTCCATTTCATAGTCTTATTTTACCCTGTTGGTGAGAAAATGACAATTTCCGCGCCCTTTCGCTATTAGAGCTATATATACCAATAACCATAAAGCCTACGGGTCTCCACACACTATTCGTGTGAGTTATTATGCTATAAGAAGCTACCGTATAACCCCTGTTGCTTCTACCGCACATAAACTACCGACTCAACGTCCAGAAGGGGCTTAGAAGGCTTTATATGCGTTCTCAGAGCGTATTTTATTTCCGCTTCTTCATATAGTCATCATAATCAATAGGCTCACCATATTTCGCCATAAACCAGTCCTCACAGTCGTGCTCTTTTGCATATACCCTATCTTTTTCTTTTTGCTTCTTCTCTTTACGCTTCCGGCCAATCAATACCGGAATTGAAATAGCTTCAACTACGGCATCCAAAATTGTCCCCAAAAGCCAAAGCATAAACCACGCCCCAAGTATCATGCCAATAATTGTTATCATCTAGAAAACTCCTTTTGCTTAAATTACCAACCACTCACTTGACCATTCTTTAGGCTTCCATTAGCAGCCCACCCACTACAATAAGCCTCGTATTGCCAAGTTGTTCCTGCCTTCAAACCTGAAGTATTGCCCCAACAATCACCAACCTTAGAGCCAGCAGAGTTGTATACTTCAGCTGTAATCTGGACATAACTATAGTCTTTATTAGTATTGTTAATAAGCTGTCCTTTCATAGTTCCATAGCCATAAGTTGCAGAACCAGTTGAATTTCCAGAAATATTACAGAATTTGACATTGCTTGGGCATTTTTCGTTTGCCCCTATAGTAGCCAATACATACGATTGGTTAGGATCAATACGGGTAGTAGAACTAGAAGATGAACTACTAGAGCCTGAAGAAGTAGAGGAAGAGTTGCTCGATTGTCGTTTAGAAGCCTCAGCAGCCGCTTTAGCTCTCGCTTCAGCCTCTGCTGCTTCTTTTTTATCTTGCGCAGCCCACTCTTCCGCACTCTTACATTCGCCACTACTACGATATACTTTACCCTCAGCTACACAAGCAGCCTCCTGATCTGCTTTTTCTTTAGCTTTCTTAGCTTCTTCTTCCGCCTTTTTCGCCTCTTCTTCAGCCTCTAGTTCCTCTTTCGTCTTCTTCGTGCCGTATTCTATATCTACCTTCTTATCACTTCTATTATAATCATAATCGGTTATGGTCACGTTGGTATTGTAGCAATCCGTTTTATCAGAATTGTTATAATAGTCCACGTGGCGAACACTATTAACCTCCCAGCCAGCGCTTCGAGCCTTCTCGCACGCTTCAGCAGCCGTAAGCCCTTTTAAGTCGTATTCCTCATAAGATTTCTTATTGATAGCAAAAAACGCCCATATTCCTCCGATGATAGCAAGCAAAATTAGCCAATCTTTGGCAGTCAACTTAGTTTCAGTGCCATTATTAGCATTAGCACCAGTCTTGGCGAGGCTGGTTGTTTGATTGGGTTTGTTCGTATCCATAGAAGCCTCCCAGCTCATTAAATAAGGGCTAATACCAAAATTGTGTTGTTATCTACCTCTTATTTTCCAGATAGTAAAC
>CAYODP010000048.1:0-5467 GCA_964402815.1 uncultured Candidatus Saccharibacteria bacterium | reverse complement strand
TATCAATAAGTCCATCTCTTCCTGCTGATACTTATTCTACAGAAGTTACCGTTACCGCTGCCACAAAATAGTAATAACAAATCGAACTTGTACAGGCTTTACAAGTTCAACTCCAAATTACCTCTGTTAAATTTTGATAAAATCTGTTTAATTAACGTAAAAATATTAAAAATTACTAACCAAAACAATATATAATGATTACTTTTATCTTTGCCAACCTGACTAGCTAGTTGGCAGAAGGGGGATGCAGAATGCAGGTTTTACTTTTTTCGAAGGAATCCGGACTCACGAGGAGGACAAGCGCCATGACCCCGTAACGACGGGCGTCATGGACGCGGCCTGAGAAAAAACGTAAAACTGCATTCTGTGCTACGATATAATAAGGGATTCACCTAGACCCCGTTAGTGGGATTAGCAGAAGTGGCATAAACAGTAATCACGGGCGCTGGCAACGCAGGTCGAGAAAAGCCGTATTAGACTAATACTAAACCCCGCCTTGGCTTAGTTAAGCCTATTATCTTCCTTCCCTTCAGCCCCCGAACCATCCATAGAAGCCGGCACAACTGGTGCAGCCGGTTCAATAGGAGCAGCTGGCGCGACCGGGGTCGCTACTGCTGGTTCTGCCGTTGCTACTACGGGTGTATTTTGGTTTGCTGGCACTAATGCCTGTTGCGGCTCATTAGTTGTCGGCGCTACTGCCTGCTGCGATTCATTAACCGCTGATACTGCCGTATTTACTGGTGCCGCACTCACTTCTGGCGCCGCCGGAACGACTGGAGTAACTGGCGTAGCTGGCGCAACCGGCTCAGCCGCTGCCGTCGCCCCATTCGCCTGCATCATCATATCATTATTTGTCGCATAGCCAGCCGCCGCTAGCCCCACGTTCCCTCGCATCAAAATCGCTATACCTACGATGAATCCCCAGATAAAGTTCGTCGCCAGCACCACATACGCCCCAATAATCAGCACGTCCGCCACCGTCATTAGCCAGCTTCCCTCTTCGGAAATATTTAGCAAAATCGCCCCAACCACCGCCACAATCGCGCCAATCACTGTCACACATACATGCGTAATCGCTTGTTTCGTCTTTCCCAAATACCAATCATGTCCCCCAAAAATCCCTAAAAACATCCCTAGCAGCCCCGCCACTACCGCCAACTTTTTCTTCTCCTGCATATGCCTCCTTTTCTCCAATAACTCCTTTTATTATACTCAATTCCCCACCATTATACAACCTCTCTCTTCACTAGCCTTTTTCTCTCAAATATGATATGATAATTCCATGAATATTCTCGCCATCGAAAGTTCTTGCGACGAAACCGCCGCCGCCGTCATTAGCGACCATGCTCAGATTTTGAGCAACGTCGTCGTTTCTCAAGTTGACATTTTCGCCGCTTACGGTGGCGTCATTCCCGAAGTCGCCGCCCGTTCCCATCTCGAAGCCATCCTCCCCGTCATTCATCAAGCCCTTTCTAGCGCTCACCTCACGAAAGACGATATCGACTACATCGCCGTCACCTACGCTCCCGGCCTGCTCGGTTCTCTTCTCATCGGCACACTCACCGCTCGCACTCTCGCCATTCTCTGGCACAAGCCTCTTTACGCCGTCCATCATCTCAAATCCCACATCTACGCCAACTGGCTCCATGATAATGAACTGCTAAACACCACATCTCAACCCATCAACACCAGCGTGATTACAAATCCAGCTGGAGCACCCATCGACATTTCTCGAGAGAATCCGGACTCACGAGGAGGACAAGCGCGCGACACCCGCAACGGCGGACTGGCGCGACGCGGCCCGAGAAAAATCGTCGAAGAGTGCTCCAGCAGCGATATTGATTTCCCCTCCTTTCCCCTTCTCTCTCTTGTCATCTCTGGTGGCCACACCCAGATTATCTACATGCCCGAACATAACCATTTCGAGATTATCGGCACTACTCGTGACGACGCCGTTGGCGAATGTTTCGATAAGGTCGCCAAAATCCTTGGCCTCCCCTACCCTGGTGGCCCTTCTATCGCTAAATGCGCTCAATCTGGCGACCCTACCAAATATCACTTACCTCACCCCAAGATTGACGACCTTGATTTTTCCTTCTCTGGTCTCAAAACTGCCGTCCTCCGCGCCGTTCAATCCGCTTGCCAGCTTCCCATTACCACACCATCATATGAATTAGCTAGCCACTTGACGACCCAACAAAAATCTGATTTCGCTGCCTCCTTCCAGGCCACCGCTTGCGACATTTTGCTAGCCAAGCTTCGCTCTGCTTACCAGCTTCATCCTGATGTCAAATCCATCGTCTTCGCTGGCGGCGTCAGCGCCAATCAGTTACTCCGCGCTAAAGCTCTCCAAGCTTTCTCACATGACCCGGTTAAAATTTATTTTCCTCAGCCCAAGTTTGCTGGCGACAATGCCGCCATGGTCGGAGCCGCCGCTTATTACGAAATCCAATCCGGCGTCCAACCCGTTGACCCCTATTCTCTCAACATCGCCCCTCGCACTCCCATCAAATAACCCTAAAAACCCTTGACTTTCCCTAATCTCCGCGTTACAATACTTCTCATAGCCCGTTAGGTGCTCTAGTCGCTCCTTATGGAGAGAACGTTTATTCCTTAGGTAGCCGGATGCTAGTAGTGGCGAACGAACCCATCCGTCCTAGAGCTGCAGACCACTGCAACCATACTTAGCGGAGTACATTAAAAGGAGGTAGATGCTTATGTCAAAACTCGCCAAAAGACCCTTCCGTGTGTCCAACTTGATTCGTGACGGCGACACCGCCAATCTCATCGACATCACCGCTTTCATCAAGAGTTCCATGTGCAACAGCTGCCCAAGGCGGCGGCCGGTTTAACCCCGCCGGGGTTCGGCGGGTTACGGTTAACTTGGTCTCCACGAAGGAGAAGTCAAAGATGAGAGTCAGCTTGTTTTGTTTTACCAAAGACCTTCCGGTCACTATGTTCACGGAGGCCATCACTACCCAGCTGATTATCGTCGGGCAGTCCATGTATTCTGTCTTCAGAGTACCATACCAGTGGCTACAGCCACAACCTATCTGGCATAGCCGCGACAGCCCTAAACGTCAGCTTGGTGGCCTTAAACACCATCAGCAAACGGTCATGTACCGTTCCCGTGACCAGCCCTGATACAGCGCGCTAACAATAGCTAGCGCAAAAGATTCGTTCGGAGCTGAAAACAGCAAGACATGAATAACGGCAAAATTTCTGTCAATCACGAATGGTAACAACGATTTCCACTTAAGGATTGCACCGCGACCCTGCCGGTCGCCTCATCACGACACCTTGGCCGTGTACATTAGCATTGGAGGATTTGGATTGCACCCGTCGCGCTAATGCAGGTTAGTGATTCGCTGCCGGCAGCGTCGTCTCTTTTCTGGAACGTAAACGTACGAAACTCATATTTATTCCTTTTTGAAACACTGAATTTTGAGTGCTTTTTATGTTTCATAAGCCTCCTTGACTGTGTCCTCATTCGTAGGACAGAAGCCCCTCGCAAGAGGGGCTTTTCTTTTTCTTTCTTTATATTTATGCTATAATTAAACCACTATGCAGAGACATCTATTACAGTCCCCTGAGTGGGCCAAATATTCTCAGCTCGAAGGCCACCAGACCTTCCAACTTCGCGGCGTCGATTACCAAGCCCTCGCTTTGCTTCATCACACACCCCTTGGCAATTATTTATTTTGTCCTTATGGCCCCGTTCTTACTGGTGACGACCCCATCACTTCTCTCGAGCATTCCCTCATCGCCCTCAAGAAACTCGCCCGCGAACAAGACGCCTTTTTCATTCGCATCGAGCCTGCCACTCCTATCAGCTCCGAATCGCTCACTAATCACGGCCTTATCAAATCCCATAATCTCGACCCTGCCCATACTTGGGCGCTCGACCTCACTCAATCTCGTGACGACATTCTCGCTGGCATCGAGAAACGCAAGCTCCGCCACTGGCGTTCTCATCAAAAGAAAGGTCTCTCCATTCGCCAGACCCAAGACCCCGAACAAATCTCCATTCTCACCGATTTCTTAAATGGTCTCGGCGAACGCGACCATTTCACCCCCCAAGCCGAAGAACATCTCAAAAATCAGCTCAAAAGCGGCTTCGCCACCCTTTACATCATCGACTATGAGCATCAGCCTATCGCCGCCGCCCTCGTTTACGATTATGATGGCGTGCGTTATTACGCTCACGCCGGCACCGACACCGAACACCGCAAACTCATGGCCGGCACCATCCTCCTCATCCAAATGATTCTCGACGCCCAAGACCATGACGCCACCCTTTTCGATTTCTGGGGCATCACCACTTCTACCGATCCTAAACACCCTTGGTATGGCTTCACTCAATACAAAAAATCCTTCGGTGGCTACCAAGTCGACTACGCCGGCACCTGGGACCTCCCTCTTAATCGTGTCAAATACCGCCTCTATCAGCTCCTCCGTCGCGCCAACCGTCTCAAACGCCGCCTCGCCTCCGCCACCCTCTAATTCCCTACCCATGCATCAAAAAGCCGACTGTTCCCAGCCGGCTTCTCTTTTTGTGTGATTCATCAGTCCATCTCATACGTCTTCTCTTGTCGTTCGCCATTCTCATCCCAGAATGTGCACCAGATTACCATTCCCCGGCTACCGTCCAAAGCCATCCAGCTTGCACTCGCATCTTTCGCCAGCTTCCACGCCAAGTCCAGCTCCGACAGCACTTCCCGCCGTTTCACGCAACACTCCTCGTACTCAAACTTCAGCGCCACATAATCCAGCTGCGCCTTCTTCAAGTTCTGCTTCAGCTTTCGCCGTCTCTTTGCCGCCTTGTTGTAGCGTTTCGTACAAACTTTCGGGTCATCATATTTATCGACCGCCACCAGTTTCCGCTGCCGCTCCAAATCTTCAATCTGCTCCCGACATCCCAGAATCTCATCCTTGCATGCCAGCAACCGATTGTGCAGTTCCGAAGCCGCCATCACATCGTGGTAGGCCTTCACTTCCGTCAGTCTAGCATCCAGGTCTCGCAGCATCTCTTTCCGTCTGGCAATTTCTGCTTGCAGCTGGTCAATTTCCCGTTTCAGCGCCTCATCCTGCACCATTGCGTCTAACCGCTTCTTATCGGTCTTCTTCGCCCGGTTCAGCTTATGCTCTGCTCGCTGTAAAGCCACGCCAGTCTCGCCCAGCTCCTTCCCTAGTGCCGCCTGCTTATCTCTCGCCGCGCGCATTTCAGAAAAAGCCAGCTGTTCCGCCTCATCGGCTTGCAGCAATTTCGCTTCCCACATTCGTACCACTCGCTCCGCCAACGTATCAGACATATTATCACACTCCTAAGGTTCTATTCAGCCCTGCGGCACATACCCGCACGCTGTTCTCTCTACATTATAACATATCTCTCATCATAATACAAGCATATCTATACATCCTCACCCCTCAAGTGCAACATTACCGAGATAAAAAAAGAGACATACTC
>CAYODP010000047.1:0-5700 GCA_964402815.1 uncultured Candidatus Saccharibacteria bacterium | reverse complement strand
CTCGGTGGTAAAGCTCAGAATGGTGGTCAGCGCTTCGGAGAAATGGAGGTGTGGGCACTCGAAGCTTACGGCGCTGCTACAGCTTTGCAAGAAATGTTGACGATTAAGTCAGATGATGTTTACGGTCGTGCAAAAGCCTATGAATCCATTATCAAGCGCGAACCAATCGAGGGACCAAAACTCCCAGAAGGTTTCAACGTGTTGGTGAAAGAGTTCCAGGGTCTCGGCTTGAAAGTTGATTTGCTTGACCACGGTAATTCTACTGACGCTGGGGAAGTGATTGAGCGTACTTCTCGTGAAATCGAGAAACAACGCGACGACCGCCGCATCTACGCGCAGCATGGTATTCAGGCTGACGCCGCCGCGACTATCGTTGACCTCGATGATGAAGAAGCTAAAGAAATGTTAGATGATGAGGGTATAGAAATAACGGAGGACGAAGGAGCAGATGACCTTGGTATTGAAGCCGACGATTCTGACTCGCTTGACCTCGGAGAGGAGTTATAAAATGGCCTGGATGGACAATTATATTAGCGCCAACGATTTTGACTCGATTCGTCTTAGTGTAGCTAGCAAAGAAGATATTCTCGGCTGGAGCTATGGCGAGGTGCTAAAGCCAGAAACGATTAACTATCGAACTCAAAAACCAGAACGTGATGGTTTGTTCTGCGAAAGAATCTTTGGCCCAGTTAAAGATATTAATCCACACGATTCCAAGCTCAAAGGTGTGCGTTCGCGTGAAGCTGCCGTTGACAAGGAGGGGAATTTAGTTACTAAATCCATCGCTCGTCGTGAACGTATGGGACATATTAGCCTGGCTGCGCCAGTTGCGCATATCTGGTTTATGCGTGGTACGCCAAGCGCACTTAGCGTTTTGCTTAACTTAACCGTTAAGAACATTGAGAAAGTAGTTTATTTTGCTTCATATTTAATTATTGAAGCTAAAGATGCTGAAATTGCTCAAAAACTTGAAGATCTCGAAGCTTCTACCGTTGCTGCTCGTGAAGCAATCCGGTTGCGTTATGAGAAACTTGCCGAAGATAAAAACGCTAATGCAGTTGCGCTCGCCGATGAGCAGGCCAAAGAAATGGAAGCTCTGGAAAATGATTACTCTACTCGCAAGAATGCTTTAGGTGGTCTCCAAAAAGGTGCCGTTATCACCGAGCAAGCTTACCGCAACTTACCCGAAGAATATGCCGACCTCGTTGAAGTAGAAATGGGCGCTACGGCTATTACAAAGTTGCTTGAAGAAATCGACCTCAAAACTATGATTTCCGAGCTTCGCGAAGAAGTCGAAGCTGCCAAAGGCCAAAAGCAAAAGCGCATTATGAAGCGACTCAAAGTTCTTGAAGGTATGGAAGCTGCTGGTATTAAACCAATTGACCTCGTCCTGACGGTAGTGCCGGTGATTCCACCAGACCTTCGCCCGATGATTGCTTTGCCTGGCGGACGCTTTGCGACTTCCGACCTTAACGATCTCTATCGTCGCGTGATTAACCGTAATAACCGCTTGAAGAAACTTATTGAGTTGAATGCTCCGGCTGTGATTCGTCACAACGAGATGCGCATGTTGCAAGAAGCCGTTGATGCCCTGATTGACAACTCTGCTGTCCACGGTAGCCGTAGTGCTAGCGCACAAAACGGTCGCCGTAAACTCAAGAGTATTTCCGACCTTCTCAAAGGTAAACAAGGTCGCTTCCGTCAGAACTTGCTTGGTAAGCGCGTTGACTACTCCGGCCGTTCTGTCATCGTGGTCGGCCCGACCTTGAAACTTAATGAGTGCGGACTGCCGAAACAAATGGCACTCGAACTCTTTAAGCCATTTGTCATTTCTTGGTTAATTGCTAATGAGCACGCCGCCAATATTCGCTCGGCTACTCGTATGATTGAAGCTAGTGAAGCCGTGGTTTGGGACGGTCTCGACGAAGTGATTCAAGGTAAGTACGTTTTACTAAACCGCGCTCCGTCTCTGCACCGTCTTTCGGTACAAGCTTTCCAGCCCAAACTTATTGAAGGTAAAGCGATTCAGCTTCATCCTCTCGTAGCCTCCGGCTTTAATGCTGACTACGATGGCGACCAGATGGCCGTGCATTTACCATTGTCTGATGCCGCACAGGCTGAAGCTCGCGAGCTGATGTCTGCTGGTAAGAACCTTTTGAAACCAGCTGATGGCGCTCCGGTGTTAGCTATTTATCAGGATGTAGTGTTAGGCATTTACTATCTAACTTATGATAAACCTGGTACCGCTACCGACAAAGTTAAACCTTTTAGCTCTGTCTACGAAGCTGAAATGGCACTTGACCAAGGCTTAATTGCTCTGCAAACTCCAATTCGCGTCTTTGCCAAAGGTGAAATTCGCAACACTACACTCGGCCGTGTCATCTTCAACGAAGTTTTGCCTAAAGATTACCCATATGATGATTCCGTCCAGACTAGCAAACAACTTAAGAAAGTGATGGCTGATATCTTTGACATGTATGGTGCCGAAATGACGGTTAAAACCGCCGATGCCGTCAAGAACCTCGCTTTCGAGTACGAAACTATCGCTTCTGTCTCGACGGCCAAGGACGATTACCCAACTTATCCCGAAATTGATGATTTCATCGCCGAAGGTGATGCTAAGACTGCCTTAATTCAGGAACAATTCAACCAAGGTTTAGTTACTGAAGAAGAACGTTATAGTCTTACCGTAGCCAACTGGCGCGATATTGATAAAAAGATTTCCGACTTCCTCAAGGGCAAACTTGCCGAAATGGATACTGATATCGCCGTCATGGTCAACTCTGGTGCTCGTGGTAGTGTCTCTAATATTAAACTTGCTTCCGCTGAGATTGGTATCATGGTTGATATTAACAACAATGAAATCGAGCTTCCGGTTAAGTCGAGTTATAAGAAAGGTCTCAATACGCTTGAATCCTTCATCGCCACTCGTGGTGCTCGTCAGGGGCAGGTGTCTACCGCACTTCGTACGGCCGACTCTGGCTACCTAACTCGTCGTCTCGTTGATGTGGCGCAAGATGTCTTCACTACCAACGAAGAAGCTCCCGACCCAGGTTTTGCAGTCTATCGCAATGAAAGCGAATACACTGGTATCGGTTTTGCTGCTCGTATTGCTGGTCGTTACACAGCCGAACCAGTTCCTGGCTACGTTGACGCCGACCAGCTCATCACCAAAGAAATGGCTGAGCAGATTGAAAATGACGACAAAATTGAAATGGTAAAAATTCAATCCGTCCTCACTACCACTGCCGTCAATGGCGTACCGCGTAAGGCTTACGGCGTCGATATGTCCACCCGTGCTTTGGTGGAGCCAAACCAGCCAGTTGGTGTGATTGCCGCACAGTCGCTCGGTGAACCAGGCACGCAGCTGACCCTCGATACGAAGCACGGTTCTGGTGTGGCCGGCTCCGGCGCTATCGCTCGTGGTCTTCCACGTGTCGAAGAGCTTCTCGAAGCTCGCGTACCAAAAGGTCAAGCCTTCGTTTCACCGGTTAATGGTACGGTTCTGGTTACCGAAGAAGCCAATCGCTATATTGTAACGGTTACTCCTGATAGTGGTGACACTTTCCGCTTGCCGCTCGAAGGTCGCACGGCCCGTGTGAAAGATGGCACGTCAGTCAAAACTGGTGATGTTGTCGCCGATAAAGGCGATGGCCAAGAACCGCTCATCGCTCCAGTTGATGGTAATGCACAACTTACCAAAGATGCTATTATTGTCGTCGCCGAAGCCGGTGCTGCCGTAAAGCTTGAGCTACCAAATGATGTTGAATTGCTTGTCCAAGACGGTGACCGTCTCGAAGCTGGCGACCGCATCACTACCGGTTCCTTGAACTTGCAAGATTTGCTTAAGTACAAAGGCGCCGAAGAGACCGCTCGTTACATCATGAACGACGTTATCTCGGTTTACGCTGCGCAAGGCCACGAGATTTCCGCAAAACACTTGGAGATTATCGTTCGCCAAATGTTTAGCCGTGTCATGGTAGATGATGCCGGCGATTCCAGCTTTGTGTCGGGCGACATTGCCTCAAAAGCTGCGCTCATCGCTGAGAACGCAGAGCTTGAAGCTAAGGGTAAACAACCTGCTACTTACCAAAGCTTATTGCTGGGTATTACCAAAGTTTCTATCTTCTCTGATTCGTTCTTGTCGGCTGCATCCTTCCAAGATACTACTCGCGTCTTGATTAATGCTGCCATCAATGGTCGCGTCGACCATTTGAACGGTCTCAAGGAAAACGTCATCATTGGTCGTAAGATTCCAGTTGGTACTGGCGTCACTCCGCTGAGCGTCACTGATGCTGAGCAAGCCGAAGTTTCTGCCGAAACTTCCGATATGAAGAGTGTTCCTTCTGCCGAAGATGTTGCTGAACTCTAATATTTAGCAGCTAGGTTATCAAAAACTCCTCGCATAAGTGAGGAGTTTTTGTTGAGACATATATATTATATATAATATTTAGCAAATTTTTGCTAAATACGTTAAGCTTTAGTTTTACGTTGATAAGGAAGTATTCACAATAACTTATCATTAACGCTGACAAACAGGGTGCAAACAAGAGCAGAGAACATATCACTTTCATTAGTGGTCGGTTCTCTGCTTTTTGTTACGCAGTAGAACGCCATTTTCGAGGGTAGAAATATAAAATATCGTCTACGTGTTTTCCATGCTCTGAAAGCCGCATAAATCAAGGACTTTTTAACCTCTACTGCGTAACATACCTACCCAAGAAATCAGCAGTTTTATAAAGCGATTGGATTAGACGGGTTTTGAACACCGTAACAACTCCCGGTGTTGGATTATCCGATATTGGATTTTCCGACACCGGGTTATCCGACATCGGAAAATCCAACGCAATAAAATAAAGATATAACTAACTAAAGAAAAACCAAATACAGATTTAATCAAATACCTATTCCTTTCCTATCCTTTCCCCTAACCCCTCTCCTTTGAAGCACGATATAGCGGCAGAATCGCAGGAATGGAAAAGAACGGAATGGAAACGGCAGTACAAAGAAATATTGTCTACTATGTTACGCAATAGAACACCGTTTTTAAGGGTAGGAGTATAAAACCCTTACCCTTGTCCTTATCGCCGCTGTAATGCGCTTAAATCAAGCGAGAAACACCCTCTATCGTGTAACAAACATCCATACTGGATTGAGGGCGAAAGCAGTTTACTGATTTCACCCTCTTAACTACCCACAAGCAAAGACATGAAAAGCTGTCAAGGGCGCGAAGCGCGAAGTTTACCCTTGACAGCTTTTCCTGTCTTTGCTACTTCCTATCGGTCGAAGCGGAATTTCAATATGGCTTCAACCAATTTAGCCTTTAGTCTGTCCTGTGTATCGTCATTGATATGCCCCTTATACATAGACAGATATTTGATGTGCGCGGTATAATGCCGCAACACGGTGTCTACGACAACTTTGTCGGGTTTGTAAGCGAGCCAATAGCAGATGAAAGAATATTCAGGAGTTCCTCTAATTCTGCTCGATTGCGTATATTATGTCTGCCTACAATATCCGAAATATAGGTTTCCTCAAACAACGACTTGAGGAAATTAATCCTTTTTTCCGGACTTGGAATATTCTTGATAGGCAGCAGTCCGCCGTAAAGCATATATTCATTCCAGCCGTCCTGTTTCGTCCCCGAATAGACGGACATAAATTCAGCAAAACTGAGAGGATGCATATGAACTTCATCTC
>CAYODP010000046.1:0-5780 GCA_964402815.1 uncultured Candidatus Saccharibacteria bacterium | reverse complement strand
GTAAACTAACTATTGTGACTTTATTGCTAGTTAAAGGTTTATGTATTTTTAGCATGGAGCCCTCCTTTTAGGTTAAAACACCCACATGAAGAACCGTAGTAACAAAAACGGCACCGTAGCGGGTGCTTAAACCTTCCATACAGCAATTGCTAAAGCTTTCGCCGTTTGGGCTACGATGCCGTTTTATACGTCGAAAGCAATAATAAATATGGAAAGTTTAAGCACTCTTATTATACAGGACTTTTCTGTTCGCCACAAGTCTTCTTGTAGATTTCGATGGTCGCGATGCTACTAATAAACAAAAATGGCACCGCGAGGGGTGTCTAGCCGAAATCAAGAAAGTTTTGAAAACCTCATTGATTGCACTCGTGGCGCCATTTTCACCAACGAGGTCAACAAAGTTTAACTGATTTCAACTAGACAACTTCATTGTACCATGTCTCAGCTAGCCTTTGCAAGCAGATTTTGAGTGCTCAACCTGCTAAAATTGCCTCTCCATTCCGCTTGCAAAAACCCCAATTTAGCATAAAACTATTGACTTTTAAGCAAAAGTATGCTACAATGGAAGTATATATTAACACATTTTGTGCTGATTGTACATTTTTGGTAAGTTTACTCCAGTCGTTCGTCGGCAGCGCCTGGTCTAGCATGGCTAGGCGAAGCGCTGCCTGCGAGTAGCAAAATTAAAATTGCCAACTGGAGGAAGAACAATGTTTAAGAATTTCAAGCACTATCGCAGCTCACTTTGTGTCATTTTGGTGTTAATCTTTGCCATCATCTGCGTGGCCGGTGCCTGCAGCAAGCAACCCGCGCCAGAAACCGGTTTTGCTGCTAGCACGCTCGCCATGAAAGGCTTTGATGCTGATTATCTCAGCCTTTACGGTGATGACGATGCCGCCATTGACGCAATCTATCAAGAGGCGCTCAGCCAGCCGCATTTCTTAGCTGGCGTAGTTTCGGCTTTCCCGAGCTTGCTTGAACAATGCGGCGTTAAAGCGCAAGACGCCATCGAGATTAATCGCCTGCTTTGCTTGGATGAGAACGGTGGTGAGCTGCAAAAGCAATTACTTCAGGCTCTAAATGACCTACTAAATGAGTCCGAAGTTCTCTTCGACGATGGTTTCGGCGGTTACGCTACTATGCTCTACCCGGTCGCAAATCTTGACTCTGTGCAGCAGGGCGACTCAATTACTGCTCTCGATGTGGCTGTAGTTTGGGTACCGATTTATCAGAATCAGCCTTGCGTGATGGTGAAGAGCCCAGCCGAAGAAGTGTGTTGCTTTGATTTGGCCTGCGATTTGCAGCGGTTCATTCCTAATATGTAGACTTGCTATTTCAAAAATCCCCAGCCTTACGACTGGGGATTCACTTTTTATCAATCTAGCGGCCAAACGGCTCTGCCAAGCGCAAATCCGGGCGGTCTTCCGCGATGCGCATCAACTCGTTGTACTTCGCAATTCGCTCTGAACGTGACAGGGAACCAGTCTTAATCTGGCCGGTGCCCAAACCAACTGCCAGATGTGCGATTGAAGTATCTTCGGTTTCGCCCGAACGGTGCGACATTACCGTGCGGTACCCTGCAGATTTTGCCATCTTTACCGCCGCAATCGTCTCGGTCAAAGTACCAATCTGATTTGGCTTAATCAAAATCGCATTTCCAGCGTGTTCAGAAATTCCGTACTCGAGCAGTTTAATATTGGTCACGAACAAATCGTCACCAACTAGCTGTACGCGGTCACCCAAACGGTCAGTTAGAGCCTTCCAACCTTCCCAGTCGTGCTGGTCAAGACCATCCTCGATACTCACCAGTGGGTAATTATCAATCACCCAAGTATACCAATCAATCATATCGGCTGAAGTCTTCCATGAACCATCTGTCTTTAGTTCATAATGGTCATGATTCCAGAACTCTGACGACGCCACGTCTAGCCCCATCGCAATATCGCGCCCTGGCTGGTAGCCTGCCGCCGTGATGGCCGCCATAATGCATTCGAGCGGTTCATTGTTACCGTCGCGGACTTTTGGCCCGTAACCACCTTCGTCTCCCACTGTTACAGGGTAGCCACGGTCTTTCAAAACTCGCTTCAAAGCTTGGAACACTTCCGAACCCATTCGCACAGCTTCAGCAATCGTGCCAGCACTGCGTGGAATAATCATATACTCTTGAAAATCCGTGCACCAATCTGCGTGTGCGCCACCGTTCATCACGTTCATCATCGGTAGCGGCAAGCACATGTCGCGCGTCGTGCCCGCAATCGTTGCGACATATTGATAGAATGGTAAATTCCGCGCTTTGGCCGCAGCTTTCGCTGTTGCTAACGACACAGCGAGAATTGAGTTAGCGCCTAGTTTGCTCTTGCTCTCTGTCCCATCAAGCTCCAGCATCAACTGGTCAACTTGGGCTTGGTCGGCCGAGTTACCAACTAAGACGTCGTGAATCTCATGATTAACATTCCAAACTGCTTTCGACACACCCTTACCGTTATAATATTTCGGGTCGCCATCGCGAAGCTCCAGCGCCTCGCCGTCGCCCGTGGAAGCTCCAGAAGGAACGATGGCGCGTGCAGCGTGACCCGAATTAAGAAAAACATCTGCCTCAACCGTTGGATTACCCCGGCTGTCAAGCACTTGTCGTGCTTTAATATCTTTAATCACAAAATTATCCATAAATAGATTATAGCACAAAAGTCCTTACATTTATTATTTCCTGTGCTATAATTAATACAAAAATAAGGAGGGCTATGGAGCAAGACCCCAAGATGCAGGGCGACGACCTGCCAACGCAAGATGCGCAAACTAACGAACCAGTTAATACTAACCCAGAAGTTCCGGGTGCAGTTGATGATGTAATCATTGAGGAAGAATCTGCGCAAGTGGTTGAGCCAGGCGCTCCTGTCCAGCCAGAAGTTACCGTTACCGATACTGTCACTGCTGAAGCTGGTTCGGCGGACGCTGCTGCAGAGCCTTCGATTACCGAAACTGTCACCGAGACTACCGTTACCCAGGCCGCACCGCTCGATAGTTTTACTAATTCTCAAAGCGTCATTGTTGATTCGCCTAAGCCGAAGCGTAAAGGTTTGGTTATCTTGTTATCAATTCTAGCCGTTCTAGCGCTCGCGATTGCCGGTGTAGCGATTTGGTTTTTCGTTTTCTATAGTAATCCCGAAAAAGTCGCCCTCGACGCAGTAGGTGGTTTTCTCGGCGAAAAGAATATCGTCATGACTGGCGCTATTCATAATTCTGATTCCGAAGGTCCACTCGTGATGGCTACTCTAGATGCTGATACTAGTGGTATTGCTAATAGTTCTACTTTATCTTTAGTGCTCGCGCCGAAAGACGCTAATGGCAACAGCCTCTCAGATGACCCATATAACCTTAAAATCGGCAATGTGATGATGTCAGACGGCGTGTTCTATTTGCGCACCGAAGAACTTGAAGAATCAATTCAACGTTTCTTCACTGATAACTCAATTTCTGTCACCGACGACGAAACCGCTGCTAGCATCGTCGACCTAGCTGAATTGGTTGACGACGAGTGGTGGCAAATTTCAGTTCCCGATATTATCGACGCCATTGATGAGAATGGTGAAGATGCGTCCGAAGCCAAAGAATTTTATTCTTGCATGATGAATGTCTTAGCCGATAGTCCTAACGCTCAAGCTGCCGAACTTTACCAACAAAATCATTTCCTTGAAGTTGCTAAGATTACTAATCCCACGCACGGCACTTCCGCTGATGTAGGTTTCAAAAACAGTTTATATAGCGCCAAAATTAATTACGAACAACTGGCTAATTTTGCGAACGCTGCTGCACGTACCGACTCCGCCAACCAAATTTACGCCTGCTACAATAAATTCAGTGAATCTATGGGTAGCTCCGAGCGTTTTTCGAGTGACGATTTTAATATCTCTGCTTCCGACTTGTCTAGTAACTCTAACCTCGATGACTTTGATATTGAGCTGGAGATTAACAACTTCACTCATCAGTTAGTTTCTATCAGTCTTTACGGCAAGAACGACCAAAAAGATTGGACAATCTCCTTCGCCTTCAAATACCAGCCTGTCACTATTACTGCTCCCGAGCAATATCGGCCTATTACTGAGTTGATTGATGAACTCATGGCTTTTATTCCCGTAACGCCAGACTACGATTTTGATGATGATTCCGAATCCCCCGAAATTGAAATTGATTATATGGAATGGAATGACGACGGAAGCTACGAAGAGGTATAAAATATAGGAAGATAAAGTATGGGCTTTTTCTCTAAAACCGTTAGCGTAACTAAAGCAAAAATGAAGGCTGTGGCCGAAGCCGCCAAGACGGCTGGTGTCGACGCAGTGCCCGCTGACGTCGAATCTGAGTTGCGCTCTACGCGCAATGTGAACGACACTATTTTAGCGCTCGATATCGGTACTGAATTTGTTAAAGCCGTTATCGCTAAACAAGAAAAGGACGGTAATTTGGCTGTGATTGGCGTAGGCAAGGCTCGTCAAGGCGCTAATAATATGTACGCTGGTGCCATCGCCGACATCCCGGCCGTGGTAAACGTTTGCGAAGCTGCCCTCAATCAAGCCGAACATGCCGCTAATACTACCAGTCGCCTCGCTGTAGTTGGGATTGCTGGTGAACTTATCAAGGGTAACACTGCTACCGTTCGCTACCGCCGTCAAAACGGCAATAAGCCGCTCACCGAGCAGGAAATGAGTCTCATTATTAAGCGCGTTCAAGAGCGCGCTGGGTCACAAGCCCGTAAAGAAATCGCCGACGAAACTAACAATCCCGATGTCGAGATTCGTCTTATTAATTCCGCAATTGTTTCTATCACTATTGACGGTTATAAAATTTCCAACCCTATCGGCTTTAAAGGTACGGATGTTGTTATTCAATTTTATACAGCTTTTGCGCCTTTAGTGCACGTCTCCGCGATTGAAAAAGTCTGTGCGGAACTTTCGCTCGATTTACTCGCTGTCGCTGTGGAGCCTTTTGCCGTTTGTCGCGCTTGCCTTGGTAGCGATTTAGACGGTAGCTTATCGGCGATTGTTATGGACATTGGTGGCGGCACCACCGATATCGCCGTAATTGACGATGGTGGGGTTGAAGGTACTAAAATGTTTGGCGTTGGTGGGCGTAGCTTTACTCATCAAATTGCCGAAGCTCTAGATGTTGATTTTGAAACCGCTGAGCGCTACAAATTGAGCATTAATAACCCTACTAAAGTTCCTGATGATATGCGCGAACAAATGCTGCTCGCCATTCAGCGCAATCTTGCCGTCTGGCTTTCTGGTGTCCAGATTACTTTGGAAGATTTTAACCTTAGCGAGATGCTCCCTAATAAAATCCTCCTCTGTGGTGGCGGCGCCGGTCTTAGCGAGCTTCAAGACGTTCTAAGTTCGACGGACTGGTTTAAGGAGTTGCCTTTCGCGCGACGCCCTGTTGTGCATCTAGTTAACTCAGCCGACATTCCCGGTATTGATAATCAGACGAGTACAACTCTTGACCATTCTTATGTTACTGCACTAGGATTGTTGCGCGTTGCACTTGATACTTTGGCCGGCGCCCCTGCTGATAGTGGCGTGCGTGGCCGCTTAGCTAAATTGCTGCAGAATTAACTCAAATCTTTGTGCAATAAGTTGTAACTTCTGTATTCACAAGTCTCCCCGACTGTGGTATACTAAACATAGTTCTGGTGATTTTCCTAAAGATATTCCAGAGTTATTAGTTACCGTGCCTCGATAGCTCAGTCGGTAGAGCGCACCCATGGTAAGGAATAACACCTACCT
>CAYODP010000045.1:0-6463 GCA_964402815.1 uncultured Candidatus Saccharibacteria bacterium | reverse complement strand
ACTATGCTGTATGTACTCAAAATGCTACTGTTGCACTTGAGGGGTGAATGTAGGCAATTTATTTATATAGCTACTACTTCTTCTTTCGCCGTGCAACCTGTTTTGGCTGTTGTTTTTCCGCCTTCACTTCCCGCACATAACCTACAATCGACGTCGTGAACATTACCATTTCACACAACACACCAAATGGCGACTTCACGAAACCATTATAAGTCATCCAACAAAACGCCACTGGGATTCCCAAAAACTTATACACTTTTGTACTCTTCTGCCAAATCGACACTTCATACAACACCGTTGCCGCCACCGACAACAAACTTAGCGGCCCATCATAAGTCAGTACCGTCACAACTCCAATCCCGAGTAGCACCGCAGTGAGTACAATCGCTCGTCGTATTTTATCTCGTGTTGCACGTTTCGCTCGCTCTTTTGCGTTTAAGCGCAACTTCTTCTCTGTCTCTTGCCTTTTCGGTGATTCTTCCCAAAGATAGTAAAAGTTTGCAATCAAAATAATCACCGACATCGCCATGCCCAAATCCGCCCCGAGCAGCACAAAAGCAAAAATCCCACATGTCATCGAGATAATATCAAGTATCACCACCGCTTTGCGCTTCTTCGCCAAGTACGACGCACCCAAAAGCGCATACTCAACTACTGTCAAAATCTGCGACAACACCCAGCTAAATGTAATTTCCATTTCGATTTTCCTTTTATACATTACCATTATACTACATTTCTTTCATAAATTGCCAAGCAACTCTTTACTTTTTCCACAAAATCAGGTATAATGACTCAAAGAATTACTAAAAATATCATTTAACCCCGAGGAAAGATTAATGCCGATTATTAAATCCGCCAAAAAAGCTGCTCGTCAAGCCGTCAAGCGCACCGAGCACAACAAAGAGATTAAAAGCGATATTAAAACCGCTCTCAAAGCTTTTAAGGCCAATCCTACCCCAGCGAACATGGCCAAAGCCCAATCTGAATACGACAAAGCCGTCAAAAAAGGTTTACTCAAGAAAAATACCGCTTCTCGTCGCAAAGCTTCCCTAGCCAAGTTTGCCAAAGCTGCCAAAGCCACCGCTTAATCTCTACCAAACTAAATACCTCTTAGGAGGTATTTTTTGTTGCCAAGTAATTTTTACCAACAATCACCCAATTCGGACGAAAAGTATAGACATTATAGTTTAGTTTTGCTAGAATAGGATTAAGTTTTATGAGTTACTTGCTCTGGTTCTTACGAACAAGAGCAAGTTTGATTCTCAGGCGCCAATAGGCACAGTAGAACCAAAGACAAATATGAAGTATAAGTCTACTCACGCTTCCTCCTTTCTACTCCACCCTCAAAAGGCAAAAAGCTGTTATGCCTGGGGACTTTTCGTCCTTACTCTCAGCCTAGCATAAAGCGCTCTAAAATAGCAAGCATAACCACCATTAAAACTCCGTTTTCAATTTTTATCTTACAACTTCCCCACTCTTACCAAAAAACTTTTAATCAATTCCCACGGCTCTAATGTTGAACTTTTCATTTGCATATCAAGTTCCGCTAGCGCTTTTACCATTTTACGTTCTTTCCTCGCTCCACCAGTTGCTTCAAACTTTTTCAACGCCTGCGTCACTAACAATCCAAAAAACATAAACGGGTCTTGCTCTAATTCAATTTTCTCTACCATTTCTACCGCTTTTCGCCCATCTCTCAGCGCCGCATCCAAAATCCCAAATACCAAATTCGCTTCTGGCTTTTTTAGCTCCGCAAACTCCCGCAGCTCCACCCCCGCCTCTTTCATTTGCTTATACCCCGTAGACCGCTTATCTATTTTCAGTTCCCAAACCACCACTTCATGTGGCGTCTCCACATAATCAGCCAGTTTCGCCCACACCGCCGTATTTTCACTCACATCTTTTAGCAGAATCCGTCTTTTCTCTGCGCCAAAAAGCGACGCCCCCTGGAAAATTGTCGGCAAGTCATTTATATTTAAATTCTCCCCCTCCAATACCTCATAATCTTCCCCTAGAATCTTCCTAATCTCCGTCTCCGCCCCAGCTCGATTCGCACCATAGAACACTCTCAACATCACTAATTTTTCTCAATACTCTTCTGCGCTTCCTTGCAAACTTGACACTTCGGACAAAAATGCGTTCCTCTCCCCGCCACCCTAATCTTTTGTACCTCAGTTCCACACCTTATACAAGGCTTCCCTTCCCTCCGAAACACTTGCGCAAAATTCTCCAAATAGCTTCCAGTCGAACCATCCGGTTTTACATAAGTCGCCATCGTCGAACCGCCCGAGTCTATCGACGCCATCATCACACTTCGTGCCCCTTCCAAGAGTAACCCTACTTGTTCCTCCGTTAAATCCCCTGCTTTCTGCGCCGGATGTATACTTGCATAAAATAATGATTCATCAGCATAGATATTCCCTAGCCCCGCAATCACTTTCTGGTCTAATAGAACTGCTTTAATCGGTGCATTCTTATGTCTCTGACATTGATTGAACAATTCTTTTGCACTCATTTCCCACGGTTCTTTTGCTAATTCTGCAATGAACTTCTCTTGTTCCACCTCTTTCGTTGGTAAAACTTTTACAAATCCAAACTTTCTCTGGTCATTAAAGAACAACTTTCCGTCACTGAACACAAAAGTTACTCGGGTTTGCGAATTAGGCAATTCCTCCATAAAATTTTTACTCGGATGCCCCGCCGCAAACTGATGTGCCATGATTTCATCATACGCTCCCCGCTCCGCATCTAATCCATCATCCATTAAATCATCTAACTCCTCTGCGGCATCTTCCGATGAGATACTATCTTCTTGAGACGGAGTATTTTTTGATAAACTACGCGGAAGACTTGAAGAAACGAGTCCGTGATACGTCGTTATCTCCGATGAGATACGCGGAAAAGTCGAGCAACGGACCGAGCTGGATTTAACATCCTGCGAGAGAGTAGTCGCAGACTTTGACAAAGTAGCTCGCGGAGAGAACAAGTTATCGCGCCATATTAGCTGACCAGTCATCCTCAAATGCACCATCATCGTATACCCATTACTCAGGTCAATCAGCAGCGCCTTACCTCGTCTCCTAATCTCTACTACTTCTGCATCTACGACATTTGCTTCATCCCCCTGAAACGCTTTCCGCGTTTGCGAATCTACATCAACTTGAACAATTTTTTTCTTCACAATTAACGGCGTCAACCCTCGCCTAATCGTCTCAACTTCTGGTAACTCTGGCATAATACCACTATTATACCACTCTTTACCCTCCCCTTTCTCACCAATTAGCTAGTAGGTGTAGTAATACAACGGAGGGAGAAACCAAGATAACGAGAATTACTATCAGTTGGCATCACACTACTAGCACTAAGATATAAATTATATGCACCATTAGCATTAACAAGACTACGAGACCACCAAAGAGCATTTGAAGCTTCATATTCTAAAACGCCATTATAAGTGCGCCCAGTGTAACGAAAATTATAAGGTAAAGATTGCGCCTTGCGTTGACCCTGTTGGAGCAAAGTTGCATTAGTCGTAGAACCAACAGTATAAATATTAGCTTGCAAAGTTAAATGCCTAAACGAACCAGGATTGTTATTATTATCACCGGCTGGCAATTTCCAACCTTTTTACGTTAATTAAACGTGTTTTTCACAAAATTAACAGAGATAAAATACAGTTGAACTTGTAAAGCCTTTACAAGTTACCCACATTAATTACTATCTAACATACGAAATTTGGCAAGAACTATTGATTGTGATACAATAAAAATGTTTACGTTACACGTTATTTAAGCTAGGCGATTTTTAATCGTAGATAGAAACGGCACCGGAAGGGGTCCTAGTCTGCGATTCTAATCGCCAGCGTGTGACGTAAACACCCTTACGGTGTCGTTTTTATTTTAAGGCAAAAGTTCTTCCGTAAGGTGTGTTTTAACCTAAAAGGAGGGCTCCAATGCTAAAAATACATAAACCTTATAAAATATTAGCAACAACGGGAATTCTGTTTGTTTCTGGAGCTCTCCTTTTAGGTTATTGTAGTACAAGTTTAGGTTTTGGAGAAATAACTAAGGCTTATGCGGCAGAAGATTTCTCTACAGAATATCGTACTATAAAAGATATTACCTATATGCAAGACATGAACCAGCAAATTTGTTCTAATACAGAAACTCCTGCAGCTAATAGTCCAGTCTCTGCCTACCCAACCGCCACTCTCACCGATAAACGTGATAATGAGAAATATACCATAGTTAAGCTCGAAGATGGCAACTGTTGGATGCAACAAAACTTAAGATTAAAAGGCGCCACAAACTTAGTCGACCCACAAAATCAAAGTTATCTCACGCCAGAAGATTCTGACGTATCTAGTAGACGGCAGCTTCTGCCTAGCTTAACAGTATTAACTAAGGATGATTTCAGTAATTCTGATATGTACACTGCAAAAAGTTACTACGAACAATCTACCTATAAAACTAACGGATTCTATTATAATTGGACTGCAGCTACGGCCGGAGAAGGTAGTAATAAAAATATAACAATTGCGAATGACAGTATTTGTCCTAAGGGCTGGAAATTGCCGACGGGAGGGAGTAACGGCCAGTTTCAGTCGCTATATAATGCTACACTCATTACTAATGATGCAATAGGCAACGCTAAGTTTGAAAAAGTACCATATAATTTCGTTCCGATTGGTTATGTCCTCGAAGGGTCAGTACAGCAACTTGATGGGTACTGGTGGGCGCGAGAAGCTTATAACTCTGACAGAGCTAACCTTATGCATAGCTATGATAGTTATGTTGACCCGGCTGAAAATTACTACCGCTACTTTGGATTCTCTATCCGCTGCTTAGCTCTTGGAGGTTTGGAGAAAAATGAGAGACCACTTATTCCACCAAGTTCTAAAGATGGTAATATCACCGTAAACGTAACACCAACAATAACTCTAGACGTTTCTGATGGAGTTACTGCAACAGCTGAAGCAGATACGGTGGCTACTGGAACAATAGAAGCTACAGTGACTAGTAATAGTGATTATAATGTATTACTAAGTGCTACAGAACCAAGATTACTTGGTAAAGAAAACTCTAATAATTATATTCCAGTCGTTTCTGATACTAACCCAGTGAAGCCTGGCAATGATGCTTGGGGTATACTTAATGCTTCTGGATTATATAGCCCAATTACTACTACCCCAAGTCCATTCGATAATACAAAAAACTCTAGCAACAATTCTACTACTCATACATTTGATATTGGTATATCAATTAGCCCTTCACTTCCTGCTGATACATACTCAACTGAAGTTACGGTGACGGCAACCACCAAATAATTCTAGTCCCTACAACTTCCCACTATCGTATAGGTCTTAACTAAATCATTTCACAAAGAGAACGTCTAAGAATATAGATTTACCTTTTCTGAAGCTAATTACTTTTATACAACTATTTTTACCACAACCGTATAGGTCTTAACTAAATCATTTTCTCGATTAGGTTTTTCCTGTAGCCACTTCTAGCTAATCCCGCTATAAGGTGGTCGTTCTATAAGGCTGAGCCGGGTCAGATTCTCGTGACAAAGTATTGGAAATAAATAGACTTAGCTCGAGATGATGAGAGGCTCACCTAGACCCCGTTAGCGGGATTAGTAGAAGTGGCTATTATCTTATAAAATGATTTAGTTAAGACTAATCCCCTCCCTCTCCCACCAATTAGCTAGTAGGCGTAGTAATACAACGGAGGGAGAAACCAAGATAACAAGCGTCTATACTAACTGGATTAGCAAATTCTACATCTATGTATAACCGATACACACTGTATCTATCGTAGATAGTGCGTGACCACCAGCGTCCATGCGACGTTTCGGTATCACCTAAAGCCCCCTTGTGTATACGTCCACTATAATGAAAATAGTAAGGTAAATCCCTAATTTTAGCGCTCCCAGCTTCGCTGTCAGCAATATCAGCTTGTACGTTCAGCTGATGAAATTGTCCATCGGTATTTCCCGTTGGCAATTTCCAACCCATCTAAACTCCGCAAGATTCTGAGCTAACCCCCTTGCGCATACGCCGGAATTTGTTATAATGAAATTGTTCAGCTTATATTAATTTTACACTTAGTGTCATTTTTTCGATTTTGGGCCGCAAGATACGGCACCGTAAGTTTAGGCTTACTATCGAAAGATACTAAGTTTAATATAGGCTGAACACCCTTGCGGTGTCGTTTTTGTTTTATTGCGTTGCCAAAAATGTGCATCCAAGGGTGTAGGGAGATAAGTTGCAAAAATAGCACGAGAAATGTAACTTATCTCCTGTATCAAAACTACAGCCAAAAGGAGGGCGATGATGCACTATAAAAAGAAACGTAAAAGCACGACTAATATGTTATTAGACAAACTTCATAGTATTCCAATCACAAGAAGTTATGAAGAACATTATAAGTTATCTCACGTTTCTAATTGTAGTATTCCT
>CAYODP010000044.1:0-6502 GCA_964402815.1 uncultured Candidatus Saccharibacteria bacterium | reverse complement strand
GCTTTCTCTCTAGAAGAACAGAGATGAATAACAACCAATAATTGGTATTAAGCCCCCTCCCATTTTTTCGCAGAATATGCTATAATACTCGCGTAGAGGGAATCATCGCCTCTCGCAGCTTTGCTAAATAGGACAATTTTTGCAACAGGAGGGTTTTATCATGCACGTCCTAAAGTCCATGAACCGCAAAGACCTTGCGCTCAGCGTCCTGGTTCTCGCCGCTATCGGCCTGCTCTGCCTTATTGGCATTATGCTAGTTGGCCGGTCTCTCGCTGGAGCCTATAGTGACCTTGAGGTATCACAAGATTCCGATTCGCAACTTCCCGAAGCTTCTAGGCCCGCGCAGCTTGCCGCGCTTGATTATCAAATCTTGCGTCAGCTCGTCTCTGTGACGAAGCAGCCCGCCAGCCGAATTATCGGCGGCTTTTGCGTTGTTGCGTTTGGTATCACGGTCGCCCTAGTGTGGTTATGGCACAAGTTGGTTTTCTTGCCCATCTCTAGCGCTGCGAACTTCCTCGCCAATTATCACGACCCCTTTTACGAGGAAGCTTACTCCGTCAGCACCGCCCATCAGCACTACCGTCGCTAAGTCCTTTTAGCCTCAAAAATCCCACTCATTTCGAGTGGGATTTTCTCTTGGTTTGAGCTACTTAGCTTCCGTAGTCTCAGGTTTTTCTTCTACAGCTTCCGCTGACTCTTCTTTAGCGGTCTCTTCAGCGACTTCTGTCTCTGGAGCCTCTACTGCTTCTTCTTTCTCGGCTTTCTCAGTCTTCTCTTTGGCAGCTTCTTCTGTCTTTTCTTCTGTTGTCTCTTTTTCTGGAGCTTTCTCGGTTTCGTTAGCAGCAGCCGGCGCTTCTTCTACTACCTCTGTTTCTTCCGCTACTACTTCTCCCGGCTCTTCGCTTTCCGCATCGCTAAGGGCATTGAGCAGAGCATCTTCAGCATTCTTCCGCTTCTTCTTTTCTGGTGCTTTAGCTAGCTCGATATCAATATCATATCCTGTCAATTTCGACGCCAAGCGCACGTTTTGCCCCTGTTTGCCAATCGCAATCGACTGTTGGTCTTCCGTTACATACACCTTCGCCTTTTTCCCGTCAATTTCCACTTTCACCACCTCGGCCGGGCTCAAAGCTTCGCGAATGTACTCTTGTGCATTGTCACTCCAGTTGATGATGTCAATCTTCTCGCGGTCGCCAATCTCGTTCATAATCGCCTGTACCCGAATCCCGCGTCCTCCCACGAACGTTCCTACTGGGTCCACACCTGGCACGGTCGACCGAACCGCAATCTTCGTCCGGCGTCCCGCCTCGCGTGCAATCCCTTTAATCTCTACCGCGCCATTTTCTAGTTCTGGCACTTCTTGACGGAATAGATACTCGATAAAGTCCGCATTCCCGCGTGACAAAATCAGCTGCGCCCGGTTCTCGTCATGTTCCACCCCTTTAATATAAACCTTAATCCGCTCGCCTACGGTGTAATATTCGCCGTCAATCTGTTCGCTGCGTGGCATAATCCCGCGCGCTCGCCCCATGTCAATATGCACCATTCGTGGGTCTACCCGCGAAACCACCCCGTTCACCACGGTACCAATCTTGTCTTCAAACTCTGCCAGCACCGCATCGCGTTCCGCCTCGCGCAGCCGCTGCACCACTACCTGCTTCGCCGTCATCGCTGCCACGCGCCCAAAATCTTCCACCTCGTGCGCCTCTTCCACGATGTCGCCAATCTCCGCATCGGCCTTAATCTTCTTTGCTTCCTCTTGTGGAATCTCGGTGGACGGATTATAGGCCAAACCATCTTCAATCACCTCGCGGCTCACGAACACTTTGGCCTTACCAGTGTTCGTATCGAGCAAAGCCCGCACATTCATCTCTTTATCGCCGTTATCACGCCGCCAAGCCGCTGCAATCGCCATCTGTACGACATCCAGCACCGTCTCCTCGGGGAGACCTTTCTCCTCCGCAATCACTCCCACCATTGCTGTCAACTGTTTTAAATCTAAACCTTCCATTTTCCTCCTCTTATCTGGATTAAATATCGCTATCGACCCGTCTTCATGGTTTTCAACCAAAAATCCGCCCCTCTTCGGGTCGGTCAATATCAGTATACCCTTATTCTACCGCACGAATCTCACCTCGTCAACCCCAATTCCCCACAAAATCCCCAGAAACCCCTCTCAAGGTAATCTCTTCGAGGTAATTAGTACCCTATCTCTCCATTATACCACACATCAGCTAAAAAGTCAATAAGAAAATCATTGACAAATCTCCCAGCCTATTGTAAACTAACAGTTTTTCCAAAAAGGCCGTTGTAATTTTATAAAAGTGTGCCATAATGCAATTACTGGGCTGAGCGAAAGCTCTTGGTCCACCTCATAGCGGGACAGGACCCCGCTTTTTTGGTAGTTAAGGAAGTAATGGAACTCGACAGGATGGCAAAAGAATTAAGTATTATAGACACCCTACCGAAGATAACAAGCGAAGATAGAGTAACTCTACCTCTTTTGAGCGGCACAATCAGCAAAACTGTATTAGCAGTCTTGACATCCAAGTGCTAATTTGTTAAAATAAAGTTAATTAGCAGTCTTGACATATGAGTGCTAATGAAATACAATAGATTCATAGAAAGTTACGAAATTGCAAAAGATTCGCTAAAAGTCTTTCTCGGGAATCTCCGCGACTAACGAGGAGCGGACGAAGCGAGCGTGAGCGTGTCCCGAAAAGACGACTAGCGAATCTAAATGAAAAGGAGGACAACTATGTCAAAAATTATTGGTATTGACCTCGGTACTACCAACTCAGCCTTCGCCTACATGGTCGCCGGCAAACCCGAAGTCATTACGAACAGCGAAGGCGACCGTACTACTCCGTCCGTCGTCGCTGTTACTAAGAAAGGCGACCGCCTCGTTGGTAAAGTCGCTCAGCGCCAGCGCGTGACCAACCCTAAGAACACCATTTACGGCATCAAGCGCCTTATCGGCCGCAAGTTTGATGACAAAGAAGTCCAGCGCGACCTCGACATCATGCCGTACAAGATTGTCAAGAAGGGTAACGGTGTCGCTGTCGAGATGGATGGCAAAGAATACACTCCAGAGGAAGTCTCTGCTATGATTCTTTCCAAGATTAAGGCCGACGCTGAAGCTTTCCTCGGCGAGAAAGTCACCGAAGCTATTATTACCGTTCCAGCTTACTTTAACGATTCTCAGCGCCAAGCCACCAAAGATGCCGGTAAGATTGCTGGCCTCGAAGTGCGCCGCATTATCAACGAGCCTACCGCTGCTGCCTTGGCCTACGGCCTCGAGAGCAAAAAAGATGAGAAAATTGCCGTTTTCGACCTCGGTGGTGGTACTTTTGATGTTTCCATCCTCGATATCGGTGATGGTGTCTTCGAGGTAAAATCCACGAACGGCGATACTCATCTCGGTGGTGAAGATTTCGATAATATTATCGTCAACTTCTTGCTTGACGAGTTCAAGAAAGAATCCGGTATTGATATTCGCGACGATGCTGCCGCCATGCAGCGTGTCAAAGACGAAGCCGAGAAAGCTAAGAAAGAGCTTTCTACAGCGAAAGAAGTCGAGATTAACCTACCGTTCTTAACTGCCGACGCTGATGGCCCTAAGCATTTCGAGTACACCTTGACCCGTGCCAAGATGGAAGAATTGGTCAAGCCTCTTCTCGACCGTCTTGCTGAGCCGGTTGAGAAGGCTCTCAAAGATGCTAAGCTCACTGCCAAAGACATCGATGAGATTGTCATGGTCGGTGGTATGACCCGTATGCCGGCCGTCGTCGAAGAAGTTAAGAAAATCTTCGGCAAAGACCCAATGCAAGGTGTCAACCCCGACGAAGTCGTGGCCGTTGGTGCCGCTATCGAAGGTGGTGTCTTGCAAGGTGATGTGAAAGACGTTCTCTTGCTTGACGTTACTCCGCTTTCCTTGGGCATTGAGACCATGGGAGGCGTTTCTACTAAGCTCATCGAGCGCAATACCACTATTCCTACCTCCAAGTCCGAAGTTTTCTCTACTGCCGCCGACAACCAGCCTCAGGTAGAAATCCACGTCTTGCAGGGTGAGCGCGAAATGGCCGCCGACAACAAATCTCTCGGCCGCTTCATCCTCGATGGTATTGCTCCCGCCCCTCGTGGTGTCCCTCAGATTGAAGTTACCTTCAATATTGACGCTAATGGTATCTTAAATGTTACCGCCAAAGACAAGGGAACCGGCAAAGAGCAATCTATCACCATTCAGAACTCCGGCAACATGAGCAAAGAAGATATCGAAAAAGCTCAAAAGGAGGCCGAAGCTCACGCTGAGGAAGATAAGAAGAAACGTGAGTCGATTGACGCCAAAAACCAACTCGAGAACACTATCTACAAAGCCGAGAAAATGCCCGACGAGTACAAAGACAAGATCTCTGATGACGACGTCAAAAAGATTAAAGACGCTACCGAAACCGCCCGTAAAACTCTTGATGACGCTAACGCTGGTAAAGACCAGTACGAATCCGCCCTCAAGACCTTGAACGACGTCCTCATGCCTATCGGCGCCAAGATGTATCAAAACACCACTACCGACGCCAAGGATGACGACCAAAGCTCTGCCGACAACGGTAGCGACAACGCTGGTGACGAACCTGTCGAAGGCGAAGTCATCGACAAAGAGTAATATAATACATCTCTCTTCAGGAGCACTCCCCACCGGAGTGCTCCTTCTGGTTTTAACGGTCTAAAATCACTTATCTCCAGTCTAAATGTTGTAAAATTTACAACATTTATTCCAGAGACTAACAGGGGTAAAAAGCCATAATTTGTCAAAAAATACAAAAATATGCTAAAGCAGTATTGACTTTTATAACCATGTGTGCTATAATGAAATTACACTTGACCAAGGAGATGCCTCCGGAAGCCAAGTAGAACATTTACGGCAATGCAAAGGTTAGGGTTCTTCCCAACCATTGCTTGTAAAAGTTCTGTCAAAGAACATCTGTATGTCATAGGTTCGTTTGTTAAATCTATCATTTCTATTTCAGAGTCAATCCTTGACTCACTACTACTCCTTTTGGAGACGTTCTAATCTTAGATTTTCTACTCCTACTCATTACAGTTAAGCATGGTCTAGCCCCCAACCCTCAAGAATTTTGTTCGTAATCGTCACACTAGTCCCATCTAGTCCCAATGTTCTACGTTTGTCCAACGCACATATGTGCAAAAAGCACTAAAATGCCCCAAACGCCAGTCATTCACGATTACCCCCACGACATCCAGAAGAACCCGCGGTAGTTGTATATACCGCCTGGATGGTCAACCGTTCTCCTTACTACGAGAACGCCTCACAAACTTCTTTAGCAGCACTGCCGTATCTACCTATGTAGCCCCCTTCTTCGAAGGGGGCCTTTCCTTTTTGACGCCAAAGCCAAATGTTACCACTACTGTATAGTTCTTAATTAAAACTTCTTGAACAAACATTAAGAACATAAATTCACCACCCCTGAAGTCAATCAGTTCTCTAATACTATTTCTCTGTCGCCATCGTATAGGTCTTAACTAAATCTTTTTCTCAATTAAGTTTTTTGTAGCCACTTCTGTCTAATCCCACTATAAGGCGGTCGTTTTATAAGGCTGAGCCACACTCTATATTTTCACCACTACCGTATAGGTCTTAACTAAATCTTTTTCTCCAAGTGACTAAAAGAGCAACAAAGCTTGTTGCGAAGAGAGAGCGCCCCATAAAGATGGGCGCGCGAACGGGTCACTTGAGAAAAATGATTTAGTTAAGACTAATCCCCTCCCCTCTCCCACCAATTAGCTAGTAGGTGTAGTAATACAACGGAGGGAGAAACCATAGTAACGATTGCTATAACGAGCTGGGTCAACAATACTAGCATTAACAAGAAAATAATAGTCAACACTAGCGGAACTAACCGTACGCGACCAATAATACCCACCGGTGTTCTCATTATGAAGCTCGCCGTCATAAATATCACCGGTGTAAGTAAACCGATAAGGTAATCCTCTAACCTTGATGCTGCCTTCTGGATTACTAAATATGCTTGCCGTAGCGGTTAAATAATAAAATGACCCCACTCCAGTTTCTTTTCCTCCCGTTGGCAATTTCCAGCCTTTGGGACAAGTTCCTTTTAGAGAATCACTTGCGAAAACCTTGCCAGAAAACCTGAGAATCGTTATAATAAGGTTGTCTAGTTAAACCAATAATCCGATTATCTTTGCCGGTGATAATGGCATCGTGAGATACTGGTCGGTAAGGGTATACCTTCGGATTGGTTTGGCTAGACACCCTCGCGGTGCCATTTTTGTTTATTTGCGTTGCCAAAGATGGCGCCCGAGACCAATGATTAACTCAAAAGGAGGGCGATGATGCACTATAAAAAGAAACGTAAAAGCACGACTAATATGTTATTAGACAAGCTTCATAGTATTCCAATAAACAAAAGAAGTTATGAAGAACATTATAAGTTATCTCACGTTTCTAATTGTAGTATTCCTC
>CAYODP010000043.1:0-6653 GCA_964402815.1 uncultured Candidatus Saccharibacteria bacterium | reverse complement strand
AGCCCTACTCAGCTTACTTTAGCAACACTACCTACGGTGTTTACTACAACTGGACTGCGGCAATTGCCATGTCGGATTCTAGCAGTAAGACCTCTGGGGATGTAAATACTAGTATTTGTCCGAGAGGATGGAAACTACCTACTAACGCAGAATATTCCAATATGTTAACCTCTGAAGGCATTGCAAACAGTTCCGCCGGTAGCACCAAGATTAGAGGTACACCATACAACTATGTGTATGCCGGGAGCGTCGATGGGGGTACTCTGGTCAGTGCGGGCTCCAACGGTTACTATTGGTCGCGTACGGCCTACGATGCTAACTTCGCGTACTACCTGTACTTCGATAGTAGTGGCGTCCGCATGTACAGCCTCAACCGCTATCGCTACCTCGGCTTCTCGGTGCGGTGCGTCGCCGCCCAATAAAATAAAGTAACGCTTGGCAAGCAAGAAAATACTGTCTCGGAGTAATCTGGGGCAGTATTTTGCAGTATTTTTATGAACATTTTTAGTGTAAAAATGAGAAAAATCAGGAAAACTAAAAAGCAAAACTCTAATCGCGATTAGAGTTTTACAATAGCTTAACAGGGGTGAAGGTTGCTGCAAACTCTAACTCGGATTAGAGTTTGGGAATTTTGAGAAGATAATAAAAAGGTGATAAACTCTGGCTATTTTTCTACCTCAAAGGTTGGAAATTGCTAAATCAAAACAACATATAGCATATTTACCTTTACGCACCCTTTGTTCCTAGCAGCGTGAGACAAGGCGACGGGAGTAACGGAGCGAACGGTATTAAACATACCGAGAGCGTCAGCCGTAGGAGACGAGTAAAGAATAAACTCGTTTATTCTTTCGAGACGACGCCCGGATGGTAGCGACTTGTCGCGTTGTAACGCACCCGTCAACGCCGTATCACGCTAGCTAGGACAAAGGCTTATATAGCACCATACGACTCACTCCTTCGTTGTATTATTACAAAACCCTACTAGCTAATTGGTGGGAGAGTGGGAAATACCACTTCCACCCAATCCCATTTAAAATAATCCCTGTAAGCTAAACTAAGCCCTACATTCTACTATTATCGTATAGGTCTTAACTAAATATCATTATAATTACCATTAGTCTAATACGTTTTCTAAGAGAACATCCAGAATATAGTACAGAATGCAGGTTTTACTTTTTTCGAAAGACATCCGGAGGCAACGGCCGAGGTCAAGTGCCATGACCCCGTGACGACGGGCGTCATGGACACGGTCTGAGAAAAAACGTAAAACCTGCATTCTGCATAACGTTATCTCATTGCCATTCGTGAAAACGTATTAGACTAATGGTAAACATTTCTTTACTTAGTTAAGACTACTACCCCTACAATTCCCCCCAATTCCCTCCTACACTCACATCCACCTTCAACTTCACCGCCAGCTCCGGCGCCACATTCTCCATCTCCTCTTTCAGAATTCCTTGCACCTCATCCGCCATCTTCTCATCACATTCCACAATCAACGAATCATGTACCTGCATCACCATCTCCGCCTCCTCCGGCAGTTTCTTCGCCACTCTTAGCATCGCCCGTTTCATCAAATCTGCTTCCGTTCCCTGAATGGGCATATTTTGCGCCGCCCGCTCTGCTCCCGTTCGCACGATGAAATTGCTCGACTCCACATCCGGCGTCGGCCGCCTTCGCCCAAAAATCGTCTCCACATAACCTTTCTCATGTGCCTGCTTCAAGAGCTTTTCCAGATAAATCTTAATCGGCTTCCTTAGCTCAAAATAATTATCAATAAACTGCCGCGCCTCGTCATAGCTCATCCCCGCCGCCGCCGACAATCCTCGCACGCTCATCCCGTAGAGAATTCCGAAGTTAATCACCTTTGCCGCTCGTCGTTGCGCCTTCGTCACCTCTGCCATCGACACGCCAAACGCTTCCGCCGCCGTCTTCGTATGCACATCAATATCATTATTAAAATCCGCAATCAGCGCCTCGTCCCCCGCCAGCACCGCCGCCAGCCTCAGCTCAAACTGCGAATAATCCGCACTCACCAACACCTTACCATCCCCCGCAATAAACCCAGTCCTAATCCTCCGCCCCTCCTCCGTACGCACCGGAATATTCTGCAAGTTCGGATTCGTCGACGACAGCCTCCCCGTCGCCGTCACATTCTGGTTAAACGTCGTATGCACCCGCCCGTTCGCATCCGCCAGCTCCGGCAACGGTATAATATAAGTCGACAGTAGCTTCGCCACCTCGCGATATTCTTTAATCGCCCCAACAATCTCGTGCGAACCTTCCAGCTTGTCCAGCTCTTTCACTCCCGTCGAGTAACCCCGCTGCGTCTTCTTAATTCCCTTCGTCGGCAATCCCAACTTCGTAAACAGTACTTCCGACAGCTGCACCGGCGAATTCACATTAAATTCTTGCCCTGCCAAATCCCAAATCCGCTGCTCCAATTTTTGCACTTCCGCCGCAAACTCTCGTTTCATCGCTCCGAAGTATTCTCGGTCAATCAGCATCCCCGCCTTTTCCATCCTATATAGCACCGGTATCAGCGGCAAATCAAACTCCTCAAAAATTCTCCGCACATCATCCAGCTTCGCAAACTCCGCCTTCTGCCGCTCGTACTCCGCCACCTCATCGCCATATTCAATCGACCGCTCCAACGGATTCAGTAAAAAGCTTCCCTGCCCCAAGTCCCAGAATTTTCCTCCCGCCAAAATCTTCTCCGCCACGTTCGCATTTTTATGCATCAAATCCTTCACATTCCACGACACCAGCGTCCCATCATCCAAATACCGCGGAATCTCCAAAGTCTGCTGGTTCAGCACCGAGTTGCTCGAACCGCTCGGCTTCTTTTCCGCCTTCACCTTCTCCGTAGCTTTTACCTGCGTCTCCTCCGCCGGCATCATTTTCATAAACTTCCCCACTAGCGTCCTAAACTCCAGTTTCTTCAGCGCCGCAATAATCCGCTCCTTATCAATCACCAAATCCGGCAAATCCTCCAGCCGCACCGGCGCATCCGTCATAATCTTCGCTAGCTTATACGACATCTCCGCGCCCTCGCGCCCCTCTTCTAGTTTCTTCCGTGTCGCCCCCTTCACTTCATCTAAGTGCTCATAAATTCCCTTAAGGTCACCATACTCATTCAGCAGCTTCACCGCCGTCTTCTCGCCAATCCCCGGCACCCCAGGTATATTGTCCGACGCATCCCCTTTCAAAGCTTTCAAATCCAAAAACTGCGCCTTCTTAATCCCATACTTCGCTTCCACCCCCGCCACATCCAACTCTTCCAGTTTCGAGAACCCCTTCAAAATCCGATACATCTTCGTATTCTCATCCACCACTTGCAGCATATCTAAATCCGACGACACGATATACGTCTCCCACTTCTCGCAGTCATCACTATCACAGCCCTTATCATCAAGCCCAAGGTCTTCCTTACCCCTACGAACCCCGCAATCGCCCTTCTCCCTCTCGAACCCTGTGGAAATCTCGGTGCTAATTCGCGGAGAGTCCGAAGCACGGAAGGAGCTGGGCTTAAGGCCCTGCGACTGAGTACTGGAAGACCTCGACAAAGAAGTAGCCCGAGAGGACACAGGCGCCTCTTTACAAGCCGACAACTCGTCGGCTTGTAAAGATAACGTGCCAATTATATCGTCCGCCTCATACTCATCTATCTCCACAAAATTCCACCCCAACGCCTTCACCAATTCTTCCAAATACGGAATCTGCGCGTAAAAATCCTCCCCCGGCTTCACTCGCCCTGCCTTATAGTCCTTATACAGCGCCTTCCGCTTCGCCGTCGAACTTTTCGAGTCCCACGCCACTACCACTTTCGTCGGATTCAACTGTCGCACAATTTCCATTGCAATCGCCGCAAACCCATACACCCCGCCAGTTGGCACCCCCTCGCTCGTCGACAGCGCCCCCATCGCATAATACCCCCGATAAAACACCGACTTCCCATCAATAATCACCAACCGTTTCATACACCCAGTATACCACAACTTCACTCCCCTGACGATTCATGCTATAATATCTCTAGTATGTTAGACCCCAAAGATGTCAAAATCGTCGCTATCGTCGGCATGAGCGGCAGCGGCAAATCCATCGCCGTCAACTATCTCACCAGCCGCGGCGTCCCCAAAGTCTATTTCGGCGGCATGATTTACAAAGAAATGGAAAAACGCGGCCTCGAAATCACCCCCGAGAGCCAACGTTCCTTCCGCGAGTCCATTCGTGCCACCGAAGGCAAAGATTGGGTCGTTCGCCAAGCCATCGCCGAGATTAAAGACCTCATCGAAGCCGGCCAGAAACGCATCGTCCTCGACGGTGTCTACTCCTGGACAGAATACAAAGCCCTCAAACACGAGTTCCCCGGAGACCTCACCTTTATCGCTATGGTCATCCCCAAACATCTCCGCTACGAGCGCATTGCCAAGCGCCCCGAGCGCCCCTTTGACGGCCGCGCCATTCGCGAACGCGACCTCAGCGAGCTTGAGCATCTCGAAAAAGGTGGCCCTATCGCCGCCGCCGATTATTTCATTCACAACGACGGCACCGTCGAAGAGACTTACCAGCAGCTCGCCGACATCCTCCGCGAAATCGACTTCTAGTCACCTCTGTTTTTACCTCTTTTTAGCCACAACAAGACAGGGCTCTACGAGCCATTACCTTCATTGTAGCACACTTACGCAGAAAAGTCAAGTGTTAATGCTTATTTGAACATTGTTTCGTAGAAACCTTTTTCTTAGGACTCCCGTAAATCACAACCTGAATATCAAACGCCGCAGATAGCAAACCATCAGGACAAAAAGCGTAGTTACAGAACAATACTCTTATTTCGCATCCCCCGTCGCAATCACCTTAATTCCCCTCTCCGCCTTTTTCACCTCAATTTTCTGCACTTCCTGCAGCCGCTCAAACTCCCCCTCCGCATGCACTTCCACTTGGCTCGGCTGTGCAAAATCTAGCACATCGCTTTCCGTCTCTTCTCCTGGAATCCCCCGTCGCATACTCGTCAGCATAAACTTCACCAACCGCCAGATATTTCCTAGTCGCTGCACCGAACTGCTAAACTTCCGTTTCTCACCGTGCCATTCCCCACCCTTCATAATCCCTGCCACTACCGTGCCATTCACCGCCAAATAATCCGTCGTATTCGTTTTCCAAGTTTTCCCATTATATTTCCCTGCCGGCAGCTTCGCCCCCCAATGATGCCCTACATACCACTTCGCAAGCTGCCACAACGAATAATTCCGCCCCTTCCTCCCCGTTCTTAGTTTCTCCCGCACCGTCGGCCGCTCAAACACTTCCGTCGACTGCGCCAGCATCCCCACCGTAAAATAACTCATCGCATACCGCCACTTTTCCCCATCACACCTAATCTCCAGCGGGTACAACATCTTCACGTCTTTCTGTTCATACTTTTCCAAAATCGCCGGCACCCCACCCGCTTGCATCCCTAGCATTCCCGCCAAGTCGTTAAAATTCCCATAACCCAGCACCGCCACCGTCACATCTTTTCCCGCTTCCATCACTGCATTCATCGCCATCGCCGCCGTCCCGTCACCCCCCGCCACAATCATCAGTGTCCCGTCCGTCAAAAACTTCGTCAGCTGCTCCACATTCTCCCCAAAACTCTTCGGCCGGATCTGATACTTCCCCACCATCCAGCCCGACAGCCCCCGCAACTTCTCCAGCACTTCCTGCTTCTCCCGCGCATGATGTGTCGACCGCGGATTATACACAACGAGCAATTTCTTCATCATACCATATATTATATAATACAAACTCCTAATTCGTCCCGAATAAATCCTTTCCCCTCTCCCACCAATTAGCTAGTAGGTGTAGTAATACAACGGAGGGAGAAACCGACATAACGAAAATAATCAGTAGCCGGGTAAACATAGTTAGCATTAACATATAAAACATAAGCACGATTCAGATTACTGGCCACGCGCGACCACCATCGACCAATACCAGAATCATCAGTAAAACGTCCATCATTAACATCACCAGCAGAATAAAATTTATATGGTAATTCTTGAGCCTTTGCCCCACCTATGTTATCATTCGGAAGATTTGCTTGACTAGCTGCAGCCAAATAACTAAATGACCCCGGACCAGTATCTCCCCCGCCCGTTGGCAATTTCCAACCTTTCTTATGTTAATTAAACGTGTTTTTCACAAAATTAACAGAGGTAAAATACAGTTGAACTTGTACAAGCTGTACAAGTTCAACTAAAATTTAGAGCGCGTATGATTTAATCAAGGTTAGTACCTAGCAACGCACCGCACCGAGAAGCCGACGAAGCGATCGTAGCTGTACACGTTGACGTTACTACTATTGAAGTACAGGTAGTACGCGGCGTTAGCATCGTAGGCCGTACGCGACCAATAGAAACCGCTGGAGCCCGAATTGAGCAGCGAGCCATTGCCGACGTCCCCGGCATACACTAACCCGATGCTCGACACTGCACCAGAAGCACTTACCATACTATCAAATTCTGCTTTTGATGGTAGTTTCCATCCTTTCGGGCAAATACTAGAATCCTTAACTTCTCCACTTGTTATACTGCTAGAATCATTCTTTGCTATGGCTGTTGTCCAGTTGTAGTAAACACCGTAGGTAGTGTTGCTAAAGTAAGCTGAGTAGGGCT
>CAYODP010000042.1:0-6718 GCA_964402815.1 uncultured Candidatus Saccharibacteria bacterium | reverse complement strand
GCGCCTCGTTTACACCGAGGAGGTCGGGGGTTCGAGCCCCTCGCGACCCACCAAGCAAAGATGCCCACTTTTGTGGGCGTTTTTGCTTGGATGAGGGCGCGTTCGAGAGGGGCGAGAACCCGGTGCGTTAGCACGGGGACGAACCGTAGGAGTGGCTGTAGGAGAAAAGCGAGTTTGGCTCGCTTTTCGACGCTACGACTACGGGAAGGAATTACGAGTAGTAATTCCTGAGCCCCTCGCGACCCACCAAATTCGGTTTAAAATTGGCTATTTTGGAAATTCTGTCGTCGCTCGTTCGTCCACTAAGACGCGCTTCGCTAGACAGAATCCAAAATAGCCTAATTTTAATTCCGAATTCATTTGTAATGATTAACTGATGTAGTTTACTTGTTAGAATGCAAATTAGTTTTTGATTTTGTTGAATAGATGTATTTGGCTGGATGGAATTTAAATTAGCTCTGAGTTTGTTGGTAATGTTTAGTATTGTTGTGATGAATTGTATTTATGAGTAATTAGCTGAGAAAGGAAAAGCCACCCCGAAGGGTGGCGAGACGCTAGTCGGCGTCGGTAAGAAGGTGGGAATAGTCGATGGAGTCGGGAGGATTGACGAAACGTTTGTCGGTGAGCTGGACGTGGTAGGCGAGAGCATAAATGTCGTTGATGCCGCGGATGCTCATGCGTAGGAGCCGGAGGAGGTTGGAGGCTTCGGGCCAGAGATTTTCGGCGCGTTTGAGGGTGGGGAGAAGTAGGAGGTCGGTTTCGACAACGTTTTTGCGGATTTTGTTTTCTTCAAAAGTGGCGGACATAGTGGTGAGGTTGTTGTAGCGGTCGAAACCTTTGCCGATGGTGGCTTCTTTGCTCTCGAGGAGCTCGTTGTAGTAGCGACGTTTGAGACTATACTTGGATTCATCATCGAAGCGAGTGAGTGACATGTATTTAACGCCGTTTTTGACGATACTGGGGAAGGGAAGTTCATTGATGGGAACGCCGGTGTCTTCGCAGACGTCGTGGAGGAGTTGGACGGCGATAAGCTCGTCGGTGATGTTGGGGTCGTTGATGGACATGGCGTGGCTGACCATGGAGAGCGGGTGGATGATGTAGGGTTGGCCGTCACGGCGGGTTTGACCGGCGTGGTGCTGTTGCATGTAGCCAAGTGCGCGTAGACTGATTTCCATGTGGCGACCGATAAAGATGCCGCGGAGGAAAGTGATAGTGCTTTCGACATTTTGGATGCGGCCGACGAAATTGGCGGGCAAATCAGAAGTGGCAGAGGATTGAGCAGGAAGAGGAGAGGCGGGGCGTACGGGGCGAGGCGGCGGAGGACGTTTGGTAGAGGCATGGTTAGAAACGACGGTAGTGCTGGGAATCAAATTTTTGAGTTTGGGAAAGGGCAAGTTGCGTGACATGGAGACACCTTCTTTCTAAAATTAAAGGACAAAGGTAAAACTTATAGGGGTATTATAGCATATAATCGGAGTTTGAAGAGAAATGTTGGGAAGTTGTGAGAGAGGCGGCGGATTATGGTATAATAAGGAGGTAAACTGAGAAAATCAGAGAAAGGATGAAGCCATGGAAGAACAAGTAGAAAAAATGCGACACAGCTTAAGCCATGTTTTGGCGGCAGCGGTGAAGGAGCTTTATCCGACAACAACTTTTGGAATTGGGCCGGCAATTGAGAACGGATTTTATTACGATATGGATTTTGGTGGGGAAAAAATATCGGATGCGGATTTGAAGAAAATTGAGAAGAAAATGCGGGGAATTATCGCACGCAAGTGCAAAATGGTGCGGCGAGAGGCGACGCGCGAAGAGGCGCTGGCATGGGCGAAGGAAACGAATCAGAAATATAAGACGGAATTGATTGAGGAACTGCCAGAAGGAGAGACGATTAGTTTCTACGACTTGGTTGGCCCGAAAGGTGAAGTGCTGTTTGTAGACCTTTGCAAAGGGCCACATGTTGAAGATTTGGGTGAGATTGGCGCGTGGCAGTTGGAGAAAATTGCGGGGGCGTATTGGCGGGGTGATGAAAAGCGTGAGATGCTGACACGGATTTATGGGTTGGCGTTCCAGACGGAAGATGAGTTGAAAGCCTATCTTGAGCAACAAGAGGAAGCGAAGAAGCGTGACCACCGGAAATTAGGGAAAGAGTTGGATTTGTTCTGTTCGTCGGACTTGGTGGGGGCGGGGCTGCCGCTGTTTACGCCGAGAGGAACGGTGTTGCGTGAGATGCTGAATGAGTTTGCGCAAGGGTATCGAGTACGATGTGGTTATCGGAAGGTTTGTATTCCGCATATTGCAAATATTGATTTGTATAAGACTTCGGGGCATTATGAAAAGTTCCCGGAGCTGTTAAAGTTTGTAAGCTCGGAAAGTGGAGATGAACTGGCGCTGAAACCGGTGAACTGTCCGCACCATAGCCAGATTTTTGCTAGTGCGCCACGCAGCTATAAAGAATTGCCAGTAAAATATCTCGAAACGACGATGGTATATCGGGATGAGCGGAAGGGGGAATTGGGTGGTTTGTCGCGAGTACGGGCAATTACACAGGATGATTCGCACGTTTTCTGTACGGAAGATCAAGTAGAGGGGGTGTTTGGGGAATTGATTGAAAGTGCAAAAGATTTGTACAGACGGGTTGATATGAAGTTGAAATTGCGTCTGAGCTTCCGGGATGACGGGGAAGGTTACATTGGCGATAAGGAGATGTGGGAGAAGGCGCAGGCTTCAATTGAGCGGATGGCGAAAAAGTTTGAAATGGAGTACTATGTGGGGATGGGCGAGGCGGCGATGTACGGGCCGAAGATGGACTTCATGGCGGTGGATGCTTTGGGGCGTGAGTGGCAGCTCGCGACGGTGCAGCTAGACTACGCGATGCCGAAGCGGTTTGGGCTAGAGTATACCGATGTGGATGGTACGAAGAAGACGCCGATTATGGTACACTGCGCGTTGATTGGGTCGATTGAACGGTTCATGAGTGTGTTTATTGAGCATACGGCGGGGTGGTTCCCACTGTGGTGCGCGCCAGAACAGGTGCGAATCTTGACGGTAAGTAGCGGTGCAGAAGATTATGCGCGCAAGGTGGAAGATGTGCTAAGAGGGGTGGAGCTGGAAGAGCCGATTAAGCATAATCAGATAAGATATACCTTGGACTTGAGCGATGATAGCCTAGGAAAGAAAATTAAGAAAGCTACGTCGTTAAAGATTCCGATGGTGATTATCGTGGGGAAGAAAGACGAAGAGGCGGGTGAGGTGAGCGTACGTTTGCGTGAATCGGAAGAAAAAGTGAAATTAGCGGATTTGGCGGAATTTATCAGGGGTAGAGCGGAAAAACGCTAAAGGTTGTATCGGGCTAAAAACTACCCTTCTGGGCCGTGTAGAGCGTCTGGAAGGGTGTTTTGTTGAGTTTTTTGATAACTTTGGTGTCGCGATGGTAGTAGTTAAGATGATTTTGTGTTATAATATGGTATTGAAGCGAAAAATAGCGGATTAGGGTGAAAAATGGAAAAAAATGCTAAAACAATTGTAATTTTGGGGCCGACGGCGAGTGGAAAAACAGGGGTGGCGGTATCTATTGCTAAAGCACTAGAGAACTGGTCTGTGCTAGGTGAGAGTTATGTTTCTCCTGCTACTTCGAGCTATCGAGAAAATAATTCTAGGGCGAGAGATGGTGGGATTTTAGGGGCGGAGATTATTTCGGCGGATTCGCGGGCGATTTATAAGGGGATGGACTTAGGGACGGCGAAGCCGAGTTTGGAAGAACAGCAGGGAATACCGCATTGGGGGTTAGATTTGGTGGAGCCGGGGGAGAGGTTCACGGTGGCAGATTGGAAGAAATATGCGGAGGAAAAGATAGAGGAGATTTGTGAGCGAGGAAGGGTGCCGATTGTGGCAGGGGGGACGGGTCTATATATAGATGCTTTGGTGTATGATTACGATTTTACTCAAGAAGCAAAGAACACGCAGAAGAACCGATTGGAGGTTTGTACAAATTATTTACTCATTGGGGTGAAGACAGATACAGAAGTGCTGCGACAGAGAATAAACCAGCGTATTGATAAAATGTTTGTTAAGGAAATGTACGAGGAGACGCGCAAACTTGTACAACAATATGGGTGGGGTACGCAGGCGATGAAAAGTAACATCTATCAGTTTGTATGGGGGTATTTGCAGGGAGAATATAGTTTGGAACGGGCGAAAGAACTGGCGAGATATGATGATTGGCATTTGGCAAAACGGCAACTGACTTGGTTTAAAAGAAATAAAAATATTATTTGGTTGCCACTTGCGGAGATTGAGGAATACGTGATAAAATGTATACAGGATGAGCAAAGAAAATAACGCACCAATCGAAAAATTGTTCGGATCGAAGACGCGAGCGAAGCTTTTGGAGTTGTTCTTTGCGAATACGAATAAATCTTTTTATGTACGCGAAATTACACGGTTGATTGAAGAGCAGATTAATTCGGTGCGGCGGGAACTGATGAATTTGGAGAGTATTGGCGTGGTGCGGAATGAAACTTTTGATAATAAAGTATATTATGCAGCCAATATGAAACACCCGTTTGCACACGCGTTTCAGGAGATGTTTGCACCGCAGAAAGCGGCGGCAGTGGCAAATGTGCAGGAAATTAAGCGTGAGCCTTCGAGTAGCTGGAATGAATATATTAAACCAGTGGCGAAATATTTGCGAGCGATGGCGTTGTTTAATCGGGCGCCAGGGCAAGAGGGAATTGACCTTTTGATTATTGGTGATGACAAAACGAAGAAGTTGACGCATTGGGCAGAAGTGATAGAGAAAAAGCAGGGGAAGCCTTTGGGGTATGTGATTTTGGAGCGCGACGATTATCTGTATCGCTTGAGTGTGAAAGATAGATTTGTGATGAATATTTTGGAGGATGCGGAAGTGTCGGAGTTGTATGACCCGGAAGCGATTGTACGAGTAGAGAAAGTGGTAAGACAATAAGGAGGTAGAATGTTTGAAATTGAATCAAAAAGTCCAGATGAAATTGTTTTAACAACGAAAAAGACCAGTATTAAGTTTAACGTAGCGGATGAGACGATTGATGCGGATTTAAATGTGGGCAAAATTGAGGGGCCGGGGGAATTTGAGATTGGTGATGTGGCGATTCGTGGCCTAGAAACGAAGCAAGGCACGGCTTATGAAGCGGTGGTGGGGAATGTGCAGATAGGAATTATTGGTGCAAATGAGGAAGCGGCAATGTTGGATGAACTAGGCGTGTCGGATGTGCTTTGCACTTCGTCGGTGCGAGCGGTGCGAGAAGTGGAGCCGAAGGTGGTGATTGCGATGGGAAACGTGGATGGCATGATGACAGAATTAAAAGTAACGCCGCGGACGGAGAAGAAATATAAATTAAAGAATTTTGAGGCTTTGCCGACGGCGCTGGATGTGGTAGCGCTGATTTAGGAGGAAGATGCGCGGTGCGGATGTGACTGGCATGATTGTAATATTGGGAGTGATTTTGTTCTCAATGGTTTTACATGAGCTAGCACACGGGTTGGTGGCGTATTGGCTGGGTGATACGACGGCGAAGGAGGACGGACGTTTGACACTGAATCCTTTGAAACATTTAGACCCGGTGATGTCGATTTTGATTCCGGTGTTAATGTATTTGTCGGGTGGGCCGATTTTTGGTGGGGCAAAGCCAGTGCCGGTGGACTCGCGAAAATTGAAACATGGGCCATGGGGAATGGCGATGGTAGCAGCGGCGGGGCCGTTGACGAATTTTATTTTGGCGTTGGTAAGTTTCTTAATTGGGTACTGGACGGGATTATTAAGTATGGCGGACGGAGCGTTATACTATTCGACGGGGCTGGGCGGTTTGATAGTGATGGAGATGGTGCTGGTGAATTTGGGGTTTGGTATATTTAATTTAATTCCTGTACCGCCGTTAGACGGTTCGAGGATTGTGTATGCGATAGCTCCAGATACGATACGTGAGGGAATGGAAAAGATGGAACGGGTGGGAATTGTGGTGGTAATGTTACTCGTGGTGGTGTTTTCGGGAGTGATTTCGCGGTTGCTGAGTGGGGCGATTGGGGGAATGTTGACGGCGTTTGGTTGGCTGGTAGGGGCGTAAATTGTTTTAGAAATTGTAGAGGAACTGGCCGGGTTCGAGCTGGACTTGGGTGATGATTTCGTAAAGGGCGACATAGAGAATAATGGTGAGAAAGACGGCCATGCAGATGCAGTAGAGTTTGATTCGTTTCTTGGCGATAGGGCGGTCAGAGGCAGAGGCTTGTGAGTAGTAAGTTTTGAGAGATTGAGCGCCGGAGATAACTTTGATGAGACCAATGATGAGTAATACTAAACTAATAATAAGCGTAAGGCCGTTATAGATAAAGAGAAAAGATTTGGCGTTAGCGAAAAAGTTGCTGCCGTAAAACGAAATCGCACGAAGAGTCTGAGTAAAGAAGATAATGGGCGTATAAGATATAAAGCTGCCGATGCAGAGAAGTACGAAGCCGGCAAAAAGTGAACTGCCGCTGCCTTTGTGTCTAAAAAGTTTTTGGAGATATTCGGAAGGTGGAGCAAGCTCGGGTTCGACTTGGTCGGCGATGATTTGGCCGTTATCGTCGATGATTTTGATGGATTGGTCGGTATTGGTGGGCGAAGGCTTTGAGTTTTGAGTATGTTGCATATATATTCCTACATTCACCCCTCAAGTGCAACAGTAGCATTTTGAGTACATACAGCATA
>CAYODP010000041.1:0-6779 GCA_964402815.1 uncultured Candidatus Saccharibacteria bacterium | reverse complement strand
GACCGCGATTCTTTTATACAACCATTAGCAACAACCTAATTTTGGTATTAGACCAGAAAATCAATTTTTTCTCAGAATCTGGCTACTCTGAATCTTGGCTCGACCTTGATAATAAAAAGCAGGCTTCTGTCTCAAGCGGTGAACGCTTGAGTCAAAAGCCTGGAGCCATTGGCAGGGGTCGAACCTGTGACCTGCTCGTTACGAATGAGCTGCTCTACCAACTGAGCTACAATGGCATGTGTCTATTGTAGCATATTTTTGCAGTTCTGGGGCGACTATCTTGTTAAAATTGCAAAGATGAGGGATTGAGATGATTGGATTGGAGATAGCGGTTTTTGAAGGCGGTGGGGTTTTGGACGAGTTTGGTGAGCTCGTGAGTGAAATTATCAAATTCAGGGTCGTCGAAGTATGTTTCGGTGGTGGCGTAGCCGCCGGGGCCGTATTTGGTGAGAAGATGCTGGCGAGAATCTTCGATGGTTTGCTCGAGGCTGAGAGTAGGGCTGTGAGCGCGACGGTAAGAATAAGTGCTTTGTAGGGCATCGTCAATACTGGTGCGACGGTCGGCAGCGACGATGATACGGTCATAGATAGTATGGAGTTTGGCAGGATTGGAAGAGCGGTGGCGAAGGACGGCGTCTGACATGGTTCGGATTTGGCTGGTGGTGAAGAATTGCTTGAGGGATTGGTCTTGAAGAAGAAGTTGGCTAGAAATGATTTCGTGATGGGCGGCATCGAGATGGTGTCCGAGGTCGTGATAGAGCGCGATTGTATAAACCATATCGTAATTAACGTCAGGAACTTGACGGGTGAAATCGAGGCTGCGCTGAGCGACGTATTGAACATGATCAACGCTGTGCCCACTTTCGTTACGCTGATACTGGGGGAGAATGTGATAATGGAGATAGGAAAGGAGATGGGGATTTACTTGCATAAGTATATGATAACATTGACTGGGCGGTTTGGGAGAAGATTGCGAAAAATTGGCAGCGACCTCTTGCTCATTTTTGAGATGAGTGGTAAGATAGGGATGTGTAATAGTTTAACGTCGTTTCTTTCGAGGAGCGACGTTTATTTTAAATTTAATATAAAGCCAGCCAAGAGCGAACTCTAGCCGAATGCGTTTGATATAAATTATAAAACCCATAGCACACCTCCTTTCTTCTGCATAATTAATATTAATTAGCAAAAGAAGTCGCTGCCTAGGGCCAGTGTAGCATACTCGGGGTAAAAATACCAAGCACTAGCGTTAAATTTTAGTGTTGTTTGATGAATAGAAAGTTAAAAGAATCTTTCCGGCCTAGCATATTTTGGATAATAAGTTCATATGAGAAAGGGATGTTCGCCTGGGTATCTCCGATTCTATTTGAGTTGATGACATAGAAGTTATTTTGAGCGTCTATATCACTGATTACTAGATAGTGACCATGCTTAGAAAAAGTTAAGGGGCTGTCTGGAGAAGGTCCAACGTGAATAATCGCCATGCTCCCAGCTCGAACGAGATCGAGAATCTTCTGCTTTTGCTGGTGGGGATTGCCGAAGTCTATTTTGATAATTTGATAAGAGATGGGGAAATGGTCTTCATGAATGAAGCGGTCTAGGCAGTAGAAGAGGCCTTGAGGGCGGACGCCTCGACTGCTTAGAAAGGTGGGGTCGAACTGGTGATTTTGGTCGAAAATGATTTTGCGTAGAGCATCAATAGGAGTAATATTAAAACCGTAATTAGTAAGGATATTAGCGATGGCGGTTGGGCCGCAGCCAAAATGCTCTAAGCTCCATGTAGGCATGTGGGTGTCTAGCTCGGGACAATGGAAATCATATTGTTTGTAGCGGAAGCGTTGTGTGTTCATGGGCTTAATGGTTATTCATCATCAATCGGGAGGTCGTCATAACGGTAGCGGGCGGAGGTTTTGCGATGGACGGGGCGTTTGCGGACAAGACCGGATTTGCTGATAGTGAAATGTTTATGGAGGAAATAGCGGCTGGTGATGAGCTGATAAGCGGAAGATTGGAGAGCGCCAATATTAGTACAGAAGGGGGAGGGAATGAAGGAGCAACCGACGCGCATGAGGCGAGTGATGATTTTGTTGGTGGTCATTTTGGCGGGAGACCAGCTGAGTTGGAGAAAATTGGTATAGATGTAGTAGCGGATGCAACTGAAGAAATCGAGCGCTTCGAGCCCAAGATAGGCGAGAGTGATGCCGAGGTTGAGCTCGTAGAATTGATAGAGACAGAAGAACATGATGGCGGTGGTGCCATAAAGGAGGAAGAGAAGTTTGTAAGCATTTCGGACGGATTGTTTGAGGTTGAAACGGCGTTTGCTAACGTCAACTTTGACGAGGGTGTTTACAGAATCGAGAATGTCCCACTGAGTATCAGTGATGAGCTGGACAAAAGTGAGGGCGAGGGCGTATTCGGGGCCAAAATCCATGGCGTTACTGAGGCCAAAGAGGAAAATAAAGAAAGAAGTAATGTAACTGACGAGATTGGCGGAATCGTATTTGAAGCAGTGGGCGAGATTGAGGCGAAAACGGAATTTGTCGCAGTTTTTGGCAAGAATGACGATAGTATAGAGCGCCATTACGGCGCTGGTAACAGAGACGATGACGGTTTGGTTCTTGGTGAGGAGGGCGGTGCCGATGAGAACGCAGAAATTGAGGACGTTAAAGGTGGTGGAGTAGCGGTTGGCGCGGGAGTTTTGGTCTTCGAAGTAGAGTTTTTCGAGGACGAAAGAGAAAATCGTCTGAATGATGAGAATGAGAACGGCATAGATGGAAAAAGTGTGATAGATAGCGGGGTCCATGTTCATGAAGGCGATAAAGGGGTCGATATTGAGGATGGCGAAACCATAAATGAGGAGAGTGAGAGCGATGCCAATTACGAGGCCAGACATGGTGGCGTTTTTGTTTTTATCTTTGGTTTGGCAGATGTTGGCGCCGGTAGCGAAGGGGCAGCGGATGATACCGTAAATACACTGGAGTGGGTAAGTGATGGTGAAGACGCTGATGAGACTTTTGTCGACGATTAAGCTGAGCAAAAACCAGGACAAAATAGGCGTAAGCGAAAGCAGAGCTTGGTCGAAACCGATTTTGAGAAGTCTTTGCATAATATATCAAATATGGTATAAGAGTTTATGAAATTAAGTTTAGATGCTGATGTTGGGTAGTTTTAGACAATGGAATATATCATATATGATATATTCTGTGAGGGGCTAAACGAGGGATTGTTGGTGGATTTGTTCGGTAGTGATGAGTGGTTGATGGTAAAGAGTGTTTTGGTCGAGGTCGGCTTGGTGAAGGTCGACCATGGTGATTTGGTGATTATCGTAAGAAGTGTAGTAACAGATGCCTTTGCTGAGATTGTAGCCAGAGGAATAGATGGTGATTTCGTACTTTTGGTCGCCAAGGTCGGCGCAGCCGCGTTGTTGGTCGACGGAATGGAGAATGTGGAAGTATTGGCTAAGGGTGGAAAGCTCGTCATCGGGGGCAACGGAGTTGAATTTGGTGAAGGTAGCGCGGACGAAGCGGGAACCAGAAGAGAGGTCACCGGGGAGGCCGATGGCGCCCATGCCGCGACTATAAACGGGAAGATTGACGCTAGGAGCGAAGTTGTTGATAGGGGCGCGAGCGGAAAGGGCTTGATAATCGTTGAGACGGAAGAGCTGCTCAGGGAAGGGAGGATTGTTGGTGAGCATACCAGTGGGGTTATCATAAACATGCAGGCCGTCGTGAGTGGATTCGATAACGATACTAGATTCACAATCACTAATAATCCAGTGAAGCTCGGCAGCTGGTAGTTGCTCACTAAAGCTGAAGCTGCGGATGTTGATCCGAGTGAGAAGTTGCTTGGCTTCAGCTACGTTGGCGCATTGGCTGAGAATCCAAGGGATAAACTCAAATTGGGCAATATTGTCTCTGTCTTCAGCTGCATCGGCATAAACAGCGTTACCAACGAAATTGAGCCCAGCCATGCCGAGACCTTTTTCGTTGATGGCGTCATAAAGTAGAGGGTAGTTCTCTTGGATGTAGGCGACGCCGATGATAGCGTAGTGTGATTCAAGAGTGCCCACTTCACGGAAAGGAAGAGGGAAGTTACGAGGAATAATGGTGATCTCTTCGTCGTAGTGGAAGTCTAAGTCAAGATTTCTGCCAAAAAACGCATTAGCGCTATTAGTATAAGTAGCAGCAGTGCACATTTAAAAAATCACTTTCTCTAGAGGTTCTAGTTTTAATGTTTGTTTTGAGTAGTTCTGAGTAATATTATAGCACTATTCTGGGTGATATTGGTATTTTTGTAGATCGACTTTATTGTCGATAACTTCGATGCCGTCAGCTTCGAGGCGGGATTGTTGCTCGTTGATACCGCCAAAAGCAAAACTGCCCGATAAGTAACCTTGACTGTTGACGATTTTGTAACAAGGGTTGAGGTCGCCATCGGGGTTACGATGGAGAATGTTGCCAACTACGCGGGCGAGTTTGGGGTTGCCAAGATATTCGGCGACTTGTTTATAAGTAGCGACTTGGCCTTTAGGAATCATTCGCAAGAACTCATAAACGCCTTCGGAGTAAAAATCTGTTTTCATGGAGCCTTTGCGATAGTTAGCGCAAGATGGCGTTGATGGTTGTGTTGTTCGTTCGTGGCGATGGCTAGTGTTTGAATAGGATTCCATAAGTTTCTTGAAATTCGCAAAGGGTTCGCAGGGCATTGTTATTATTATTTTTTAATTTTTGCATTAATTACAGGATGACTTTTAAGCTTGTTATGATAATTTATTCAGTGTAAGGTTTGAAATCAAATTCGAAGCCGACGTATTTGGGCTGTTTGGTGTTGAGATAAGTCTGGACGGCTTCGTCGACTTCGGCGTCAAGTTCGGTGATGCGTTCGACGCCGTCTTCGGAATTGGTAAGAGGAACGATATAACGGATTTTATAACCAGCGGGGACGCAGTAGCAGTTTTTCTTGGCGGTGTTACCGCTGATAACGGTAGTGGCGCGTTGGTATTGGCGGAAAACGTCGCCGAGGTTCTTATCGCCGCAGCTTAAAATCCAATCGATGACTTCGCGTTCGCTCATGACATAAAGGTCGTCAACAGTGAGGTAGCCGGCGGTAATCATGGATTGAACCATGTCGGCGAGGAATTGCATGCTAGCGCGGGATTTTTCGCCGTGATAGATGGCGGCGAGGGAGAGATTACGAGTAGTGAAGTCGGCGGCAAGCTCGGGATGTTGGAAGCCAAGTTCGTCGATATCGGATTCATTTTTGAGAACGGTAAGGTCTTGGTAGAAAGCTTTGACTTCGGAAAGGTCCCAAATGTTGTATAGGAGATAACCGTTGGCGAGGGTGTATTCGAGTCGGTCGGCACTGAGACCAGGAGTTTCGTTGTCGGCGATGGGGTAGAGATGATAGTCGGTAACTTCACTAGGGAGAATACCGTCTTTTTTGAGGAGTTTCATGATGGTGCGAGAATTGCGGATGATTTGCTCGGTGCGCTGTTCGGTAGATTCTTGGGTTTCGGCATCGCCGTTCATGAAGTCGATACTATGTTTGAAGGCAGGAGAAGCGATATCATGAAAAAGGCCGGCGAGGGTTTGTTTCTTATCATGAGTGAAATGCCAGATGATGAGCGCGACGCCAATGCTGTGATTAAACATGGTGGATTCGTGCTTGTATTGATAAAGGTTAGTGTGGCAGAGACCGCAGGTGGAGCTGACGTGGCTGAGATGTTGCATTTCGGGCGTGGCGAGGTATTTGAGGAGCCAAGCGGGGAATTCAGGCGAGAGAATCTTGAGGTACTCGCGTACCGTAGGGGTGAGACTGTGGAGACAGCGTTTTTTGCAGGTGGTGAGGTCGAGCATTTTTTCGCCTTTGCCAAAGAGACGAGATTTGTGCGGGGTGGACTCGATGATTTCGCCTTCGGTGACTTTGTTGTCGGTAGGTTCAGCAGGAGAAGCAGGCACTTCGGTGGTGGCGGGACCGCTAGTGATGAGCGGGGTGGATTCGGCGGTAGGCTGTTCATCAGGAACAGGCACAGTGGCCTTTTTGCCGGTAGGACGTTGGTAGATTTTAATCCAGTTTTGGTCGAGCCAGAACTTGACTTCGTCGTAGCAGGCTTGGTCTTTGGAAGGCATTTTGAGAATATTGATTTGGGTTTTGCGGCCGCGATTGAGATTGTTGATGACGGCGTAAGTAATCTCGGCAATCATGCTGGCGCCGATATAGCCTTCGATGCCGTCTTTGTCCTCGTTCATAAGGAAGAAAGCGTCGGCTTGATCGAGATTTTTGTAAAAACGTTGGTAGATTTTGGTCTTGCGTTCGGCGTAATCATTATCACTAGGGGAGAGCCAGCGGCCGAGCGAAAGGCCGGGAGCGGTCTGAGCTTCGTCGGTGGTTTCTGGTTCGGTAGAGATGGGGCACGGCCAATCAATGACTTCGTAGCCGCGGCCTTCGAAATAGCCACGCCAGTAAAGTGCGCGTTCGTGGAGCTTGGAGCTGCCTGAGATAACAAGTTTTTTCATAGCTGAACCTCTAATGTTACGGTGATAGGTAGGCGCTCGCGCAGAAGGATGTGTGAGCGGTGAGTATTGAGCAAAAACTTACCCCAACTAAGATAAGCTTGACGTTTATTAATCATTCATCTCCTTTGGCTTCTTATTATACGCTAGGACGGAAATTTTGACTAGTGTATTTATAGAGGTAAGCGGTTTGAGCAGGTGAAAGTCTTGATAAACCTACATTCACCCCTCAAGTGCAACAGTAGCATTTTGAGTACATACAGCATAGTA
>CAYODP010000040.1:0-6936 GCA_964402815.1 uncultured Candidatus Saccharibacteria bacterium | reverse complement strand
CTAATTGTAGTATTCCTCTAGTTTGCATGGTCGCCCTCCTTTTGCTGGGAGTAGTGATATTTAATCCAGAATCAAGTGAACAAGCAGAAGCAGTTAGTGTCGGAGAACCAGCAGAAGTTAGTGATGAAGAAGTTATGCAAGCTACTAATGCTGATGAAGGCATAATGGAATTAGCTAATGTTAATCCTAGCTTAGCTTTAACTATTACTAATAGTGATAAAGAAATAAATACTGTACAAGGTGGTAATACAGCCTATAGTGACCATTTAATCACCATTACTGGACAAGAAGTAACTAATTACACTCTAAGTATGAGCAGCACTTCTTCCGACTTAACTAAACCAAGTGGTTCTAGTGGAGCTAATATTACTGGAGCGGGTGGAGTAACTGGTGATAGTATGACAGCTAATAAATGGGGTTATACAGTTACAGAAGAAAGTAATAGTAGTTATGGAGGATTAACGTATAATACAGTTCCTACTACAACTACTACGATAGCTAATGGTAATGCCGCAAGTGATAATACATTATCAGTAAAGAAAAAGCTAGTCTTTGCGGCAAAGTTTGGTGAAGATGCTGCAGCTGGTAGTTATAGGCAAAGTATCTCACTTAGTGCAGTAGCTAGTGCTACTATGGTAACGTTCAAGATAACTTATAACTCTAATGGCGGAGGAACTGCACCAGCTGCCAGTACCGAAACCAGTACGGCAAATAGTGCCACTTTTACATTACCAGGACAAGGTAGTATGAGCAAGAGCGGCTATACTTTTGTCGGGTGGAGTACTAGCTCTACGGCAACTACTGGAAGTGCGGCTGGAAGTAGTTATACGGTCAATCGTACTAACCCACAGATTACGCTTTATGCGGTGTGGAAACTTACAGCTACTTGGAATACGATTACTACTATGCAAGAAATGTTGCCAGCGGTATGTAGTAATGCAGCAAACGGTGCTACGAAAACTCTAACTGATACTCGAGATAATAATTCTTACACAATCGTAAAGTACGGCGGTAGATGTTGGATGCAAAGTAATTTAAGACTAGTTAATAAGACCATAAGTTCGGCAGATTCCGATATGACTTCTGGAAGCTTCACTGTACCAGCTTCAAATATTTCTGGTTTTATAAGTAGTGACCAATATCAACCCAAAGCTTATTATGCTGGTGATACTACTAAGGGTGCACATTATAACTGGTATACGGCAACAGCTGGGGCTGGAACTAGTAGCGTAACTTCCGGTGACGTTAATACCAGCATTTGTCCAAAAGGATGGACTTTACCGACGAATACAGAATATTCTAACATGCTTAGTACAGAAGGAATTACTAATAACGCAGCTGGTAGCACTAAGTTTAGAGGGTCTCCGTACAGCTTTGTGTATGCCGGGAACGTCGCTGGGGGTACTCTGGGCGTTGCGGGCTCCGGCGGTTACTATTGGTCGCGTACGGCCAGCGATGCTGACTACGCGTACAACCTGTACTTCTTTAGTAGTAACGTCTACATGGGCACCGGCAGTCGCTACAAGGGCTTCTCGGTGCGGTGCGTCGCCAGATAATAGAATAAGTAGAGCTTGGCAAAACAGAAACCACCCGAAAGGGTGGTTTCTGAACGGGTTAGTTACGCTATGATATTCATGATAGATTATATATAGTACAAATTAGTGGTAGATTTTTACATTCTGAAATAAACTGAGGTGGTGGTTTTTGGAAGTTGTGGGTGAGATATGCTATAATATATATTGTATATGGCAGATACGCTGAATAATGAGACGTTTTATGGGCTTTTGTTGGCTTTGTCGGCGTTTTTCTTGGCGACGTTTTTGACGCCGGTGTATACTTATTTTGCATATAAATATAAGTTTTGGAAGAAGCAGAAGAAGGAAACTTTGACGGGGGAGGCGTTGCCGGTGATGACGAAGCTGCACGCGAAGAAGTTTGCGCGACATTTTCCGACGATGGCGGGGGTGATTGGGGTGGTGACGGTAGCGTTGGTGACTTGCGTGTGTAATTTGAATCGGGAACAGACTTGGCTGCCGCTAGTGGGGTTCATCGGCGGGAGTATTGTGGGATTTATTGACGATATTATCAATGTGTTTGGTAGTGGTAAGGGCGCGGCGGGGTTGAGAGCGCCGGTGAAGTTTGCGATGATTACGGTACTGGCGATTTGGCTAGGATGGTGGTTTGCGGTGAAGCTGGGGTGGACGAGCATTGAAGTGCCGTTTGTGGGCCCAGTAGAAGTGGGGGCGGTGGCGATGATGCTGATTTTTGCTTTTGCGGTGGTGGCGACGTCGAATGCGGTGAATATTTCGGATGGGCTGGATGGCCTGGCGGGAGGGCTTGCGATGCTGGCGTACGGGGCGTATGGTATTATTGCGCTGTTCCAAGGGCAATGGATGCTGACGGGGTTTTGTTTGACGGTGGTGGGGTGGCTACTATCATATATATGGTTTAATGTGCCGCCGGCGAGGTTTATGATGGGTGATACGGGGTCGTTTGCGATTGGCGCGGGGCTGGGCGTGGTGGCGATGATGACGAATGCGTTTTTCTTGTTGCCGATTATTGGAATTTTGTTTGTAGTGGAGGCAGGGTCGTCGTTGATACAGATTTTTTGGAAGAAAGTTTTTCATAAAAAGTTGTTAATATCGGCGCCGATTCATCATCATCTGGAGGCGAAGGGCTGGGGAGAAGCGAAGATTGTAATGCGGTTTTGGGTGATTGCGGGGGTGTTTGCGATAATAGGGGTGTTTCTTGCCGTGCAAGGTGGCATAGTAAATCAGGGGTCGCATGATGAGCCTGTGTCTTCTTTGGACTCTTCGTCGTCAACAGGTGCGTTACTCGCTCTCCGTATGTCAAATACGGTTCGCTCCGTTACTCCTGTTTCCTTGAATAGTCCTAAAGAAGAACGCAGGGTTAGAGATGACAAAACAATCAACTTGAACAAACTCGAAGATGACTTCGGGGTTCGAAGGAGCAGAATAGTTGTTCTGGACAGTCCTAAAGAAGGGCACAGGATGCGAGACAGTAAGGTAAATAACTTGGATAAGCTTGAAGATTATCTCGGGGTTCGAGATAGCAGGGCTGTCGTTTTTAGCGATTATAAAGAAGGACGCAGGCTGCGAGACGGGATGGTAACTGTTTTAGATGGATTTGAAGATGGCTTTGGGACGCGAGATGGTGGAGAGATGGGGGCTGGTGATTTTGGTAAAATAGTTGTGATGGAGAGCTTAAAAGATAGTGAGGGGAATGATGCGTAAACATAAGAGCGATAGAATTATTGGAACTTTGACGGTGATTCTGCTGGCGGTGGGGTTGATTGTGATTTATGCGATTGGGCCGATGCGGGCGAATGTGATGAATTCGGTGTACGGGAGTAATGTGGGGGAGAATGACTTTTTCCTACAGCAGCTGAAGAACGTGATTTTGTCGCTCGTGGTGATTGTGCTGGCATTTAAAATCCCGTATAGTTTTATACGAAAATATGCCAAATTAGTGATGTTCGGCGGATTGGCTCTATGTATTTTGTTGGCGATTTTGGCGGCGGCGGGGAGTTCGCTTGCGAAATGTGAATTGGGGGCGTGTCGATGGTATCAGTTTGGTGGGTTTAGCTTGCAGCCGGCGGAGATTTTGAAATTAGGATTAGTGTTATACTTAGCACAGCTGATGGCGGAGCGCAAGAAAGAGGGAAAGCTCGAGAGCAGCGATTTTTGGGTTCCGTTTGGAATTGTGAGCGTGCTGTCGCTGGGCTTGGTGGTAGTGGTGCAGAAAGACTTGGGTACGGGGATTGCGATTGCGGCGATTATTTTGGCGATGTTATTTATGAGTGGGGTGAAGATGCGATATTTCTTGATGACGTTGGGGGTTTGTCTGGTGGCGGGCGTGGCGTCGATTGTGGTGTCGCCACACCGGATGGAACGTTTGATGACGTTTAGTTCGGAGGGCTCGAGCGATTCTTATCACATTGAGAATGCGATGATTGCGATTGGCACGGGAGGGTTGTTTGGCGTGGGGATTGGGAATAGCGTGCAGGCAACGGGGTATTTGCCGGAGTCGATTAATGATTCGGTGTTTGCGATTATGGGGGAGACGTTTGGATTTGTGGGGTTGGTGCTAGTAGTGGGGTGTTTTACGGCGCTTTTGATGCGGCTACTTAAAACCGCGAATATGTTAGAAAACACCGAGGAATCGTTGGTAGTGGTGGGGGTGTTTGCATGGGCGACGGCGCATGTCGTGGTGAATATTGCGTCGATGACGGGACTGTTGCCGCTGACAGGTATTACGTTGCCGCTACTGAGCTATGGAGGGACGAGCATGTTATTTACGGCGATGGCGCTAGGGATTGTGTTGCAACTATCGTGTTATACAGAACGGTCGTTGGCGCATAAGAAGCGGTCGGAAGTAAGCGAACCGGTGGGGATGAGAAGGAGACTAGAATGAAAGTATTAGTAGTTGGGGGCGGTTCGGGTGGACACGTGACGCCGGCAGTGGCGGTAATACGAGAACTATTGGAAAAACAACCGCGCACGAGGGTGGAGTTTTGGACGGACCGAAAATATTATAAAAATGTTGTAAAAATTACAACAGAAATTGGGGTGAGATGGGGGTCGCATGTGCAGGAAGGGAATCGGCGGGTGCCGTATATACGGGTGCGGAAAATCTGGGCGGGGAAGTTTCGGCGTTATGCGGGATGGAAATGGCAGGATTGGTTTAAAAATTGGCGAATTGTGCTGAAAGATTTGGTGATAGGGAATATTGCAGGATTCTTTGGCTTCGTGGGCGGATTAATACAAAGCATGTGGCGATTAATTTTGCCAAGTAAACGGCCGGATGTGATTTTCTTGAAGGGAGGATTTGTAGGACTACCGGTAGGGTTAGTGGCGCAAAAATTAAAAATTCCGTATGTAGTACATGAGTCGGACATGGTGCCGGGCTTGGCGAATCGAACTTTGATGAGCGGGGCGACGGTAGTGACGAGTGGTTGGGAGGGGCTGAAGAGCGAAAATAGTTGTGTAGTGCATGTGGGGGTGCCGGTGTCGGCGGAGTTTAAGGCGGTGACGGAAGCGCAGCAAAAAGCACTGAAAAAGTCATTTGGATTTGACCCGGAGAAACCGCTAGTAGTGGTGACGGGCGGAAGCCAGGGTTCGCAGAATATTAATCGGGCGATGAATGCGATTTTGCCGGAAATGTTGAAATTCACGAGCGTGGGACTGGTGGCGGGGCGGAAGTATTATGAAGAAGTAGTGGGGCTGAAACGTTACGAAGAATGGGATCATGCGAAGCTGCAATCGAATTTTAGGATGTGGGAATTTAATTCGGCAATGCATGAGCTGATGGGGGCAGCGGATGTGGTAGTAAGTAGGGCGGGGGCGACGACAATCGCAGAACTGTCAGCACTAGCTAAGGCGGTGATTTTGGTACCGTTTGAGCGATTACCAGGTGCGCATCAGCTAAAAAATGCGAAAAAGTTGCAAGAAATGGGGGCAGTGCTCATGGTGCCGGATGCGCGAATGCAGAAAAATCCGACGGAATTGCTAGAAGAAGTGCGACATTTGGTACGTTCACCAAAAGAAAGACAAACCTTGGCGACGAAGTTACACGAACAGACGATTTCGGACTCAGCGGAACGATTAGCGCAAATCTTGATAGATGTGGCGGAGAAACAGCAAGTTGGCGAGATGCAGGAAAAAGAGGGTAAAAAGAAACCAACTAAGAAGGTAGCTAAGCGGGGAGCTGGGAAGCGGAAATAGTTAGAGAATGCGTGGGCAACATAACGAAACAAAACAGATGAAGCGCGGGCAGACGATTGCGGCGGAACGCGAGCGGGTGGAGTCGGAATCGGAACGCTTGCTAGAGCGGAAGAAGATTCGGCGTAAGCGTAGGCGGTCGGTACTTTTGGGATTGGTGTTTTTGCTAGTATTGGGCGCTTTATTGTACATAACGGGCAGAAATGCAATGGAACGTTATGAGCAGGAAAATAAACCGGAGATGAAAGAGTATATACTAAAAGCGCGGATTGTGGATGAAGACAATCGGGGGCAGATTTCGGAGCGAACGAAAGAATACGCGGCACTGCTAGAACAGGATTTGCAAGATTTAGGCTATACGGTAACGCAAATTATTTTGCCGTCGGGGACAAGTAGAGAATTGTATGTTGATATTGAGGGGGAGGAGGCATATATAAAAGTTAGTACCGACCGCGATACGGCGGTGATTGCGGAAGATACAGATCGGATGCTAAAATATTTGAAGAAAAATGATTTGCACCCAGGGTATGTGGATGTTAGAGTGGAGGGAAAGGGGTATTATAAATAATCCCATATTGAATGTTGAAGAATATAGTTTTGAGTTTTATGATATAAATGTCGTCATTAGCTCAATACATTTTTACGAGAAACAGTACGATGGCTAATGCAGAATGTAGTTTTACGTTTTTTCTCTTCCTTGCAGTCAGAAATCGCTGCGCATTCTCGGAAGTAAAAATGCGAAGCATTTTTGTTTCTCTCGAATACTTGTGATTTCAGACCGTGTCCATGACGCCCGTCTTCGTTTCACTCAGATTCTCGGGCGTCGTCTCGAAAGAATAAATAAATTTATTCTTTGCTCGTCTCCTACGAGATTCGTCACGGGGTCATGGCACTTGACCTCGGCCGTTGCCTCCGGATGTCTTTCGAAAAAAGTAAAACTGCATTCTGCAAACGGTAAGTTCATATTATGGTGAGGATGTTTTCGTCACTTCTACTAATCCCACTAACGGGGTCTAGGTGAGCCTCTCATCATCTCGAGCTAAGATTAGCTACTTCAGATACTTTATCACGAGATTTCGGTTCTTCGAACCTCTCTGTGGGCGTCGTCTCGGAAAAGAAAGTAAAACTTTCTTTTCGCTCGTCTCCTACACAGTTCGCCCCGGCTCAGCCTTATAAAACGACCGCCTTATAGTGG
>CAYODP010000039.1:0-7337 GCA_964402815.1 uncultured Candidatus Saccharibacteria bacterium | reverse complement strand
GGTGATGGTGGGGGAGATTCGTGATTCGGAGACGGCGAATTTGGCGGTGCAGGCGTCGCTGACGGGGCACTTGGTGTTTTCGACTTTGCACACGAACTCGGCGGCGGGTATCTTACCGCGCTTGCTAGATATGGGGATTGAGCCGTTCTTGCTGGCGTCAACGCTAAACACAGTGATTGGTCAGCGGTTGGTGCGGCGAGTAGCGGAGAAACGGACGACACGTCAGAGCACAGAAGTGGAAACGAATGAGATTAATGAGGTGGTAGGGGAATTGCTGCCGAAAACGCCGGATGAAGTGGCGGTGACGAGTGATGATTTGGGCTACCCAGGTTTGCCGATGGCGGGGCAGAGTTCGTATACATTAGCGCAAGGGATTGATGATCAGAGTTCGCCGGGCGGCTATGCGGGGCGGGCAGGGCTTTATGAAGCGATTGAAGTAGATGAAGACATCCAAAAGCTGATTGTGGCGCACGCAACGTCGGGTGAGATTATGAATCTAGCCAAGGAAAAAGGTACGATTACCATGCGACAGGATGGGATGCTCAAAGCATTGTCGGGGATTACGACGATTGAGGAAGTGAATAGAGTGGCGTCGGATTTGTCGTAGAAGGACTACAATTAATTGTCTTGTCTTTTTGGGTTAATTAAACGTAATTCTCATAAAATTAACAGAGAGAAAATGTGGTCGAACTTGTACATGATGTACAAGTTGGATTGGAATTGAAGTGGGAAATGATGATATTAAAAAGCGGGAATGGTGGGAAAATGGTTGTGTTTGGGATTAGTATGCTATAATATGATTATGGAAAGTAGTGGGACTAATCAAGCAGCGACAAATAACTCAGAAGCGGTGAAGACGCCAGTGTCTCCGTTTGCGCCGGTGGATGTGCCGACGCCGACAAATGTGCCCACAACAGCGGCGAGTTCGGCTTCAAATCCGGCTGCAACTACAACTACTACGGCAACAACGGCTACGGCAGCTGCTCCCGCAGCGGCGGATGCGAGTGGTTTGACGAATGCAGATATTCCGGAGCCAAAATTGCAACCGGAACAACCAGCTAGCGCGAACAATGCGGCGGCTGCGGCTGGTGCAACTACGGCGGCGCCTGCTCCAGCTCTGACGGAAGCGCCAGTGTCGGCGGCGCCAGCTTCGATTTCGGCGCCACTATCGACAGATGTGACGATTGAGGCTTTGCTAGAAGAATGCGTGAATCATGATGCTTCGGATTTGCATATTCAGACGGGTTTGCCACCAACTTTGAGGATTGACGGAACTTTGCGGCCGATGACAACTTATCCGATTTTGGATGAGAAAACAGTGGAAGCCTTGGTGTTTGCGACGCTAGATGAAGACCAGCAGAAGATTTTGATTAAAGACAAAGAGTTTGACTATTCGTTTGCGTTTGGGGATTTGGGGCGGTTTCGTGTCAATGCGTTTCATGAGCGGGGGAACATGGCGGCGGCGTTTCGGTTGATTCCGAATAATTTGAAAACTTTGGAAGATTTGGGTTTGCCGGGGGTGGTATCGACTTTTGCAGACCATCCGCACGGGTTGGTGCTGGTGACGGGGCCAACGGGTTCGGGTAAATCGACAACTTTGGCGGCGTTGATTGATAAAATCAATAGCGAAAAGGCAGTGCATATAATTACGATTGAAGACCCGATTGAGTTTACGCATCAGTCGAAGCGGGCGTTGGTGGCGCAGCGGGAAGTGCATTATGATACGTTTAGTTTTGCGGCGGCACTGCGGAGCATCTTGCGTGAAGACCCGGATGTGGTGCTGATTGGTGAGATGCGAGATTTGGAAACGATTCAGGCGGCGTTGACGGTGGCAGAGACGGGGCACTTGGTGTTTGCGACTTTGCATACGAACTCAGCGGCGCAGTCGGTGGACCGTATCATCGACGTGTTCCCGGCACATCAGCAGTCGCAGGTGCGGGCGCAGCTCGCGACGGTGCTGGCGGGGATTTGTTCACAGCGGTTGATTCCGGCGATTGAAGGCGGACGGATTTGCGCAGCAGAAATTATGATTGCGACGCCGGCGATTCGGGCGATTATTCGTGAAGGTAAGACACACCAGCTAGATATGGCGATTCAGACGGGCGTGGAGCTAGGGATGCAGTCGATGGATCGAGAGCTGGCGAAATTGGTGAAGGCGGGAACAGTGAGTTATGATGTGGCGAGCGAGTATGCGGTGAACTCGACGGAGTTTGAGAGGTTAGCGAGAGGTTAGAATGCGACGTTTTAAGTATCGAGCAAAAGATAGACGAACGGGGAATATTGTTTCGGGTACGGTGCAAGCAGAGAGCGAGCAGGCGGCCGGGAAGATTTTGGTAGACCAGGGCTATATTCCGCAGCGAATGACGGCGGAAGATGCAGGATTGTTTGCGGAGAAGGCGAATAAGATGTCGGGGAAGCAGCGGATTGTGTTTACGCGGCAGTTGGCGACGTTGGTGGGGGCGGGGTTGCCACTTTCGACAAGCTTGCATATGATTGCGGAACAGACGGAAGATGCGGCGACGAAGAAAATTGTAGAGGAAGTGTCGGCGCAGATTGAGGCGGGCAAGACTTTGCACGATGCGTTTGCGAAGTTCCCGGAGACTTTTAATAAAGTTTATTTGTCATTGATTGAAGCGGGTGAAGCTTCGGGCACACTCGATGTGTCACTAAGACGGTTGGCGGCGCAGCAAGAAAAAGATGCGAACATGATGTCGAAGATTCGCGGAGCGTTGACTTACCCGATTATCGTGCTTTTGGTGATTGTGGTAGTGGTGGCGTTTATGATGCTTGAGGTGGTGCCGCAGGTGGAAGGCTTGTACCGTGATTTGAAGAAACCGTTGCCAGGAATTACACAGGTGATGGTGAATATATCGAACTTTTTCGTGAGCTATTGGTGGGTGATTTTGCTGATTGTCGGGTTTTTGGTGTGGTTTGGGATGCAATTTAGCCGGACGGATGTGGGGAAGAAGTTTTTTGCGACGTTTAAGCTGAATGTGCCGATGTTTAAAGAATTGTTTTTGCGATTATATAATGCGCGGTTTGCTCGGACGGCGCAGATGCTATTGTCGGCGGGGGTGCCGATGCTAGATGCGATGAAAATTTCTGGCGAGGCGATGAACAATATTGTACTCGAAGACCAGATTAACCAAGCGGCGACGATGGTGCGGAGTGGTAAGCCACTGAGCACGGCGCTGAAGGGTAGAGACTATATTTTGCCATTACTACCGCAAATGGCGGCGACGGGTGAGCAGTCGGGTAGGATTGATGAGATGCTAGGTAAAGCGGCGCAAGTCTATGAAGACGAGCTAGATGAACGTTTGAATGCAATTTCTACAGCGATTGAGCCGATTTTGATGGTGGTGTTGGCGTTGGTAGCAGGGGGGATGGTGGCAGCGATTTTGTTCCCGATATATTCCATCATCGGAGATATTGGCGCTTAAGAGTTTTCTGCTAGCAGAGGCCTTTGTCTATAGCAACTTATTGCCGCGTCAACAGGTGCGATGCTTGCTCTCGGTACGTCTTAGTACCGTTCGCTCCGCTTCTCCTGTTTCCTTGCACTAAGTCACTCTAGACAAAGGGTTCGTAAGGTTGGGTTTTTGCTGAGAATAGTCTTCACGAATAATGTCCTATTACTTCGTTAGAACCTGCGACTGCTCCTTCACCGTACCTTTAAGTACGGCTTAGGCTGCTTGGCTCTTCCTTGTACTAGGGCATTCTTCGTGAAGGGTTTGTAATTAATATGTTTGCGTAGAAGAGTCTTTGCGATAGCTAGCGTGATACGGTGTTGACGGATGCGTTACTTGCTCGACGTGCGTCTTAGCACGTCTCATTCCGTTACTCCCGTCGCCTTGTCTCACACTACTCTCGCAAAGGGTTCGTAGGGAGAAGTTATTAGTAAAAGTCATTAGTCTAATACATTTTCACGAGAAACGGCTAGTTCATTGATATGAAAAAATAAAATGGAGAATATAAATTAAATATTGTGGTGGTTTAATGAAACTTTGCGAAGAAAAGACTAGGACTAGAAAAAAGTTTATGGTATAATCAGTTTAATAAAGTTTTTCGAAAAATATAAGAAAGGAAAGTTATTTATGGTAGCACGTACGGCGAGTGCAAAAAATAAAAATAACGCAATGTCTGGTAGGAGCTTGGGTGGGTTTACAATTATTGAAGTAGTCTTGGTCTTGGCAATTGCAGGTTTGATTTTCTTGATGGTGTTCATTGCTTTGCCACAGCTACAGCGGGCGCAGAGAGATACGCAACGAAGGAATGATTTGGGTAAGATTTCGCAGGCGATTACGCAGTTCCAGACTAATAATAATGGTCGATTGCCGTCGGGCGCGAATGGTGCGGTTGATGCTATTCCTGGTGAGAATGGTGTGGTGTCGATGGATAAGTATAACTGCGGGACTGGTACAACTCGTAAAGATGCGTGTAGGTTGATTAAGGATTATTTGAATGGCGCTACTGCGGTGAATAATGAGTTTATGGACCCGGATGGTGTGGCTTATGGTATTACGATTCAAAATGCAAAGGCAACATTGCCGACGTTGGATTATAACAAGCATATGATTTATATTACGCCGAATACTCGATGCGATGGTGAGGACATCACGAGTACTAATGTGAATCCACGCGATTATACGGTAGTGTATAAGCTAGAGGGTAATGGTATTTATTGCCAAGATAACGGTTAGAATGTAGCCTAAATTAAAAGTGGCTCGGTGACGGGTCACTTTTTTGTGTGCAAGAAAATTTTTTGATGACAGGGCAAAATATTTATGGTAAGATAGAATTATGATAGACCGAGTTTTGGAAGTAATGATTCTGGTAATGATGTTTATTCTAGGCGCAGTGTTTGGCTCGTTTGCGTGTTGTCAAGCGTGGCGGTGGCGCTATAAGGTGAAGAATAAGAAAGATTTAGGGCAGTGGTCGGTTTGTTTACATTGTAAAAAACGGATTAAGTGGTATGATAATATTCCGATTTTTTCGTGGTTAATTTTGCGAGGGAAGTGTCGGAATTGTCATAAAAAGATTGGCGTGGGGGACTTTTTATCGGAAATTAGCATGGCGATTGCGTTTTTGATGCTGAGCTGGGCGTATTTGTTGCCGATGATTGATAATTGGTATGTGCTGACGCAGAATCCGCCGTTTTTGGCGGCGCAGTTGGCGATTTTTGTGCTGATTTTGATAATGCTAGTGGTGCTGATGGTGCTGGCGGTGTATGATGCGCGGTGGGGAGAATTGCCGGTGGTGTTGCTGATTTTGGCGATTTTGTTTGGCTTGATTATTTTCGTGTTGAAGATGTGCGTGGTGGTGATGAGCGATAATGGTGATTTGGGGCAGGGAATGTTGAGTGCGGGGATTGGGGTGCTGATTCTGGCGGGGTCGTGTTTCTTGATTTATAAAGCTTCGAAAGAACGGCTGATGGGAGCGGGGGATTGGCTGTTGGCATTGGCGCTGGCATTAGCTTTGGCAGATTGGTGGCTGGCGTTGTGGACGATTTTCTTGGCGAACTTGCTTGGCGATGTGATTGCGCTACCAGGAGCGATTAAGTCTGGTAATACGAAAGTACATTTTGGGCCGTTTCTAGTGGCGGCGTTTGTGATTGTATTGGTGCTGGGAAATTGTTTGCCGTTGCTGCTGAATATGATGTAGAGTATTGTATTGGGGCGGGAGACTTGATAATTTTTTAATACTAGTGCTTGGTACTGATATTAAAAGTGTGCTACGCTGGTACAATGAAAGAAAGTTGTTGCAGGGGAATTGATTAGTAATGGGGTTAGACTTGAGCTCCATGAAATAAATGCGGTGACGTATTATTTGGCGCGGGGTGATAATATTGAACTTATTCCGCCTTCAAATACGCCTATGAATAAGAATGCAGATTTTGTAATGCGAGGGCTAATATGGGAATTAAAATGTCCGATGGGAAAGGGGATGGCGACTGTACAACATTTGTTCCGTAAGGCTGCAAAACAATCTGAAAATATTATATTTGATTTGAGAAATTTTAAAGGTTCGGAAAAGCAGGTCGTGGCATTATTAAACAAATTATTTAGTGATTCGAGACGAGTGAAACGAATGCATTTAATTTTGCGCACAGGAGTTTTGGTGGAAAGGACTTGACATCGAGATAATAGTTTTATATAATCTGAGACAGATAGGGGCGACCTGATGCAGAAAATGTATCGGGCCAAGCTCCTGTTTTTTGTGGTAAAAGGTTGACTGTAGGATGTGATTGGTGTATTATGATTGTGAGGGCGACCTGATGCAGTAAGTATCAGGCCAAGCCCTCTTTTTGTTAGCGACCGGTAGTGCTGGTTTTACTCGGTTTCGGAATGGAACTTTTCATGAACTTCACGTAGGTGAGGGTCGGTGATGTGGGTGTAGATTTGGGTGGTGGAGATATCAGCGTGACCGAGCATGGTTTGGACGGAGCGAAGGTCGGCGCCGTTCATAAGTAGGTCGGTAGCGAAGCTGTGACGCAAAGTATGAGGGGAAACATGTTTGGTGATACCGGCGAGTTTGGCGTATCTTTGGACGATGCGCTCGATGGAGCGAGCGGTCAGGCGGCGAAAATTACCGGAAGTGTCGACGGATTGGAGATTTTTGCTATTATTAAGAAAAAGTGGTGCAAGGGAATCGGTACGAGAGTCGAGATATTCGCCAACGCGTTCGGCGGCAGCCTGGGAGATGAAAATGGGACGGTCTTTGTTGCCTTTACCGCGAACGATAAATTCGCGACGTTCGAGGTTGATGGAACCACGGTTGAGTTTGACGAGTTCGGAGACGCGGAGACCACCCGAAAATAATAGTTCGATGATGGCACGGTCGCGGAGTCCGGTTTCGGTAGAGGTGTCGATGGCGTCGAGGAGACGCTCGATTTCGTCGTATTGTAAGAAGGTAACTTGTTTGCGGACGACATGGGGGAGCTCGACGAGAGTGGGGTCGAGAGATTTGATGTTGCGTTTGGCGAGATATTTGAGGAAACCGCGCAATGCAATAAGATGATAGGCTTGGGTGATGGCTTGGAGGTTTTCGCCGTAGCGGTCTTCTTCACGGTTAAGCTGAAGGCGGAATTTGCGGAGGAGTTCTTGGTCGATGTCGGCGGGTAGAAGTTCGTCGCCTTTGCCAGAAATTTCGCCAGCGATTAAGAGAAAACGATAAAGATAGCGTTCGTAGTTTTCGGCGGTTTTGCGAGAGCGGCCGCGCTCGACTTCGAGATGTTCGATAAAATCACCAATGAGTTCAGAGACATACATAAGCGTATTATAACATAAAAATGGTGACCCGGGCGGGAGTTGAACCCACAACCTTCTCCTTAGGACGGAGCT
>CAYODP010000038.1:0-7989 GCA_964402815.1 uncultured Candidatus Saccharibacteria bacterium | reverse complement strand
ATCTAACACCCTCGGATGTCGTTTTTAGCAACGCAAATAAATAAAAACGACACCGCAAGGGGTGTCTAAACCTACCAACGAGCCAACTCTGATTACAGAAATCGTCTGCATTGTTTGCGGTGCCGTTTTCGGCGTACGATTTCATATGCAAATCAGAGAACAGCTCTAAAACCTAACAATAGGCTCATTACATGGTAAGTTTAGACAACCTTATTGTACACAATTATGCCAACCTTTGCAACCACTAAATGCTAAGTTTTGCGCAAAAATCTTTCTATTGTCGTTTTCATGCTATAATATATATAACATGCGGGAGAAAAAAGGTTTTACCCTAATAGAAGTCATGATTGTAGGCGCTTTTGCGGCGCTGCTGGTGGTGCTGTTTTTCATCCAAAAGGCTAATGTCGACGCCATGGACCGCGATGAAGACCGCAAGGTCGCCATTAACGCCATGTACTACGCTCTGGAAGAATATTATTATCCTACTTACGGCTACTACCCCTCCGAGTTGTCGGAAGACGACCTCCCTGTGATTGACCCGCAGCTTTTCACCGACCCTCTCGGTACTAATCTTGGCACCGACGGTAGTAATTACACTTACGAATCCGCTAATTGTAACGCCAATAACGAATGTCGCGAATATATTTTGCGCGCTCAGCTAGAAAAAGAAGATACTTACATCAAAAAAGGTAAAAAATAAGGAGTAATTCCTATGATTAAGTTTAAAACCTCTCAACCTGTTGCCATCAACGTCAACCAGGTCGAAGTTGCGCTTTCCGAGATTCGCAACGACCCCATGGGCGGTTGGTTTGAGTTCCCGTCCGCTTATGACCATGCTGAAGTTGCCGCCATCAAACAAGCCGCTCAACATATTCAGTCCGACTCGCAATTTCTCGTCTGTATTGGCATTGGCGGGTCTTACTTAGGCCATCGTGCTATTATTGAAGCACTAGGCAGCTCCAAAGTTCAGATCGTCTACGCTGGTAATTCTCTTAGTCCTCGTGCTTTAGCGCAAGTTTTTCAACAAATCGGTGACGCCGATTTCTCCGTCAACATTATTTCTAAGTCCGGCACTACTACTGAGCCAGCCATTGCTTTCCGCTTTTTCAAAGAACGTCTCCAGAAGAAATACGGTCGCGAAGGTGCTGCTCGGCGTATTTACGCTACTACCGATGCTCATCAAGGTGCGCTTCATGGCGAAGCCATCCAAGAAGGCTATCGGCGTTTCGTCGTACCTGATAATATCGGCGGCCGCTACTCTGTTTTAACCGCAGTCGGGCTTCTACCTCTCGCTGTCGCCGGTATCGACATCGACGCCCTGCTCGCTGGCGCTGAGGCCGAGCAAGCATCCTATGCGCACGAGTCCAATCTTGGTCTCATCCCCGCCGTGCAATATGCTGTCTCACGTGCTGGTTTACAACGTGAAAAGTTCGACGTGGAAGTTCTCGCCACCTTTGAGCCTAGTTTGCATTATTTTGCCGAGTGGTGGAAGCAGCTTTTTGGCGAATCGGAAGGGAAGAACCATCAAGGCATTTTTCCGGCTTCTGTGACTTATACAACCGATTTACACTCGCTCGGTCAATATCTCCAAGAAGGTCGTCGCAATATTTTCGAGACAATTTTAGAAATTGCTAATCCAGATGAAGTCGATTTTGCCGTCCCTATTTTGCCCGGCGCTGATGTTGATGGTCTCAAATATCTCGAAAATCGCAAGCTTAGCGATATTAATCGTATTGCTTGCGAAGCTACTCTTGCCGCTCATCGCGCCGGCGGCATTCCAGTCTTCGAGGTTGAGCTGCCCAGCCTCGCCGCAGATTCGCTAGGTGCCGCCATCTATTTCTTCGAATACGCTTGCGCTTTGTCGGCCAAGCTAAATGGTGTCAATCCTTTTGACCAGCCCGGCGTTGAAGCTTATAAGCATAATATGTTTCGCCTGCTTGGCAAGCCTGGTTTCTAGAGGGAACTGAACGATATTTTCTGCACTTTTGCCACCAACAACCAGACCGCCACGCGGCCAGATAACTCCATTGTAGCACAGAAATTATATTTTGTCAAGCATAAACGTAATTTGTCAAATTCCCATTTTTGAGCTATACTTAAACAGTATGAACAAGTTACGCGTCGTGATTGCACTAGGTGGCAACGCTTTGCAAAATCAAGGCGAAGTAACTGCTGAATCTCAGAAAAAGGTTGCCGAGCAAGTTGGCAAAACCATTGCCAAGCTTTCTGCTAAGTACGACATTATCGTTACTCACGGCAATGGCCCGCAAGTAGGGAACATCCTTCTGCATGAGGAGAGCGCTGCTACTCCCTCTGCTCCGGCTATGCCCTTAGAAACTGCTGTCGCCATGAGCCAGGGGCAAATCGGCTATTGGCTCGCCCAGGCCATCGACAATGCTTTGCTCAAAGAAAATCGTCACAAACCCGTCGCCAGTCTCGTCACTCAAGTTCTCGTCGACCGCAAAGACCCCGCTTTCGCTCATCCCACTAAGCCTATCGGGCAGTTTTATGACGCTAAGGAGGCGCTCAAACTCGCCAAGACTAAGGGCTGGAAAATGCAAGAAGATTCCGGTCGCGGCTATCGTCGCGTCGTGCCTTCGCCGCAACCCATCGACATTATTGAGAAAAAGGAAATCAAAACTTTGGTTGAGTCCGGCGCTATCGTCGTCGCTGTTGGCGGTGGTGGCATTCCCGTCGTCCGTACCAAAGTGCTTAAGCTGCTCAAAGGTGTCGATGCGGTGATTGACAAAGATCTCGCTGCCGAGAAGCTCGCCGAGCTCGTCAAAGCCGATATCCTCGTTTCAGTGACTGCTGTGCCTAATGCTTACCTTAATTACGGTCAGCCTAATCAAATTGCTCTCGGCTTGGTTAGCGTTAAAGAAATCGAGAAATATCTTCAAGCTGGTCATTTTGGTGCTGGTTCTATGTTACCCAAAGTTCAGGCTGTTACCAAGTTCGCCAAAAAGAAGAAGCTCGGTATTATTACTACTCCTGCCAATCTCGAACTTGCCCTCCAGCGCCGCGCCGGCACTATCATCCAGGGTTAATTCCACTATATCTATATATAATATATAATACTACTGCGACAATTCGCGCGCTGCAATTCGCACTGCTTCGTTCCAGCTCGTCGCAACATGTGGCGCCGAAGCAATCTCCGCTACGCGCATACCTGTCCGAATCGCCAAAGACAATTCTTGTATAATCAAATCTGCATGTGGCGCTACTACCGTTGCCCCCAAAATCTGACCTTTACTATCAGCCGACATTTTTACAAAACCTTCTCGGAAATCATTAGTGTTAGCCGCACTAATCGTATTAATTGGGATAATTGAGACTTTACGCTTCTCGCCTTTTTCTCCTAACTCCACCTCGTTCGCACCTACTTTTGCTACTTGCGGGAAAGTATTGGTCATGCGTACAAATCCCGTATAATTCACATTATTTCCGGCTTTTCTGAGTGCATTCATAGTCGCGAGCTTCGCCTCGTAAGTTGCTTTTTCTGTCGAGCTTTCTCCGCCTAGTACATCGCCAGCTGCCCAAATATGCCCACAAGTCGTCCGCAAACCTTGGTTTACGGCCACGCCCGTATAAGAATATTTCACTCCCGCATTTTCTAAACCGTAATCCGTGCTCGGCTCCGGCGTTGTCGCTAGCACAATCGCATCCACGCGCACCGACTTCTCTTGACCATCACGCACAAAAATCGCCTGTTTGCTTGTCAAATCTTGCGTCAGCGCCACTACGCGCGAACTTGTCAGCACATCAACTTGGAATCGCTTACGCAAGAAATCCTCAATCGTCGTACTCGCCTCTGGTTCTTCTTTTGGTAGCAACCGGTCTTCTGCTTCCGCGATTAATACGTGTACACCGAGCGCCGCAAAATACTCCGCAATCTCGCATCCGGTTGAGCCGCCGCCTATCACCAATAAAGCTTTTGGCACCCGACTCATCCGTAGCGCTGTATTTGGCGTCCAACATCCCACCGTATCAGTTCCAGCAATTCCGTTTGCCGACAAAGTACTCCCCGTCGCCAGCAAAAACTTTTCACTCGTAATCTGCGTGTCATCCACCACTACTTCATGGGGACTAATAAAATCTGCTTGTCCTTGATAACAATCAATCCCAGCTTCTTCAAAAATTTTTTTACTACCACCACCTGCACGTCGAATCGCCGTTGCCTGCCAGTTTAATACCGTAGGGTAATTATAACGTAAGGTTGAGCTCGACATTCCAAATCTTGACCCGCGCACCGCTTCGGTATAACGTTCTGCAAAACCTAGCGCCGCCCCATAAGGCACATCGCGATAATTCAAAGTCGAACCGCCCCATTTATCAGCCTCAATAATCGCGGTTTTCACTCCTAGACCAGCCGCCAACAAAGCCGCCGCACTTCCAGCCGCACCGCTACCTATCACTACATATTCATAATCAAACTTTTTGCTCATCTTACACAACCCACCACTTTATATTATTTTACCACGATTTTTGTAAACATAAGCCAAATCTTTATTATACTTTTCTGCTTCTTCCGCAATAAAACGATTCAAATCATCCGTCGTCGCAACTGCTCTTTTCGCAATTCGCTCTGCTACCTTCTTGGCAATTTTTAGCGCAATTACTTCCGCCACGCCCACAGAAACTCCTACCGCCTTCGCGCTTCGTAGCAATTCTTCCTGTAAATCTTTTTCGTTAAACACGAAACTTTCAATTTTCTTTTTTCTCATCACATCGCCACCTCAAATGCAAACATAAAAATTCCTAACATCAAGAAACCCACGCCCGACACGACTCGCATAAAAGTTTTATATTTTACGCGCCAACGTTGTACATTTGCCAAAGTTTCACCATGACGCACCACTAAACGCATAATCACTGGTGGCAAAATTGCAATCACCGTATAAATCACTACGGCAATAATTTGCCACAATGCCTCTAGCTTTAGAATACTATTCGCTGCCACGATAAACAAAACTAAAGTAAACGGCATTTCCGCTAGGCTTGTCAGTACCCCAAGCGCAAACGCTTCCGTATTGCTATCTGTAGTTTTGGCGCGCTTATCAATGTATCTTGCTACCGACCTCGGCAACCATAGTTCGGTACTTTTACCTCGTTTATAATAGACCGTCCACACAATAATCGCCAGTGCAATTAGCATGCTTACTACAATCACGATTTCTTCTGGGTATAAAAACTTGCCAAAATATCTGTCAAACAAAAAGCACGTCGCCGCCACTGCCAAGAAAACTAAAGCTCCAATCCCCGCAATATAACTGCTCACAATGGTTTTAGTTTTCTTACGAATGTGTTTACCTAAGCTCGCGTGATAAAGTAACACTAAAGTTCCTAGCTGCAACTGCAAACTCGCGTGCACAATCGCCGCTAATATCACCTCGCCTAGTGGAATAACCATATCCATATTAATCATTATAACATATTTCAAACCACTTATACTTATAACTCGAGCTCTTAACTTACAAAATTAACGTCTGTGCTTGTATCAGAAAAATATTATTTATTATACTTAGAGGGGGTCTTTTTGCTGATTTTTCTCAAAGTAATTTTTTTGTAAAAAGTATCATGCTTAAGCTTGGCATTAGCTCACCAACTATGCTATGCTCCAGCTATGAAGAAAATTTTATTCCACATTCAGCACCAAACTTTCATCGGACTAGCTTTGCTCTATAGTTTTGCTAGTGTTCCAGTTAATCCCACTACTATTGCGCAGGCACAGAACGCTCCGGGCGATACTACTACGCTTACGCAAGATTCTACCGACCTTACTAACCCCGATAATCCTGAAAATCCGCAGCCTAACCCTAATCCTGAGTCCGACCTAGACCCAGACGAACCCGACCCTCCCGCAGAAGACTTTGAGTTTGATTCCGAACTTATCATCAAAGCTCTTAACCCTGGTTATACCATCGATGGCGTCAGCAACGTCGGCGAGTTCATCGAATTGCAGAATCTTACCGACGCTCCTTTAGTGCTTGCTGGTTATTCGCTGTTGTACGTCAACAGCAGCGGTAACACTGTCACCCTTTATACTTTTCCTGATGGGAGTTATATGACCGGCAAGCATATTCTCCTTCGCTATTACAAATCTCCTGAGCACGCCCAAGCTGATGATGTCTATAAAGGCAGTGGTATTGCCATGAAAGCCGGCCCGCTCTTACTCATGCGCGACGATGAAGTGATAGACCAAGTTTGCTGGACTAACCAAGCTGATTGTCTGCCCGATTTCAAGAAAGATGGCAAAACCACTTTCCGTACCACCTTAGTGCGCAATCTTAGCACGGGCGAGTTCGAACATCAAAAAGTCGCTACTTATTCTCCATCTTACGATGCTAAATCACCTAGTCTATATCTTCCGCCCGAGCCAGACGAAGAGCCAGAAGATGAAGAACCAATTAGCGAATCACTCAACTCGCCCCAATGTCGCGGCCTCCAATTTTCTGAGCTCTTCACTTATTACACGGATGATAAGTCCGAACAATTTATCGAACTTTTCAATTCTAGTAGCTCCGAGATTATACTAGACGGTTGTCAAATTGGTTACAAAAATAAAACTTATTCATTATCTGGCTCGGTTGGTTCTGGTCAGTACTTCGCCTTTTATCAAAGTGATTATTTCGCTCTCACTAAGAATCCTACTAATCCACTCACGCTCACTTTAATTGATGCTGACGATGCCGTCTTGGACGAACTTGCTTATACCAAAGGTCAAAAGAAAGGCGCATCTTATGCTCGCACTTATGACTCTGCCGGTAACGAATCTTGGCAACTTACTTATGCGATTACGCCTAATGCTGAGAACATCTATCAAAAGTTCCGCACCTGTGAAGAGGGAAAAGTTATTAACGAAGCTACTGACAACTGTGTCAAAGTCACTTCACTCAAAACTACTACCAGCAAATCTAGCGGCGCTACTTCTGCTTTAGCTCCTTGTCCGGCTGGTAAATATCGCAACCCACTCACCGGTCGCTGCAAAAAGATTGAGACCGCCAGTTCTTCTACCTCCAAAGAATGTGCCGCAGGTTACGAACGTAACCCAGAAACTAATCGTTGTCGCAAAATCAAAACCGCCAACGACGGTGCCGAGCATCCACTCGTCCCCAACACTCGTTCCGACCCGACTACTTTTATTGGTATTGGCGTCGTAAGCCTTATTGTAGGTCTTGGTGTAATCTATATTACTCTACAATTCCGGCACGAAATTGCCCGTGCGGCTCGCAAAACTTGCCAACGCTTCAATCGTATTCGCCAAGACTTGTTCTCGCGTCGAATTGGCCGGCACCGAGACAAGCAGCCCTAGTTCCTGATAATGTTTCAAAACCGGCAAAGTTTTCTGATGATACTCCGCAATTCGTGTTTGGAAAATCTGGGGGTCCGCATCATCCGGTCTTAACCCACGGTCCCCCAAAATCTTCGCCGCCTCCCAGCGCTCAATCACATCTTGGTCTGATAGTTGTAGCACCACCGCCGCCCGAATCGTATGCCCGCTGTTTCTCGCCACATGCATTACTTCATCTTCTTCGCCCGACCAGCGTCCGATTGAAGACAAAATCAACGGGTATTTCCATAAATCTTCTCGCTCAAAATATGGCAGCACCCATTCATAAAATACATTAGAAGGCACCAATTTCCCATCGTGCGTCAAACTATCACCACGCGCCTGTTCCATCGCCCGAATAATAATCCCCGACGACAAAAACTTCGCCCCCAACTTTTCCGCTAGCTGCACTCCCACCGTGTCTTTGCCACTCATCGGCAACCCAAAAATATTAATGCTGCCAATCCCCAGCCAAGTCTTAATCTGCTGAATCTGCGCATCCACGTCCATAACAAAATTATAACATAATTGTCGGCGCCGTGGTAATCTTCTAACGAACGCCATTCTGCTCGTGTTGCATTTTGAGAATAGAGAACCAGCCCAATTTCCCAAACTCTAATCCGAGTTAGAGTTTGTAGTAGCCGTCACCCCTGTTAGGC
>CAYODP010000037.1:0-7992 GCA_964402815.1 uncultured Candidatus Saccharibacteria bacterium | reverse complement strand
CTCAAAATCTTGTTCGAGCAATCGAGTGAGGGTTCAAGTCCCTCTTCGCCCACCATTGCAAAAATAGACCCTTTGGGTCTTATTTTTACAATGGCACGGTGCAAGCAGGCGACTTGAATCGTAGCTGGTGCATACTATCAAGTTTGCGAGTGAAACAGAAATGCTTGCATTTCTACTTCCGAGCAAACGCAGATTAGTTCTGGAAGTTGTTAAACTTCCAGAGTCCCTCTTCGCCCACCAATAAAATCATCCGAAAGCGTATTTACGGAACAACTCTCATACATTATTCCAACCACATTTTCTATTCATTTCTGTGTTATAATAAATACATGGATACAGACCACGGTGGGACATTTTCTTCTGGGCAGCCTGAAACTGCCGCCGAAATTGCTCGCAAGAAAGTACTTGCGGTTTATTCTTCGACCATCGAAAGTCTGAAGAAAAACTCCGGTCGCACCAATTCCTCTAATCAATCCTACATCGACCAATCCACCGGCAATCAATACATTGCTCCGCCCACGCCTAGTTTTACTAACTCCCAAGACGAGTTCGACGTAAATAGTGATTCCGCCAGCAGCATTGATGGTGATTACGGCCAAGTCGGTTTCGAAACTCTCGATAGCGACCGCCAGCCTATTAGCCCTGCCGCGCCTTACCAGCCTGCTCAAGATACCGCCACTTTCAAAGACGCTCCTATCAACCAAACTGCCGTCAACGACGAGTGGCAACAATACCACTCCGCTTGGCAAGCTTATTACCAAAATTACTACAGTGATTATTATGCCAAAGCCGCGCAAAACTATCTCGCCACCGAAAAGCTCAAAAGCGAACGCATCGCCACCGGCCAAACCCGGCGCAAACGCCACGTCCGCCGCCTGATTCCACTTTTCATCAGTCTTGCCGTAGTCTTAGTAGTCTTGTTCTTACAATACAACCGTCTCATTTTCGCGCCCATCATGGCTTACGTTTCACCCAACACCGATGACGTCGCCACTAGTATCGAAGCTATCGACCCTACTGTCACTCAAGCTGTCTCACCCGAACCTCGACTTATCATCCCCAAACTTAACGTTGATGTACCCGTCGCTTTTGGTATTAGCACCGCCGAAGTCGACTCCGCCATGAACCGTGGTGTCGCCCAATTTGCCATTCCCGGCGCCAACGCTCTTCCAGGGCAAGTTGGCAATCTCGTCCTTTCTGGTCACTCCGCTGGCGATATTTATAGCAGTAATCCTTACAAATTTATTTTCTCTGGTCTCGAACGCTTACAAGTTGGCGATTTGATTTACATTAACTACAATTCCGTGCGCTACACTTACCAAATGACCAAAAGCGAAACCGTCGAGCCTAGCGATGTCTCCGCCCTCATTTACACCACCGACCGGCCTATGCTCACCCTTATCACCTGTACTCCGCTTGGCACTTCACGCTACCGCCTCTTGATTAGCGCCGAGCAAATTAGCCCCAGCTACACCAACAATTCTGAAGATGAAGAGACCGAAGCCCCCACTCCCGACCCATCCGACACCACTGTTGACATGCCCGCCAACGAACCTTCCTTCTTCGAAAACATCTGGAACGGCTTATTCGGCGGTTAGCGGCTATATTCTAATCAAAGCAGGGAACTTAACCTACTCTCTAATAAACATACTCCCGCCCTTGACTATTTAACCCTCAAATCACTTTTCACTATAACAGAGGTGATTTTCGCCAATTTTGCACTTTATAAAATCATGCTCTCGCACCGAGCAAACATACTCCGCAATTCGCACAACATACTCCACGCTCATCGCAATATACTTTACTAATCGCGAATCTTCTCGCGCGTGAGTATTATTCCATCCTCATGATTCACTAAATAATACAGCCAACGATTATTCGCCGTTACTAGCACCGGTCTCGCCACTACTTTATTTTTCTCTTCGGTATCATTCTTTGCCAAACTCTGCGCTAAGTTACGTCGGTTCGTACCGTCAAAATCCCACACTTCAATCTCACCCTCCACATTCGCATACATCATGCCATCATCAAACCAGCGCAAACTCGCACTCGGCCCTTCATACTCATACAAATCCCCCTCGTCCAAATCTATCACCATCATGCGCTTCGCCTTTTGCGCTACCACATATTCTCCCCCCGCACTCACCGCTAAATTATCTGGCAATTCACTAAAAGTCTGTTCTTCAACTAATTTCTTCAAGTCCAACAAATTCGCTCCGTTCTCATCGTACGACGGCAAACGCCCATACAAAATCACCACTTTCTTATCAATACTATAAATCAAATAATCCTCGTCAAAATATCTCGACAGCGCCACTTTCGCCACCGCTCCTTCTGGCACTTCGGCAATTTCCGTACCACCTTTATCGTCATCCCGAAAAGTTCCTACCACCCGCTTTTTCGAAATCTCATCCTGCGCCACATAAATTACATTCGTACCACGACTCGCGTAATCCAAAACGTTATTTAAGAGCACCCGCGAAATCACCCCGTCCACTGTGTTCACCCGTCTTAGCTGCTGCCGGTCTAGCACATATAATTGATTCGCCGCACTATCAATCATGGTAATTCGCACGGCTTCGCCCAGTCCAAATGCTCGTGTCACATTTAAGCTTCTCGCCATATCGCGCAAATCTACCAACACCCACTCCGTTTTGTTATCATAAGCCACTTTTACCAAAACTTTTTCTTCATTCTGGCTCCAAATCACTTCCTCTACCGTACCCGCAAATTTATATTTTGGCAATTCTGTCATGTTCGGATTAGTTTTCTTCTGAATATCTTGCGCGTCTTCAATCATCCCTGGCAAAACTCCCGACAAATCCAAAGTCGTCGCTTTCACTTCATCGCCACGCATATCTAACAACTGCCATTCCGCCGCCTCCGGCTCAGCATATAATATATAGTTGCGATTCGTCGATGGCGCATAAACCACTAAATCTGTTTTCTTCGTCAAAATTTTCACTTTTTCCGCCACGCGATTTTGCAAAAACAAGCGCGGGTAATAAATCCGCAGCAATACCCCCGAACGCACATTAATATCTTTTTGCCAAGTGTCATAACCATCGCGATAAACTTCGAGATTATGTGTACCCGCCGTCAAAGTTCGGCTCAGATTCGTCCGCGCAAAAATTGCGTTACCATCCACTTTTACACTCGCACCCGTTGGCAAAGTATGTAGCTGCACTAAGCCCGACTGCTCAATACTGCCATTACTCGAAATCATAAAACCCATCGCCGCGAGCACCGACACTACCACAATCGCCGCTACCGACAGTACCATCCCCACTTCTGCAATAATTACCCGAATCATCTGCCGCTTACGTTTTTCATCAAAATCCATGTTTATATTATATAACATTTACTACATAAACCATAGGTTTCCATCATTATTTTTGCACAACCTCTCATCTTGAAGCACTAACTTTTTCCAATTTTGCTCTTGCTTTTTCATAGTCCTTAACGTTATAATAGTATTAAGCAAAAACATGATGAGGAGTTATTGATGACTGAAATACAACTTAGTTCTGGTTCGTCTAGTTCCGCCACTCATCATATTACTCAATCTTCTCATACTCTTAACCGCCGTTACGTTGAGCGCCCTACCAATCTTGCCGTCGAAGAAGCCGCTAAGTCCGCTTCTGCGGCTAAGTCCGATACTTCTTCCACGCCTTCGCGTTTAGTAAATTTGCGCGTCCATGCCGCCGACCTTGCTAAAGCCGTTGCCGAAACTCCTCAACCCCCAGTCTCTTCTTCCATGCCCGCTATCGTACCAAAGGTCGTCGAGCTAGGTAGCTCCGCCGAAGTTGCACCTAGCGCACCGCTCGATTTAACCCAAATCGTACCGCCCGAAGACACCAGCAATGAGCCTATTAGTTTAGCGCCCGTCACCGCTGTTCCGCCTGAAGCTACCATCGCTCCCGAAGCTTATGCTCAGCCTACGATAACAAGTCTCCCGGCCACTCTTGATAATTCCGATGCGCTTGCCATGAATATCGCTGCCGATTACGCCGCCGCCAGCCTCGGCGTCTCCACTAGCAATCCAGTCGCCAGTGATTCTATTGATACGGTTGCGCAAGTCGCTTCCGAAGCTATCGCTGCCATTCGTACTGCAACCGACCCCGAAGAAATCGCCAAACAAATTGCTTCACTCCAAGATTTTGCCGCCACTATCAAAGCCACTTCCGCAGCGCCAGAAATGGTCGAACTCAGCGATACCATTGAGAAATTTGTCAGTGTCGCCATGAAATCCACCACCGTCCAAGAAGAAGTCAAGAAACAAACCAAAGCCAAGTCTGACGCCAAAGCTAAGACCGCTGCAAAAGCTTCTTCCACCAAACCCGCTGCCACGCGCAAAATTGCTACTACTCGCCCTACCACTACTAGGAAACCCGCTGCTACCCGCACCGCTACGCGCCCGACTGCTACTCGGTCAGCTGCTCGCCCCACTGCCGCTCGTCGCAATGCCAAGACTGTCGCTCGACCTCAACTCGCCGCCGACAACGACCAAGCCCTACGCAAAGCCTTGCGCTCGGTCGCTGCCATGGATGAAGAATCCACGGCTAGCGCCAAGCCCGTTCGCCGCCCGGTTGTCAAACGCAAAAGCAGCGGCAAGCGTCTCGTCTTAGCCTTCTTCTGCGCCGCGGTTTGTGTCGCCGCTGTAGTTTATTTCGTCGGCACCAACATCCCCGACATTTCCGTCAAAGTCGCCGCCATGCAGACCGGCATCGAAGCTTCTTACCCGTCTTACGTTCCGCGCGACTACTCACTCAACGATATTAGCTCCGAAGAAGGAAAGATTACTCTCACTTTCAAAGGCCCCGACCGCTCCAGCTTTACTCTTACCGAAGAAAAATCTTCTTGGGACAGTAATACCCTACTCCGCAATTACGTCGAGCCGACTTGGCAATCCAATTACATTACCACTCACGAACAGGGAATCACCATTTATATTTCCGGCACCAATGCGGCTTGGGTCAACGGCGGCGTCCTCTACAAAATCACCGCCACCGGCAACAACCTCACCAAAAAACAACTCCGCAACATTGTGATATCAATGTAAAAGTAGTATAATATATACTATGACTAGAACTCGTTTTGCACCCAGCCCTACTGGCTATATTCATATTGGTAACGTTCGTAGCGCTATCTACCCTTATCTGTTAGCGAAGCAGAATCACGGCGCTTTTATTTTGCGCATCGAAGATACCGACCAAGCTCGTTATGTCGAAGGTGCTACCGAGTTAATTGAAGACACGCTCACTTGGCTTGGGTTAACATGGGATGAAGGTCCTATCGTAGGTGGCCCAAACGCTCCCTATTTCCAACTTCAACGTAAGCCGCTTTATCATGAATGGGCCAAAAAACTCATCGTCGCCGGTCGCGCTTATGCCGATGATACGTCTAGTGAACAAATCCAAGCTTACCGCGACGAGTGTAATGCTCAAAAGATTCCTTTCCTCTATCGCAATTTTCGCCCCGAGCACACGCCCGAATGGCACGAAGGCCTACCTTTACGTTTCAAATCCGACCCTAAGCCACGTAAATGGCACGATGAAGTCATGGGTGACCTCGAAGCTGGCCCCGAAGTCCAAGACGATATTATTTTAATTAAAGCCGATGGCTTGCCCACTTACAACTTTGCCCACATCGTCGATGATGCCGAAATGAGCGTCACTCACGTCATGCGCGGCGTCGAATATTTACCCAGCACGCCCAACTATCTTGCTCTCTACGAAGCTTTAGATTTACCCGTACCTAAATTAGTTTCACTCCCGCACATTCTCGCCCCCACCGGCAATAAGAAACTTGGTAAACGCGATGGCGCCAAGTCTGTCACCGAGTACCGCGCCGACGGCATTCTCGCCGAAGCCATGCTGAATTATTTAGCCTGCCTGGGTTGGAACGACGGCACCGAGCAAGAAATCTACACCAAAGACCAGCTCATCGAGCGTTTCTCCATTCACAAAATCCAAACTTCTGGCGCACGTTACGATGAGACCAAATTGCTCTGGATGAATGGCCAATGGATTCGCAAAATCGCCGACGAGCAGGGCATTGGCCAACTTTACGAACGTACCGCCGAATTCTGGCCAGCTAGCGCTGCCGCTTATTCCGAAGCTTATCGCAAACAAGTGCTCAGTATTATCTACGACCGCCTCAAAACTTTAAGCGACCTCCGCACCATGACCACTTACTTCTTTGCCGACCCTACGATTGACCTTAACCTCATCATTCAAAACAAGTTTCTCAAAAAGTTTAGCAAGGAAGAACTTTCTGATTTACTCCAAATCGCCAGCCGCAAACTCGAACAAACCGAATGGAACGAGGATGCTCTACAAGCCGCGCTCAACGAGCTCCTCGCCGAAACTAACAAAAAGCCCGCCGAGCTCTTCTCCATCATTCGTATCGCTCTGTCTTTTGCGCCGTTCAGCCCCGCCTTGCATCTTACCATGCACGTTTTAGGCAAAAACGTTACCCTTGCCCGCTTACAAAAAACCGTTACCGCCTTGGAGAATGATTAAACTATGCGGCAAAAGGGTGGTACAAACGTAACTAATCGTAAAAATACTAAAAAACGTTTTCCAATTATTCTAGCCATCTTAATTATTCTGATTTTAATCAGCGTACCAATTATTATACTAGTCTTCAGCGGTAAAATTAGTCTCGGTCTGCTTGAGAAAGTCGCCGACCAAATCACCAACGACCCTCAACCCATTTACAGCAACCTCACCGGTCTCGAGATTGCCGATTCTTCCGTAAACACCACCCCTACTTTTTGTATGCAAATTCCCAACGGCAGCACCGATGGCGCACGCCCTCAATTTGGGCTCAACCAAGCCGCCATCATTTACGAAGCTATCGCCGAAACCGGCATTACGCGTTTCGCTGCGGTCTTCCAGAATCCAGAGCTCAGCATGATTGGCCCGATTCGTTCTTTGCGCCCCTACTATCTCGACTGGGACACGCCTTATGATTGCACCGTGGTTCACGATGGCGGTTCCGACGAAGCCTTAGCCGCCGTCGGCAACGGTGAATATCGCAACCTTGACGAAGATTTTAGTTACATGTGGAAAGTTGATTACGTTCAAGGTCAATACCGCTTCTGGAATAACGTTTTTACTTCTTCCGCCAAGCTTGCCCAATTTAATCAAACTCATCAATACACTACCTCGCATCCCAAAACTTTTCCCCGCTTAATGCCCGATGCCGTCACCGATTTGCTCGCCTCACAAGAGGCCTGTACCGCAAACCCAGAATGCACTGCCGATACTAATCGCGTAAATAATCTTACCATCACCTTTAATGGTCTCACTGATTACATCGTGCAATATCATTACGACCGCGAGACCAATTCTTATTTACGTTCTTATGGCAACGGCGAGCAGCACATGTCCTACTATTGTCCAGCTAATTTGTCAAATCCGCCCGAAGGCTGCGAACTGCAACCAGTCGCGTCCAAAGTCGTTATCGCCATGCATGTACAAGAGCACGCCATGAGTGATAATTATCACGAAAGTATCAAAACTCTTGGCAGCGGCTCCGCCGAAATCTTCCAAAACGGCGAAGTTATTTCCGGCACTTGGGAAAAGCCCGATACAAAAAGTCAAGTCACTTTCCGCGATAATAATGGCGAAATCATCAAACTCACTCCTGGGCTGGTTTGGATTGAAGCTATACCACAATTTGGTAGCAGCAGCTACTAACCGTAAACTCCCTTCCACGACCTATATGTCGTCAAACCACTTTGTCCCACCCCCTATTAGAGCCTCGTTCCCGACGACATCAGTGCCGTCGAACGATAAAACTGCAAAACGCGCCTCCTCAGAACTTATTCTCTTATCTTATTCTGATAGCTGCGATATTTTAGAACGCATTATATACCCAGCGCACGTCCAAGAGACTCCCGAATATTCGTTAGAATACTAGCCCGATAGGGGCTAATACCAAAATTGTGTTGTTATCTACCTCTTATTTTCCAGATAGTAAACT
>CAYODP010000036.1:0-8674 GCA_964402815.1 uncultured Candidatus Saccharibacteria bacterium | reverse complement strand
GCTTTCTCTCTAGAAGAACAGAGATGAATAACAACCAATAATTGGTATTAAGCCCGAGATTTTTTCTTGGCGAAGGTCATGGGGCTCCTTGGTTATGTTAGGTATAATTGTAGCACGAAGAGGAAGGAATAGATAGTGAAAACTGGTAATTTGAGATGGTAAAAGAATGAAGATGAGGAGTTTCGTGCGGCTTGGGGCGGAAAAGATGGTATAATGTAGAAAAGGGTTAATTTGCTGGAGTTATTATGAGGTTCACAAAGAGTTACGAACCAGGAGAGTTCGAACCAAATATTTATGCTTTATGGGAAAAGACTGGTGCATTTCAGCCGAAAGAGCCAGTGTATAATTCGGATGAGAATGATACTGATAATTGTTATTCCCTGGTGATGCCGCCACCGAATGCGAATGGTAATTTGCATATTGGGCATGGGCTGACGATTGCGATTGAAGATGCGTTGGCGAGATATTATCGGTTGAGAGGAAAGTCGACTTGGTATATTCCGGGGGCGGACCACGCGGGATTTGAGACTTGGGTGGTGTACGAGCGGAATTTGGAGAAACAAGGGCATTCGAGGTTTGAGTATTCACGCGATGAGCTATATGCGCGGGTGTGGGATTTTGTGCAGGAGCAACGCGGCAATATGGAACTTCAAGTGCGGGCGCTAGGGGCGAGCTGTGCTTGGCCAGATTTGACATTTACCTTGGATGAGAATGTGATTGACCGCGTGTATAAAACATTTGAGAAAATGTGGAACGACGGGATGATTTATAGAGGTGAGAAGTTGGTGAATTTCTGCCCGAAGCATCAGACGGCGTTTGCTGATATTGAGGTGGAGCATGAGGATGAGAAAGGACATTTGTGGGAGATTGCTTACCGTATAGTATCTGTACCGGATGTAGCGGAGCGTATTGAAGCCAATTCAGTTCCCTTCGGGTCGAAGGTGGCGCTCTCGTCATCTAAAGATTCCGACCCGCGCCAGCCTGAGGAGTCAAGCTCCATGACCACTCAGGAAACTGATTCGGCTTCAGAAGCGAGCAAAGTGGTTGATGCTAAGGATGCGCTATCTTCAGCGTCTGCTCATCGGGCAATGCGAACAGAACATCGGCAAAAGAGTGTTGCTGGAGGGGTTGGCGTGGCAGACAATGATGCGGATGGTGGGGTGTTGACGGAAATTGTTGTGAGTACGACGCGGCCGGAGACGATTTTTGGCGATACGGCGGTGGCGGTGAATCCGGAAGACCCGCGGTATAAAGATGTGATTGGGGGTTTGGTGGAGCTGCCGCTAACGGGGCGGGTGATTCCGATTATTGCGGATGAACATGCCGATATGGAATATGGCACAGGGGCGGTGAAGATTACGCCGGCGCATGATTTTAATGATTTTGAAGTGGGTGAACGGCACGATTTAGAGCGAATTCAGGTGATTGGCGAAGATGGACGGATGCTGGAAGCGGCTGGTGCGGAATATGCAGGGCTGACGACAGAAGAATGCCGTAAAAAAGTTTTGCAGGATTTGGAAAAACAAGGTTTGTTGAGGGGCGAAAAAGAAATTGTTCACTCGGTGGCGCATTGTTATAAGTGCGGTACGGTGATTGAGCCGATGCTGAAGGCGCAGTGGTTCGTGGATGTGAAACGCCTAGCGGACAATGCAATTAAGCATCTAGAGAATAATGAAATTAAGTTTACGCCGGCGAATAAGAAAAAGGTGCTGATTAATTATCTGGCGAATTTGAAGGATTGGAATATTAGTCGCCAGATTCCATGGGGGATACCCATTCCGATGTTCCGCAAAGCGGAATATCGGAATGGCGCTGGTGCGCCTGCGTCCTCTTCGGTTTCTTCGGCGTCATCGGATGCGTTACTCACTCAACGTACCTCTAGTACGTCTCGCTCCGTTACTCCCGATTCCTTGAATAAACTCGAAGATAACCGCAGGGTTCGTGGGGCTGATAAAGCAGAATATGCTGAAGATTACCCGGAATGGATTTTTGATACGCGGACAAATCTTTCGAAAATTGAGGTAGGAGGGGTGACTTATGTGCGTGATGAAGATACTTTTGACACATGGTTTTCGTCGTCGCATTGGCCGTTAGTCTGTACAGATTATCTAGAGGGGAGGGAGAATCCTTACTACCCACTTAATGTGATGGAGACGGCGGGTGACATCTTGTTTGCGTGGGTGGCGCGGATGATTATGATGGGATTGTATGTGAGTGGTGAAGTTCCTTTCCGTGAGGTATATTTACATGGTCTAGTACTTGACGAACATGGGCAGAAGATGTCTAAATCGAAAGGTAACGTAATTAACCCGTTAGAGTTGGTGACGAAGTATGGTTCGGATGCGTTTAGATTGGGGATTCTAAGGGGTAGAAGCGCGGGTATGAACCAGGCGTTTTCGGAAAATTCGGTGGTGGCAGGTCGTAATTTCTGCAATAAATTGTGGAATTTGGCAAGATTTATTCAAGGAATGGTGGACGAATCGCAAAGTGGTAGCGTAGTGGCGATGGAGATGGCGGCGGCGGAGTTTAACGCGGAAATCGTGAATGAAGGCGCGGTGCGCGCAGGGGCGGAGATGCCGTATTCGACTGACAACGTAGGTGAGGACTGGATTTGCCAGAAGCTGACGGAGTGCAAAGAAGAGATTGAGGATGATTTTGCAAACTATCGGTTTGCTGAGGCGGTAGAAAAGCTTTATTCGACGATTTGGGATGAATATGCGGACTGGTTTATTGAGAGCCAGAAGATTTATAAGAATGTGCCGCTGCTCAAAGTGACGCTAGAGATGGTGGTGAAGATGTTGCATCCGTTTGCGCCGTTTGTGACGGAGGCGATTTGGCAGAGCTTGAGCTGGACGGAAGGCACGCTGGCCACGCAGAAATGGCCGTCTAGGCTGCGATTTGACCCGATATCGGCGCGGAATTTTGAAAGCTTAATCACTATCGTCTCCGAGACCAGAAGGGTCTTAACGGACCTTTCTGAGGCCTCTAAAGGCAAAAAATGGGCACTATTATATGGTGACGACGCGCTAGTGGACGATAATCAGCTGCTAATTGCGAAACTGGCGGGGGTAAGTAGTGTGATTAGCTGCGAGGGGCAGCCGCGAGGGCTACGGCTAGCGGTGGCAAATCACGAGGTTTATCTGGATGTGCCGGCAGATTTGGTGAAATCGTACCGCGATAAGTTGGAAGAGCGGATTCTGGCGGTGGGAAAAGAGCTGGATGCGCTCAATGCGCGGATGCTCAACCCGAGCTATGTCGATAAGGCGCCAGCGCATTTGGTGAAACAGACGCGAGATGGGATTGCGGAAAAGACGACCTTAATTGAGCGATTGAAACGTGAGCTTAGCGTGATTGAATAGCGTAGTTCCCTGGTGGTAACTAGAGAGGAGTCGTAAAGTATAGTTTACGGCTCCTATTAGTGTTTCATGCCCCGTGCTTCTAGATAGCCGATGGCTAAAATCACTTCTACTAATCCCACTAACGGGGTCTAGGTGAATCCCTTATTATATCGTAGCGCAGAATGCAGTTTTACGTTTTTTCTCAGGCCGCGTCCATGACGCCCGTCGTTACGGGGTCATGGCGCTTGTCCTCCTCGTGAGTCCGGATTCCTTCGAAAAAAGTAAAACCTGCATTCTGCATCCCCCTTCTGCCAACTAGCTAGTCAGGTTGGCAAAGATAAAAGTAATCATTATATATTGTTTTGGTTAGTAATTTTTAATATTTTTACGTTAATTAAACAGATTTTATCAAAATTTAACAGAGGTAATTTGGAGTTGAACTTGTAAAGCCTGTACAAGTTCGATTTTGTTATTACTATTTTGTGGCCGCAGTAACTGTCACTTCCGTGGCATAAGTATCAGCCGGTAACGAAGAGCTAATAGAAATACCAACATTAAATACATGAGTTTTAGAATTATTACCAGTGCTTTCTGTATTATGAAATGAACTTGGTGTTCTAGTTATAGGGTCATATAAACCAGATTTGTTTAGTATGCCCCAAGCATCGTTACCAGGTTGTACGGGATTAGTATCAGAAGTTGGTGGTATATAGTTCTTAGAGTTTTCTTTACCAATTAGTTTTGGTTCTGTAGTACTGAGTAATACATCATAATCACTATTGCTAGTAACTGTTGCTTCTATTGTTCCAGTTGCTATTTTGTCTGCTTCAGCTGTTGCGGTAACTCCATCAGAAATATCAAGGGTAATAGTAGGAGTTACATTAACGGTAATATTGCCATTTTTGGAGCTTGGTGGAATAGCTGGAGCTTCGTTGGGTTCGAGGCCGCCAGCGGCGACGCACCGCACCGAGTAGCCGACGTAGCGACCGCTGTTGTCCACGACGACGTACCTACTACCGAAGTTCAGGAGGTACGCGTTGCTAGCAGAGTCGGCCGTACGCGACCAATAGTAACCGCGGGAGCCCGCATTGCCCAGAGTACCCTCACCGACGTTCCCGGCATACACATAGTTGTATGGTGTACCTCTAATCTTGGTGCTACCGGCGGAACTGTTTGCAATGCCTTCAGAGGTTAACATATTGGAATATTCTGCGTTAGTAGGTAGTTTCCATCCTCTCGGACAAATACTAGTATTTACATCCCCAGAGGTCTTACTGCTAGAATCCGACATAGCAATTGCCGCAGTCCAGTTGTAATAGACTCCATTTGTAGTATTACTAAAGTATGCTGAGTAGGGTTTATTATTATCATCTGTCCAACCAGATACTGAATTTCCTGAGCCATTGAGTGTTGCCGGTAACTGCCACCTACCTGTTACATCGGAGTCTTCTGGTGTTAGATAGCCTTTTCCTTGTGGGTCGACTAAGTTAGTTGCGCCTTTGAGTCGGAGGTTTTGTTGCATCCAGCAATTCCCATCTTCGAGTTTTACGATGGTGTAATACTCATTATCTCTTTTATCAAGTAAAGTAGCGGTAGGGTAGGCAGAAGTAGGACTATTGGCTGCAGGAGTTTCTGTATTAGAACAAATCTGTTGGTTCATGTCTTGCATATAAGTGATATCAGAAATGGTACGATATTCAGTTGAGAAATCTTCAGCGGCGTGAACAGAAGATGAAGAAGTATTGATTTGTGTAGAATAACCTACAAGGAGAGCTCCAGAAACAAACAATGTTCCTATGACTAATAAATATTTATAAGGTTGATGTATTTTTAGCATGAAGCTCTCCTTTTGGATTAAACAATCATCGAAGGACCAAGTTGCGATTAACAAAATGGTGCCACCGACTGCTAAGACCGTTTAAGCCAACACACGGCAAAAATGCCGTGAGACTACTACGGATGTCAGTGACACCATTTGGTCAATAGTAGCCTCAAGTATTGGCTTTGTATCTTAAACAGTCTTAGCACTATTATTGTAACATAATATGGGGAAAGTTTAGTAGATTAAGTTGTCCCAAAGGTTGGAAATTGCCAACGGGAGGAGAAGACGGACAATTTAATAACCTAGCAATAAATGCCGACATCTACACTCCTTTATCTAGTAATGATACAAATCTCATACAGCAAGGCAGCGTTAAGGTACAAAAACCGCCATATAGACTTGATATGCGTGGATGTATTAGCAATGGTTCCTTAAAGAATGAGCCCGCCGTAGGGTACTGGTGGTCAGATACGGTGAATAATAATGTTTTCATATACGGACTAAGTGTGCATCCTGGTTTTATTCATCCAGTCGATAATCTTACTCGTTACTATGGTTTCTCCCTCCGTTGTATTACTACACCTACTAGCTAATTGGTGGGAGAGGGGTGGTAATTCCCTGTTTGATAGGGTTGATGTTCCCCTTTGTGGGGTTGGAGGTTTTGGTTTAGTGGCTGGGTATCGTTAGTTGGTGTGAATTTGGCGGCTCGCGAATTGGTTCAGATGGTGGTTCCCTGTTGGTGAGGCTATAGTGGGTTGATTGGATGAGGTAAGGTATAGTTCCCTGTTACTTCCCTGTTGGGATAGGGGTTGGCTATTGCTAATTTTGGGCATATGTTATGTAATATAAAATGGGGAGTTTTCCACATGATGACCTCTGTAAGGTGGGTAGGTGGTGAGTGAAATGCGAGCCAAAATGTCGAAAATGAGGTAAAAAGTGTTGACTTTGGAAAGAGCTACTGGTATTATAGAGGTATCGGAAGTTGGATTTATGTGTGGGTTTAGAAAATCGCGTAGAGTCAATCTCCAAAGCACTTTCTTTGTAAGATAGTTTGAATTTGAGTTGAGAAGAGCATGTAGGGAATTTTGTGTTGCTTATGCTAGTTTTTGGTGTAAGTCGCAAGGATTTTCACGTGCTTTTTTATAGGGAAGAGGGAATGATAAAAAACCGAAAATAAAAAGTATAGGCTTATCTGGTGGAATAGGGGATGGAAGATACGGCATGAATGTGAAAAATATGATATAGACATTTGGCGCTAACATGTCCTAATATGATGGGGAAATTGCTTGATTTATGTGAAGAATGTGATGAATTTATATTCTCAATGTTGTGCAAGGAGCTTTGGTCAAAACCCATATGATAGAGGTAGAACATTGTGTTAAATTTAGTTTAGCTATATCTTATAGTGGGATTAGTAGAAGTAACTACAGAAAATTCCAAAGGTTGGAAATTGCCAACGGGAGATGCAGAAGGTGCTTTTAACAATTTGATGACTCGCGCTAATATTTATACTTATCATTCCACTACTGATAGTAATTTGAGACAACAGGGCGCTATGCGGCTTCAGTCTTTACCGTATAGGTTTAACTTCGCAGGGGAGATTAATAGTGGCAAGCTAGAGTTTGAATCCTCTAATGGTTATTGGTATTCGAGAACGGCATGTAGTAACCATGTGGCATACTATTTAAATGTTGGTTCTAGTGTTGTGATTCCGGCTATTAATTATAGTCGTAACTATGGTTTCTCCCTCCGTTGTATTACTACACCTACTAGCTAATTGGTGGGAGAGGGGAGGGTAATAGTCTTAACTAAATCATTTTTAGGAAAGGTGGTTGTTTAGAATATAGATTTACGTTTTTCTTGACCCGCGTCGCTAGCGCCTGCCGTCGCAGGGCTGTCGCGCTTGTCCTCGCCGTAGCTCCGGATGGTCTTCGAAAAAGTAAATCTATATTCTAGGTCGTTTCTTTCTGTAAAATGATTTAGTTAAGACCTATACAATAGTGACAGAAAAATCAGCGTCTAGCTCAGCCTATAACACGACCGCCTTATAGCGGGATTAGCTAGAAGTGGCTACAGGAAAAACCTAATCGAGAAAATGATTTAGTTAAGACCTATACGGTTGTGGTAAAAATAGTTGTATAAAAGTAATTAGCTTCAGAAAAGGTAAATCTATATTCTAGGTTGTTTCTTTCTGTAAAATGATTTAGTTAAGACCTATACGGTTGTGATTTAATTAAGTTGTGACGTCTTATAGTGAAATTAGATGGAAGCGATGCATTTTTTGCTGATTGATAAGAAATTTAGTACAAAAACATAGAAAATTGCAGAAATTATCATGCTACTGCTTGTTATTTTGAAACCATTTGTTCTAAAATAGACTCATGCAGCGACTTCTCTTGCTAATTAATTATTAATTATGCAGGAGAAAGGAGGGTTTGCGTATGGGATTTAACATCTTTTTCGGCCGATTAGGCTTTAGTATATCACTAAAACATTTATCATTAACCGTAAAAATTAGCGTTTCCCGAAAGAAACGCTAATCGTACAACAACACTCCTATCTTACCAAACACTTTCTAAATTGGCAAGAGGTCGCTGCGAAATGATATGTTATAATGAGGTGAAGATGACGAAAATGGAGAAATTGAGGATGGAGAAAGCGAGGAACGGTTGGATGCGGCGGGCGTTCGGGGTGCTTGGGCTGACGGTGCTAGGGTTGATGGCGATAATTACTTGTATGATTTGTGACGGGGCGATTTCGGGGAAACTGACTTGGTCACTAATCGTGGCGAGTTCGATAGGGTTGGGATGGATGTGTTTGGCGCCGGTGCTGGGAATGGGTAAAAGAGGATTAGTGATAAGCCTGGCGGTGCTGAGCGGGTTAATTTGGCCGTATTTATATATTTTGAGTCGATTGATAGGGGAGGAGAAAATCTGGACAATCGGGGCGGTGATGGCGGTGATTGGTGTGATTTATCTCTGGAGCGTGCTGGGGATTTTTATGGGGCTAGGGAAGAGAAAATTGCAAGCTACGGGATTGGTCTTGTTGTTGCTGGCGCCGGTGTCGGTGCTAGTGAATGTGGTGCTGGCGAAAATGCTGAATGAAGAGCCGGTGATGGATGTGTGGGATGTGGTGTCGGCGGTGATGATAGCGGCGGTTGCAATAGTGATATCAATGTGTGATTATATTGCTCGGAGAGGGAAACGAGAGCAAAAATTGTGAGTTTGACGGTTAATTAAAGCAAATTTCTGGGAAATTAACAGAGAGGAAATGAGGTTGAACTTGTAAAGGCTGTACAAGTTGGATTGAAACGGTGAAATGTGAGTGGGGAAGAAGGCATGTAGCGGAAAGTGAATAATTATTCACGAATGGGTGGGAATTTGGCGTAGATGGGGCTGGTTTGAGGACGAATTGGCGAGGAATTGAATTTAGTGGCATAGTTTGACTAATTGGGCAGTAGCCTACATTCACCCCTCAAGTGCAACAGTAGCATTTTGAGTACATACAGCATAGT
>CAYODP010000035.1:0-9037 GCA_964402815.1 uncultured Candidatus Saccharibacteria bacterium | reverse complement strand
AAGGGTGCTTTAATAGATAGCAACACTTCCATATTGGTGCCATATTCTTCACGTTTGACAGACGTGATTTTTTATTGTCTTTATCGGGGCTTTGAAGTCGCTAACTTAGAAGCTCCGTAGAAACAATAAACGGCTACGGGTCACTAAAGTTTAAGCAACTTAACAATTTGGGATTAGCTACTTGGCAAAAATGATTATTAACCAATATTCGTAGGCACAGTAGCCGGCACTATTTTCACCCCTCGCAATAGTACCAGCTGCCGTGCTTACGAGTGTAATTTAGAAAAACAAATATGAAAACAAAAAATAATGTAAAAACTATAGCAATCGTAACTTTAGCATCAGTGGTATTGATTCTGCTTGGAGTGATAGTGAATCTCAAGCGTTCATACGACAGAAAGCTATATGCGATTGCAAATAACTGTGAATGGGTAGCGACCGGCACGATGTATGGTGACGACCGCGACTTTATTTGCAAATAATTAGGAGAATAAAATGAGTGTAATTAAAGTAATTTATGACGACGGTAGCAATGGCCTAGTGAAGATTAAGAAAAATAAACGTTCGGCGCAGATGATTTCGCAAGAAATCGTCTCAACCTGTTTCGGATTGTTTCGCTAGGGGGAGCTATGGAAGACAAACTATATAATAGCCTAGTAGAAGCGATGTGCAACCAAATTACTGCTGAAGCTGACCTTGAGGAGTTACTCGTGGCCGAAATAATAGATGCGGACGAGACCGTCACGGATGGCGCAGCAATTAACATCGCCAGGAGGCTAATAGATAAGAAATATGTCGATGCAGTAGCTGATTCAGAAAAGCTAAATCGCGAAGCACTAGAATATTATTACGAGCGAGAAGCTGCAAGCAGGGGGTGGTAATGAGTAGCGAACAAGATTATCACAAACGACCGGAGTGGTCTTATTCTCAGATGAAGGTAATTCTGGATTCTGGAATTGACTACGCCGTAGCCGCGAAAAAAGGAATGCTACCGCAGCCAGCCAGCAAAGCAATTGACCTAGGCCAACTAGCGCACATGTTCGTGCTGGGTGGAGACCCGAAGGATTTTGTAGCTTCGCCATACGTTAACTTCTTAACAAAAGAGGCGAAAGCATGGAAAGCTCTGCAGCTGGCAAACGGTAAGCATGTTATCGACTGGAAGCAAGAGGATGCTTTTGCGCGGATTGTCGATAATATCGAAGCTCATCCGCTGAGTAAGAAATTTCTCAAAGGCAAAGGCGTTCAGCACGAAGTTGAGTTATACGCAACTATCAACGGGACTAAATTGCGCGGAAAGGCCGATGCGATACTGATAGAGAAAAATTCTCTAATAATCACCGATATCAAGACAACGGCACAATTTGACGAATGGAAATATAAGGCGATGCGCAGACACTACGATTTGCAGGCTTCTGTCTATTCTAGAATCGCAGCCAGTTCGCTCAAAATTGACCCAGGCAGAACCAACTTCTACTTTTGCGTGGTGGAGACGGTTGCACCCTTCCGAGTGCAGTACCATCATGCAGGCTTAGATTTTCTCAAGCATGGAGACGAAAAGTTGGCTAGCTGTCTAGAAGCAATCAAGGAGTTTGGTGATAGAGAGCCGAACTTCCTCATCAAAGAAGTTAATGAATTAGGAGATTGGAGTTTATGACACGTTGGGAAAAAGAAGGGATCGTTTACAAACGGACGCAGAACTGGATGGTGCTCCCCCATGGCGATGAATGTATTTTTGTAGTGAACAATTTGGGTAGTATGAGAGTTAAGCTTGATTACGAAAATAACACTATTGAGCTAGCAAAAAGAACAGGTGAAGATGATGGCTATAATAAAATTGCTTATTTCCCAATAGAAGAGATGGAGGAAATCGTTGGGCATATGAAAAACGCCATGCAAAAACGCCAAAGACGATTTAAGGAGAGCTTAAAATGACTGACGAAATAATGCGTAAAGCACCGCCTATCAACGTGCTAATCCACGATGAAGGCTTTATCAAGAAGGCACAAGATACGCTGGGAAATGGTACGCAACAGTTTATGTCTAGCATTCTCAGCCTAGCCAATTCCGACAAGTTGCTGGCACAGTGTAATTCTCTCGAATTGTACAACTGTTGTCTGATGGCGGCGGCGCTGAAACTACCATTTAATAAAGACCTCGGCCATGTATGGATTATTCCCTTCGGCGGTAAGCCGCAACTGCAAATCGGCTGGAAAGGCTTCGTGCAACTTGCACAACGCTCTGGCCAATTTAAGACAATCAACGTAACTGATGTAAAAGCTGGAGAAATCCAAAATATCGACCGACTTACCGGCAAAATCGACTTTGAATGGATTCAAAATGACGAAGAACGCGTCAAAACTGAGACGATTGGCTATGCAGCTCACTTTGACCTCAATAATGGTTTCGAGAAAACGCTCTACATGACCAAAGCGGAACTCGAAGCGCACGCAAAGAAGTATTCGCAGACCTATAAGCGTGGCGGTGGCGTCTGGAAAGACAATTTCGACGCGATGGCAAAGAAGACGGTCATCAAGCTACTTCTAAACCGCTATGCGCCGTTGTCAGTCGATATGCAGAAAGCTATTGAACTAGACCAATCAGATGTCGATGGCCAGTACGTTGATAACAAACCAATTTTAGAGGTTGAGGAGGCTGAGCTGGGTCAGAGTGAGGAGGACAGAAATGGACAACGAGCTGTTCCTGTTACCACTTAGCAAACAAGAAATCGCATCGCTGATGGGAACTATCACAATCATGATATCAACCATAGATACGATGGTTTATGTAAACGACCTTCAACGTCAAATCATGATGGCACATAAACTAAATCTAGAATCAGTACATAAAAAAATAACAGTGAGGTAAAAATGGTAGGTACAAAAGAGGGTGGCAAGAAAGTAGCTCTAACTATTAAGAAAAGATACGGCGCAGATTACTACGCCAAAATCGGCAAAATAGGTGGCCAAAATGGTCATACTGGTGGCTTTGCTGCCAACCCTGCTTTAGCACGTATTGCTGGACAAAAGGGCGGCAAAATCAGCCGAAGGGGGCCAGCTAAACATGAATCTTAAAGGAATCAACATCTTCGCCAAAGTAGCTGTGCTAGCGTCGGCTTTGGCCATAGACCTAATCGTAATTATAATCTGTCGGCTAGGTCTATATATAGAGCCGCTAACTATATTCGTAGTATTCGTGAATATGGCAGCTGGCTTCGTAATTGGCAGAGGAGTAATTTAGGGTGCTCGGTGGTGCTAGACTGCAGGCTCTAGTTAAACGGGGTAACTATCACCGAGGCCACTAATTGCACTCGTAGAGCTAGCGTGCCGTCTCCGTACGCTAGCTCACCTAAAGGAGGTAAAAATGAGATATAAAGTATTAAAAGACTGTCTCAGTAGAGGTGGGCGTTTCATGAAACGTGATGATGTCTTTGAGAGTGACGGCCTAGGCAGGTTTGGCAATAGTCTACTAGAGAATGGCTTTATCGAGAAAATACAACCATTAAAACTTGGGGTAGTAGCCGTATCGAAGCTGGCTGGCGTAGAAATTGCCGACCAAAACTATGTCGATGGCGACAAGGAGTATTTTACTTTTGATGAAGCGTTAGAAATTGAGAAGAAATTGCCGAACGGCTGGCGTTTACCTACTCGTAGTGAATGGGCGTTAATCTGCGAAGAGTTTGGGCAAAAAGATGGCGTGCTCGACGGTGATACCTTGAAGAACAACCTAAGGCTTGAGTCGAAAGGTTATATGTTCGGAGGAGTAGTTAGCGCTTCGGGCTCCAACGGTTTCTATTGGTCGCGTACGGCCGGCGGTGCTAACCGCGCGTACGGCCTGGGCTTCAATAGTAGTATCGTCGCCATGAACAACTACAATCGCCACCTCGGCTTCTCGGTGCGGTGCGTAAGAGATGTGAGGAAATGATATGGGTGTGTACAAAGTGCTCAAAGACTTTCCGAGCAGAAACGGAGTAACGCAATATAAAGCTGGGCAAACTATCCAGCTTGATGAGAATAGTCGTACTAAGGCATTAGTAGAAATGGAGTATGTCCGGAAGGTTGAATATGGGTCGCAAACTGCTTCGAATAACAAACTGGCGGTTCGGATTTGTGACGCTGTTTCGAAGATTGATGGCGTTGGTGATGTGACGGTCACGGAAGCGAGTTATGTAAAGAGTTATCGAGTATTTTGGGTAAAAATAGAGGAGAGACAATGAAAAGATATAAGTTAAAGAAAGATTTACCGACATTTGAGGCGGGCTGTCTATTTGGAATAAATAGTGATGGTGACCTATGTTTTGTAGAGACTGCTAGTGGAGATAAGGTTAAGACCATAAATAATGCTGTATATAGTGCTGAGCAGCTTAGGAGATACCCTAACATTCTCACAGAATGGTTCGAGGAAATCCCAGAAGAGCCGAAGAGGGTATGGGATTTGAAGGATGGTGATGAATGCTGGATGCTAGATGTAGACTTGGAGCCTTTGCAGATTGAGTGGCGGGGTACCCCGTATGACATAAGGCTGCGGGAGCTAGGTCAAATCTATTTGACTAAAAGCGAATTACTAGCAGAAATCGCCCATGAAGAAGCTAAGCAAATCCTCCTCCGCGATACGAAAGGATTTAAGCCAGATTGGAATAATTGGAGTGAATTTAAACATTATGTGTTATACGACCAAACCGTAAAGAAATTTAGAACATACGCGCACTCTTTTGAAATAAGTGGTCACATCTATTTCAAAAATCGTATAGATGCCGAAGCCTCCATCAAGACCCACGAAAAAGAGTGGAAAACCTATTTGGGAGTAGAGGAGTAAATATGGAAGAGAAAAAAATTCATGCTGGACGAATCACTATCGCTACAGTTCTTGGCTTAATAGTTTTACTGTCAGTAATCATCTCACCGGATATTATAGGTGCTGGACAAGTCGGCATCGTGACCCGCTTTGGTGAGGTTAACCGTGTTGCAGAAAGTGGTCTTAACTTTCACATCCCGTTTATCGAAGGTATTACCAAGATGGAAACGCGTGTGCAAAAAGCTGAGGTGAAGACTGACGCTGCAACTAAAGACCTACAAGAGGTAAACGGGGCGGTCGCAGTTAATTATACGCTCACTAATCAGAACGCACTTCGCGTCTACAAAGAATTGGGCGTTGACTATGCCAAGACAGTAATTGACCCAGTACTACACGAGTCGTTCAAGCAAGGCATCACGGGTTATACTGCCGAACAGCTGATGGCTAATCGTACCGAAGTTAAAGCAGCGATTCAGGAAATGCTGACGCAGCGGTTGGCAACTTATGGCATCACTGTGGTTGACGCCAATCTCACTGACCTCAACTTCTCCGCGGAGTTTAACGCTGCTATTGAGCAGAAGGCTGTCATGCAGCAGGAAGCTGAACGTGCAAAACAAGAGCTTGAGAAGGTGAAAATCGAAGCAGAAGCGAAGATTGAGCAGGCTAAAGCAGAAGCTGAGGCGCAACGTCTCCAACAGCAGACGCTTACTAAAGAGATGATTCAGAAGATGTGGGTAGAAAAGTGGGACGGTAAGTTACCGACGACCGCAACTGGAGATTCTGGTGTAATGCTGAATCTGGGAGAGTAAATCATGTCGGTGAGTGAAAAGCAACTACAGGCAGACGTCGCTGACTATTTATGCTTGCAGTATCCAGACGTGTTATTTCATTCAGATTATGGGAGTGGGGTAAAACTCACTCCCCGCCAAGCCGCCACACAGAAACGGCAGAATGGTGGGAGAAGAGCATGGCCGGATATGTTTATTGCCGAGTCCGTGCCGGAAGACACCTCCTGCATGATTCAAGATAATTTTACAGATATATACGGCATCTCTGGATTTAATGGCCTCTTTCTCGAACTTAAAAAGAAAGGCACTAAGCTGATTCGCGATAAAGACGCTCGTAAAGTTCTCAAAGGCGAGACTAGACTTCGCAAGAAGGGCGATTGGTGGAATTCTCACATAGAAGAGCAAGCGAAAGTCTTACAACAACTGCGAGAGCGTGGTTATGTTGCCGAGTTTGCGATTGGGGCTGAGGAGGCAAAAAAGATAATCGACGAATATTTAGGAGGTAGATGGTAAAAGCTTTTGGTAAATATTTCTGTCCACACTTTTGTCCAGACTGTGGCAAACTTATGCTGTTTGTACGCCATCCATTTTCTCGTAGATGCTCGGCTTGTCATAATAAATACCGTCGTAAGTCTGGTCGTCGTAGTAAACGTAGTTACTCTAATTCCTATTATCGAAGGAATAAGTCTAAGCTCATGGAAGCTCATCACTTTTGTGCACTCTGTGGCTCAGAAAAGAACTTAACTTGCCATCATTGCGTAGATGTTAAAAGTGGTGAATGGGCTGGAAAACATCTTACAATCTTGTGCAACCGATGTCATCAGCTATGGGAAGCTAAAGTTAATAAAGAACGAACAACTATAAGAGGTTAAGTAACGGTGGGTAGGTATAAAGCGGAGCGAATCGTGATTAAGATACTGCCAGAGTTGACTTTAATATTTTGGGACAACTCGTCAATTTACTTGTTCCCAAAGAATGGTCAAACGCCGGTAGTCTTCCACAAGTGGTTCGCCCCACGCTTTACCTATACTAACAGCTGGCGACAATTTCGAGACAAGCTTTGGCACTTGCACCATGGCAGCGTGAAAAAGTGTTTTCAGCTAGCTTACGAGCATGATGTGGTTTACGAAATCTCCGTTGGAAGGCTAGACTTAAGAAAAAAGTTAGTCGAAATCAGATATAAAAACTGGGCAATCAAAGGAGTAGGAGATGGGATGCTATCACGCACAACAAAAGCGCAACATTGTAATAAGAATTATTGACGCAATCAAATTAAAACTTATCTTAAGGAGGATGAGACAGAAATGAAGTATAAACTAAAGTATGATTTACCGGTCTACAAAGCTGGTGAGCTATTCCATATAAGTAAAAAGGGCAATCTAGTACACACAGAAAGTGGCAGAATGGCCTTTGACCGCAAAACACTCAACAAATATGGTGTTCTACTGCAGTGGTTTGCAATAGTGCCCGAAGAGATGAAGCCAAAGACAATTTGGGATTTGGAAGACGGAGATGAATGCTGGATGTGTGGAGTAGGTCGATATAGCGTAGAAATCTATAAGCGCCATTGGTCAGACGACCCGATACATGGCGCGCAATTACATGAGGCTCGCTATATGAATAGCTTATTCTTGACGAGAGAAGATGCTATAAAAGCATACAAACGAGAGAAGGCGAAGTCTATACTTCTCCGCGATACGAAAGGGTTTAAGCCAGATTGGAGAGATGAAACGCAGCAAAAATACACTGTATACTTTGACTCTTGTTATGGACATTTATGCACCGATTATTGGGTAACCTACATCTCATCATCAATACATTTTGCTACCGAAGAGGACGCCGAAGCTTCTATCAAGGCTCACGAGAAAGAGTGGAAAACCTATTTGGGAGTAGAGGAATGATAAGAAAAGGTATAGAAGCGGCTGTTGCTGGGTTCATGGAAACGTATAAAGAAACCAACAAAAAAGATAGGGTACAGATGTTCGATACCCCAAGCATATTGCCAGACCTTTTTGTAGACCTCTATTCTGAATCGGATGGGCGTGTACGTTATTGCCCTTTCTATGATTATATAGAGATTCTGGGCGCCAAATCTCGTGTGTATAAGAGATTATTTAAGAAGTATGGGAGATGATATGAAGCTTAGAGAATTATTAACAAATTATGATTTTTACCTGTATGACGAGGAACTGAAACGTCCACTTTGCCATAACACACGAACCGCGAGAGTGTACATGGGGCAGTCACCTGTCACCTCGCCGTTCTTTGAAATAGGGTTCGGAGCTAATATTACAGCTAATGATAATATCAACCATAACGACTTCCTACGAGAAGACATATTGAATCGTACGGTAAGCCGATTCTATTGTGATAATGATTTAGGAATTATGTTTGTGTTTGCGCTTGCGGAGATTGGAGATGAGTAATTTTATAGAAGTACGAGATGAGAGTGGCGATGTGTGCTTACTAAATATCTCTGAGGTAGTAGCTGTTTATGGAGGGAGTAATGGTAAGGCTTCACTTGTCCTAAAATCTCATGGGTCTTTTACCTCTGCGATGTCATTTGCGGAGATTAAGAAAATTCTCGGAGTTAAAAGCAATGCCAAAAACTAAAGCTCCCACAAAGCCGGGAGATTACGAAGTCGGGAATAAGAAACCACCGAAAAACCGACAGTTCGGTCAGCCCGAAGGCAATCCGAGACATAATGGTGCATGGAGAAAAGAAGACACGCTGCGCTACAAGCTGCAGCAAGTATCTAAGATGACCGCCGATGAGCTCCAAGCTTTGTTGGATGACCCGAATGTCGGCGAGTTTGAGAAGAATGCCGCAAGAACGATTCTAGAGATGGTAGGGCTAGAGCCGAACAAACGTTGGCAGATTCTGGAAGGTCTCACCAACCAAGATGGCGGCTACCCGAAGCAGCAGATTGATAGCAGAGAACTGCCACCGCTGACACCGATTTTGCCAAAGTTGAAGAAGAAAAAGGAGAAGAAATGACCTACCATGCGCCTCATTATTACTCGACTGGTGGCATGGTACCTGGTGAACGCACACTAGTTCATGTCAGAGCTAATGGCGATGTCACTACTATGCAATATGATGAAGAGCTCAGCACGCCTGACGCCATAGAAAGGATGCAACAACAGGAGCGAGATCTCAAGCATTTTGACGCGGAAAACGCCGCAAATCGTAAAAAGGTTAACTAGGAAATATATTGTAATATGAAAGGCTTTTGGATTAACTTCTTGATGTTTCTAGGACTAGTCATCATAATCGGCGTGATGTGCTTCATCATGATGATGCCAATAGTTTATTGATATGAAGTATCACGTCACGACTACGCTGGAAAAGATACAAGCCCTTGAACAATCTGGTAAGCGTACCTGGGTTGTTCAAGGGGGTACATCTGCCGGTAAAACGGTGGCTATACTTTGGTATATTATCGACTATGCGATTA
>CAYODP010000034.1:0-9121 GCA_964402815.1 uncultured Candidatus Saccharibacteria bacterium | reverse complement strand
GAAATCGCGACCGACAAAATGAAACCATTAATGGGCGGACTTGGTAGTCTCGGCCTCTAAAAAGGAGTTACCTTGATAGACAAAATCGAAATCAGTGGCAACAACTATAAAGTTTCCGATAGTTTTCGGAAATACGCTACTAAGCGTATCGGCAAACTAGACCGATATTTACCACGGGGCAACAAAAAAGACGTCATCGCCAAAATTGTCGTCACCGAAGTCGACCGTGCACACGGCAACAAATACGATATTTCCGCAGCCATGGAGATTCACGGCGGTAAAGTTATCACTGCTCGCGATGAATGCTCAAACGTCTTTGCTGGCATCGATATTCTTGAAGCCAAACTCAAAGGCCAAGTACGTCGCTTCAAACTTGAGGCCACGCCTCATCTCAGTAAAAAAGGTCTAAAAAGTCTGTTTATTAAGAAGTCCTGATATGGTATAATAAGGGGGTAAAATTGTGGAGAAAATAATGGCTACCAGCACACCAGAGGCGGCCAGTTCAGAGCATGCAAAAAAGTTAAAATCTGAGCTAGCCCACCAATCGAAAAAATCACCTAAGCAATCAAAAGAAAAAAAGCCGACTGATAAATTAGCCGACAAAACTTTGTTAACTCGCATTCTGCAGGGGATTTTTGGTGACGCCCAGAAGAAAACTCTCCATCGCATGTATAAAAAAGTCATGGAGATTGGCACGCTCGAGCCTAAATACGAGGCCATGAGCGACGAGGAGCTCCAACAGCAGACCGAAATTCTCAAGAGTAAACTCAAAGACGGTAGCGAGAAAGAGCTCAACGCCATCCTCGCCGATGCTTTCGCGGTCGAGCGCGAAGCCGCCAAACGTATTCTCGGTATGCGGCCTTTCGACGTTCAGCTTATCGGTGGTATCGCCCTCCACGAAGGAAACGTGGCCGAAATGAAAACCGGTGAAGGTAAAACCCTTGTTGCGCTTGCTCCAGCCTACCTCAATGCTTTAACTGGTCGTGGCGTCCATGTTGTCACGGTCAATGATTATCTTGCTCAGCGCGATGCTGGTTGGAACGCGCCTGTTTATCATTTCTTAGGTCTCAGCGTTGGTGTTATTATTAACCAAGCCAGTTTCGTTTACGACCCCGAATACGAAAACGATGAGCACGAGGATGAGCGCTTCCGCCATCTCAAACCTGCCACTCGCAAAGAAGCCTACGCTGCCGATGTTACTTATGGTACAAACAACGAGTTTGGCTTTGATTATCTCCGTGATAACATGGTTAGTGAGCCACAATTCTTGCGCCAGCGTGGTCTTAATTACGCCATTGTTGATGAAGTCGACTCCATTCTCATTGACGAAGCTCGCACGCCGTTAATTATCTCCGCTCCTGCCGGCGACAACCCCGATGCTTATTATCAATTCGCTAAGATTGCCGCCCAGCTCACCCCCGAAGATTACGTTTTTGACGAAAAGCATCGCAGTGTCGCCCTCACTGATGCTGGCGTAGAAAAAGTCCAGAATTTACTTAACGTAAAAAATCTTTATTCTACTAAACATACTCGTTTAGTCTATCATATCGAGCAAGCTTTGCGTGCTCAGGTCGTCTTTAAGCGTGATAAAGATTACGTCGTAACTAATAGTGGCGATGTCGTCATTGTCGATGAACACACCGGTCGCCTCATGCAAGGCCGTCGCTATAATGAAGGCTTACATCAAGCTATCGAGGCCAAAGAAGGCGTCGCCGTCAAGCAAGAATCCATGACGCTCGCTACCATTTCTTTCCAGAACTTCTTCCGCCTTTATCATAAACTTTCTGGTATGACCGGTACCGCCTTCACCGAAGCTGAAGAATTCCAGCAAATCTACTCACTTGATGTTATTCAAATTCCGCCTAACCGCCCCATCCAGCGCGTCGACAAAGACGACCTTATTTACCGCACTGAAGCTGGTAAACTCAAAGCTATCGCCGCCGAAATCAAAAAATATCATGACCGCGGTCAGCCAGTTCTCGTCGGTTCTGCTAGCATTGAGAAAAACGAATTAATCGCTCGCTATCTCGATACGCAGGGAATTAAATACGAGTTACTCAACGCCAAAAATAACGAACGCGAAGCTGCCATCGTCGAGCGTGCCGGTCAAAAAGGCGCCGTTACCCTCGCCACCAACTTAGCCGGTCGCGGTACCGATATCAAACTTGGTGAAGGCGTTAAAGAACTCGGCGGTCTCGTTGTTATTGGTTCTGAACGCCACGACAGCCGTCGTGTTGACAATCAGTTGCGCGGGCGCGGCGGACGTCAAGGCGACCCTGGCACTACTCAGTTCTTCGTCAGCTGCGAAGACGACCTCATGCGTATTTTCCAAGGCGACCGCATTGCTATGCTGATGGCACGCCTCGGTATCGAAGAGGACGTCCCGATTCAAAACAGTCGTGTTTCCAAAACTCTCGAAGCCGCCCAGAAGCGCATTGAAGGTTTTAACTTTGATTCTCGTAAAAACGTTGTTCAGTACGATAACGTCATCAATCGTCACCGCAAAGTTGTCTACGCTATGCGCCGCAAAATTCTTGATGGCGAAAACATTCACGATGAAATCAAGCGTCTTATGAAAACCGCCGCTGAAGACCTCGCCAAAGACAGTTCGCGCGTCAATCCTAAGTTCAAAGAAGATTTTCTCGCTGTTTTCAATGCCGACGAAACTTTAGTCGAAGAAATTGGCAAGAAGCGCAAAGAAAAAGACCGCGTAGAGGCCGCTCTCACCGAAATTGAACGTCAATATACCGAAAAAGAAGCTGAGTTTAGTCCCGAGATTATGCGCAAGATTGAGCGTGAAGTATATCTCAAAGTTCTTGACGCACTCTGGATGCAACACCTCGAAAACATGCAACACTTACGCGAAGGCATCCATTGGCGCAGTATCGGCCAACGTGACCCACTTGTTGAATATCGTAGCGAATCACAAAAACTATTCAACGGCCTTGAGAAAAATCTGCGCGAAGAAGTTCTCAAAATTCTGCTCAGTCTCACCAAGCAAGAAGCCCATGCCGACCAACTCACTGATGGTCAAGAATACGAATCCGAGCTCACCAAAATGGCTGATAGCGCCACCGAAAAAGGCGTCAACGAAATTAGTGCTGGCGAGAAAAACCTTGATGATGAGTTCAAATCTGGCACGCAACAGCCTGCCCATAAAACTTATAATCAAAAACATAACACCACCAAACAAAACCGCAAGAAAGAGCGTCAGAATAAGAAGAAAGGGAAGCAGTAATCAAACATTCGGTCGAAGAAATCGTTCTGACCTGTGGCGCTAAGGGGCTACTTATTGATGTGCCCAATGCTAGCGTAATGAACACTAAGTTTCAATTTCGCGCCGGCATGCGCTACGCCAAACGGCCAGAAGTTTATGAGATTGCTCACGTTGTTGAGCATCTCGCTTTTGGCGCCAACGCCAAATTTGCCAACGAACAAAAGTTCGAATCCGAATTTACCAAAAACGGCGCTTATCACAACGCTTGGACTTCTGACTTTTCCGTTTGTTACGAAAGTGAATGTGCCGACTTTGAATGGGAACGCATTATCAAATTACAACAAATCGCCATTGCCGAGCCACGCTTCAACGACGCCGAATTACAAAGTGAAAAAGGCAACATCAAAGCCGAGCTCACGGGCTACATGAACGATTACGGTCGCTTGCTCTGGCCGCGTCTACAACAAATGGTCGGCGAAAATGTCCCCGATTTGCAAGAACGTCTTAAAACTATCAACAATATTGAACTCAAAGATATTCGCGAACATTATCGCCGCACTCATACCGCACACAACTTACGTTTTATTATTGCTGGCAATCTCCGCGGTCGCAAACATAAAATTATTAAATTACTCAATAGTTGGGAACTCCGCCCTGGCGAGCGTTTCGAAATCCCCAACGACGAACTTCACGGCGCCGCGCCCGTACTCATCCGCCGCAAAGATGCTTCCAATATTGTCTTTGCTTTTACCTGGATGATTCCGCGCAAACTAGCTCCATCCGAGCTTTACGCCATGAATTGTCTCAATCATATTCTCAACGGCACCATGAGTAGTAAAATTTTCGGTCAAGCCCGTCAACGCGGACTAGTCTACGGTATGGGCAGTGACCTTAGCAACAGTTGGCATAACGCTTCTTGGGATTTTGATGGTGAAGTTAACGCCGAAAACGCCGAAAAACTTTTTACACTCATTCACAAAGAGCTTAGTCGCGTACTCAACGGCGAAATTAGCGACGAAGACCTTGCCAATGCCAAATCTTACGCCACCGGACGCTACCAAATCGGCGCTCAAACCGTCGGTCAAATTTCCGACTACTATTCCGACGGTTATTTTGCTAACGGCACTATCGAAAAATACACCAAGATGCCCAGTCTCGTCAAAAACATTACCAAATCCGAAATCGTTTCACTGGCACAAGAATTTCTCAACAGCCCCATTAACACCCTCGCTGCTGTCAGCTCCGTCGAAAAAGCCCTCATCGTTGAGTTAGCCAAGCAGTTACAGTTTCACACTACCGCCGAATAATTTCAATCTCACACATAAACTATCTTAGATATGCTACAATAGTTCTATGAAAGTTGGGATTCTTGGCTATGGTAAAGAAGGTCAAAGCGCCGAAAAATATTTTTCGCATCACGGTGCCGAGACTCAAGTTTTCGACCACTTTACTACTGCCGATTTAGATAAGTTTAATTTTGACCGATTCGATTTAATTTTACGTAGCCCTTCCGTCCATCCGCGTCCACAATTTTCTAGCATGACACAATATTTTTTCACTCATTGCCCCTGCCCAATTATTGGCGTCACCGGCACAAAAGGCAAAGGTACTACGTCATCACTCATCACTAGTTTACTTACCAATCTTCACTTCCGTACTTTTTTAGTCGGCAACATTGGCAACCCGGCTCTTGATGTTTTAGACCAACTTCAATCTTCCGATGTTGTGATTTATGAGCTTAGCAGTTTTCAACTTTGGGATTTGCAAAAATCGCCCCATATTGCCGTCATTCTCGGCATTGAACCCGACCATCTTAACGTTCACGATGATTTTGATGATTATTGCCATGCCAAATCCAATATTGCTAAACATCAAACTCGTGAAGACACTTGTATTTATTATCGTCATAATCCATACAGCACAGAAATCGCTCACACTAGCCCTGGCGCCCAAATCCCTTACCCAGTTGCATCACGCCAAACCTTAGACGAAATTCTATCACAACTCGCTATTCCTGGTCAGCATAATCGCGACAATGCCGAAGCCGCCCTGCTCGCAGTTTCTAGTTATCTCAACTTACCGCTCGAACATTTTATTACTGAACATCGCGAAACTATTATAAAGACTTTTCAAACTTTTCAAGGGCTTCCGCATCGCTTACAATTCTTACGCGAACTTCATCACGTCAAATATTACGATGATAACTTTTCTACCAATCCCGCTTCACTCGAAGTTGCGCTTAAAGCTTTTCCTCGTCATCAAATCATTCTCATCGCCGGCGGTCGTGACAAAACTAACAATCAAGACTTACCCGAAATCGCCTCGCTTATTACTTCCACGCCCAATTTAGTTCACACGGTTTTTATCGGCGAGTCTGGTCAAGAACTTGTCAAATTAGTTAAAAATTCCACTTTTGCCACAGATTTACCGAGCGCCGTTCATCAAGCCCAACAGCACGCTGAATCTCTTTCCGAGCCTGCCATTGTCTTAATGTCTCCCGCTGCTGCCAGTTTTGATATGTTCCAAAATGTTTACGACCGCGGCGCCGTTTTTCAACAACTTGTTCAGGAGCTCAAATAATGGCTAACGAGCTTACCAAACGCCTCGAAACTTTAGCTACCGAAGTTGACAAAGCTTGGCATAAACTTAATCTTGATGAAAAAGTCACCCAAGTCGATTTATTAGAAACCGAAGTGAACAATCCCGAAATTTGGTCTAACCCTAATTACGCCAAACAACAAAACGAAGCGCTCGCGCATTTATCCGACGAAGTCCAACCTTGGAAACTTCTCAAGGTTCAAATTGAAGACCTCGCCGAACTGCTTAAGCTGAACGACCCCAGTCTCAACGTTGAGCTCGAGTCTCAACTCGCCGCCTCCGAATCCGACTTTCAAAATCTCCGCCGTGCTTTACGTTTTCAGGGTAAATACGACCATTACAACGCCATTCTTCGTATTACTGCTGGCGCTGGCGGTGTCGAAGCCATGGATTGGGCTAGTATGCTCGAACGCATGTACTTACGTTTTGCCGAACGACATCATTTTAAAGTCGAGTGTATTGAGCGCATCGCTGGCGAAGAAGCCGGCATCAAAACCGCCGTTTACGAAGTCACCAGCGCTAATGCTTATGGTTTACTCAAAAGTGAACACGGCGTTCACCGCCTAGTGCGCTTGTCACCTTTTAACGCCGACAACTTGCGCCAAACTTCTTTTGCCCTAGTCGAAATTTTGCCCGTCATTCCTGCTCATACCGACATAGAAATCAACGAAAAAGATTTACGCATTGATGTCTATCATTCCGGCGGGCACGGCGGCCAATCTGTCAACACTACTAATTCCGCCGTGCGCATCACTCATCTACCTACTAATACCGTCGTCGCTATTCAAAACGAACGTTCACAACTTCAGAACAAAGAAAAAGCCATGGAAATTCTGCGCGGCAAACTCATCCAGCTCCAACTCGAGCAACACGCCGAGAGTATTGATAAGTTACGCGCCGGCGAATCCGCCAGTTGGGGTCAACAAATTCGTAATTATGTGCTCCAGCCTTACAAGTTAGTCAAAGACACTCGCACTAAATTCGAAAGTACCGAACCCGAAAAAGTTCTCGATGGGGAATTAGATGTTTTTATCAACAGTTATTTAGAAAATATTGCCCACTAAATAATCCTCAGATAATATATGGCACGCCATTTTCTATAGCAAAATGGTAAAGGTTGTGGTATTATATATATATGATTCTACTCGATCGCGTAACTAAGACTTACCCTGGTGACGAAAATCCTGTTCTTGATAATATTTCGTTACACATCGAGCCACACGAGTTCGTTTTTTTGGTAGGTAAATCTGGCGCCGGTAAATCTACTTTAATCAAAATGATTACAAAAGAAGAAACTCCCGACTCCGGCAAGATTCTTGTTGGTGGTATTGACCTTGATTTCGTCAAACGCCGTCATATTCCACATTATCGCCGTCGTCTGGGCGTAGTTTTTCAAGATTATAAGTTGCTTCCTACGCGCACCGTCTTCGAAAACGTCGCTTTTGCTCTCGAAATCGCCGGTATGAGTAATCGCGACATTCAAAAAACCGTTCCCAAAGTCCTTGACCTCGTTGGTTTAGAGAATAAAGCGAATAAATTTCCTCCGCGTTTGTCCGGCGGAGAACGTCAACGTGTCGCTATCGCTCGTTCCGTTGCTCGTCAGCCCAAAATCCTCATCGCCGACGAACCTACGGGCAATCTTGATAAGCTCACTATGAAAGAAATTGTTGATTTACTGCAACGCATTAACGATTTTGGCACAACCCTTCTTGTTACTACACACGATGAAAACATTGTCAATAATCTCAGCAAACGTGTCGTCACCTTGAAGAACGGCCGCATTGTTAATGACCAAAAAGTTCACGGTATTTATCGCCTTGATGATACACCGGTTGCCGCGCCACCGCAAATTGTTCCGGAGCTGCATCTCACCACTCCTACTGGCCCCATTATTCAAAAAGTCTACACTAGTCCCACTGTCAAGGCTACCCCCCATCATCGCAATGCCAAAAAGTCTACCGCCGCGCCAACCACCAAAACTATCACCACTAAACCAGTCACACCCACTAAGAAATACGCCCGCGATTCTGCTAATCAATGGTATGCCGCCAGCAAGCCGCTGCGTTCTGCACCTAAGCTCAGCAAACTTAGCGCCGCCCAGACCGTCAAGCTCAAGCCTGCACCCAGCCTCAAGCAAACTGCGAAACGTCCGCTCGGACGTCCACCCAAAACCAAACGTGTAGTGTAGGAGATAAAAATAAAAATGGTAGAAAGAAAAAACCACACCAAAAAAAGTTCGCCAAATCGCGAAACTCGACAAAAGCAAAAAGCCAATCTCAAAACTTTAGTCGAAAATAGTAGCGTTAGTAAAATTCGTAGCGCTGGCCGTGTCGTTAAATACGGTGCTGCTGGTTTTACCCGCAATATTTGGCTTTCCATCGCCGCTACTTTAGTCATGACTATTACGTTAGTCATTGTTCTTACTACCATTGGCGCCAGCCTAATTCTTACTTCCACCGCCGATGCCATGCGTCAAAAAATCGACATCACCGTCTTCTTTCGTCCCGGCACCAGCCTAGCTACGTTAGACGCTATGGCTGACATCGTTAAGAAGGATGATAACGTGCGCAGCATCGAAGTCGCCGATTCCGCCATGGAATATCAACGCTTCCTCAATGAAAATCAAGACAACGCCGATTTACTTGCCGCGCTCGAAGACGAAGCCATGAATCAAATGATGCTCGATACCATGCAATCCACTATGCGTATTAAAGTTCACGACCCTGACGACCTCGACACTCTCCGCCACATCGTCGAAACTACCGATATCTTCCAAGAAAATCTCGACCCAGACAAAGATCCTACTTACGACGTCAACAAAAACGAAATCGCCACCATCAGCTCTTGGGCTAACGTTGCCAAAAACGGCGGTCTCATCCTCGGTACCGTCTTTCTCGTCATTTCGATTCTCATGATTTTTAATACTATTCGCATGGCCATCTTCTCTCGTCGCGAAGAAATCTACATGATGAAATTAGTTGGCGCCGATAGTGGCTTTATTCGTGGGCCCTTCATTGTCGAAGCTCAAATCTGCGGCATCATTTCCGGCATTCTCGCCAGTTCACTCGCCTACGCTGGCTACAGTTTTCTCGCGCCCAAACTCAGCGGCTACGGCATTGATATTAGCTCCGTTGAAGCTTTCATGGGTACTAGCCGGCTCGTCTTAGTTTATTTCGTCGTTATTGGCGCTGGTATGTTAATCGGTTACATTTCTGCACGCTTAGCTCTTCAAAAATACTTAAAATAAAATCCCTACATTCACCCCTCAAGTGCAACAGTAGCATTTTGAGTACATACAGCATAGTA
>CAYODP010000033.1:0-9436 GCA_964402815.1 uncultured Candidatus Saccharibacteria bacterium | reverse complement strand
TTGGATGCACATTTTTGGCAACGCAATAAAACAAAAACGACACCGCAAGGGTGTTACAACAGTTCGACCATTAGCGAATGCTTCGTAACGGATGCGACCTATTACCTTCCGGTGTCGTTTTCATCCGTTCGAACCATAAAAAGATTCGCTTTTCTAATCAAACTGTTGTAACAATCTCATTGTAACATGATTTTTCATTTACATACAACTTTTCTTGCCGAGTTTTATGTGCCAAAGTCTTGCTAATATCACAAAAAGATTGACTACCTCAACATCTTCTTCAAATAAATCCAGCACACAACACCATTATCATATAGGTCTTAACTAAATCATTTCGCAAAGAGAACGTCTAAGAATATAGATTTACTTTTTCTCCTTCCACCGTGGGCTCCACAACGAATCTCGTAGGAGACGAGCAAAGAATAAACTTGTTTATTCTTTCGTCCAGCATGAGAAACGTGAGCGAAAAGGTTTATTGTGATAAAGTTTTTCCGAACTGACGAATAGCTGGTAGCGACATAGTCGCGTTGACGACGCCCGAGAATCTGAGTGGAACGAAGACAGGCGCTGGCGACGCGGATCAAGAAAAACGTAAATCTATATTCTAAACAACCACCTTTCTTAAAAACGATTTAGTTAAGACTATTACTATCTTTCTCTCTTTTCTCCACTTAAATTATGTTATAATTAAATCACTATGTTTGTCGATACCGCAAAAGTCAAGTTGCAAGCCGGTAAGGGCGGCGACGGCGCCGTCTCGTTTCGCCACGAAATTTACATCCCTAAAGGTGGCCCCGACGGCGGCGATGGCGGCAAGGGTGGGTCGATTATTTTTAAGGCCGATAAAGACACTAACACGCTCCTGGATTTCCGCTACAATCCCGAGCTTACTGCCGAAGACGGCAAGAAAGGTGCTGGCCAGCGCGCCGCTGGTCGCTCCGGCAAAGATTTAATTGTCGAGGTACCTATTGGCACGATTGTCAAGCGCGATGATGGTACTGTTCTCGCCGACCTCACGCATGACCAAGAGCAGGCCGTGATTGCCAAAGGTGGTGACGGCGGCTTTGGCAATGCACATTTTAAGTCTTCCACGCGTCAAGCTCCTCTGGTCGCTGAAGTTGGCGAGCCCGGCGAAGCTTTTGAGGCTACACTCGAGCTAAAACTGCTCGCCGATGTCGGCTTAGTTGGTCTGCCCAATGCTGGCAAATCCACTTTTCTCAGCGTCGTCTCCAACGCTCGCCCCGAAATTGCCGATTATCCATTTACCACACTTACTCCGCAGCTGGGTGTCGCGACGGTTGACGGTCAAGATTTGCTGATTGCTGATATTCCTGGCCTGATTGAAGGTGCTGCCGAAGGTCGCGGCCTTGGTCACGCCTTTTTGCGCCACGTCGAGCGTACCGCCGTACTTTTGCACCTTGTTGACGTTTATAACGATGATGCTGGCGCTGCTTATCAGACTATTCGTCATGAGCTTGAGCGTTATGGTGACCTCAGCCGGCGCCCCGAAGTGGTTGCTCTCACCAAATGCGAAGGTGTTGATAGCGAAATCCTCCAGATGCAAACCGCTTCCATTCTCGCTGTCAATCCCGATGCCAATGTTCTTGCTATCTCCTCTCAATCCGGCCAGGGAATCAAAGACTTGCTCCGCACACTTCTCTCAGTTAAGCAGGCTTCCGCGCATCAACCCGCCAACACGTCGCAAGACGACGCCGAGCCTAGTTCCGCAGCTGCCCTCCCCGTTATTTCTCTTACCTCTGAGCAGCTCAGTACAGCCTGGCAAGTCGAGAAGGTCGACGACAAGTTCGTCGTGACCGGCCCCAAGATTGAAAAATTCGCCCGCCGCACCGACCTCAATAATTACGAATCGGTCAACCGCCTGCGCGACATCCTCAAGAAAATGGGCATTCGCGCCGAGCTTACCTCTCGGGGTGCCACGCCCGATTCGATTATCTCTATCGCCGGCAAAGAATTTACCTTGGTTGAAGATTGGTAGTATTCCCCAGAGGTAGCGGAATAACCCCTATTTTGCTTGCATTTTAGCCAATTTAGCATAAAAACTATTGACATTTTAGCAAAAGTATGCTACAATGAAAGTATAAGGCTACGTTTTCGTGGTCTCGTACCCTAAGAACGTAGCTAATCTGTTGAAAAGAGGTTATTTTTATGTTGCACTCTGTCACTATGCCTGAAGTTAGAGAATGCCTGGTTTGGAACGGTGAGCGCATCGACTACGGCGACCAAGAGGTTGTTGCCTATGTGCCGTTTCAGCGAGGCGTTTTTGCCTGTGTGTTCCCGCGGCTGCTGCCCCTCAACGACCGTGGCGAGCCCTTTATTCCGGGGTATTCTCTGGTCAATCATCTGGATGCTCAGCATCCGTTCTGTCAGGAATTGGGCGGCTGCCAACCCGGCGAGTTTATCTGTGTCTATACGGGACGCTATCGGGACTCTCGCTTCATCTTCACGCCGCCGCTTGACGCCACGCATCTGCTTGTGACCAAGCAACATGACGGCGCCGACCTGCGTCAAGACCCGGTCATTGCCGCATTCGAGGCCAAATACCAAGCTGCCTGGTCGGGCTATGACATCTCCCCAGAAGAAGATGATTCCGCTATGAATTATTGGATTCTGGCCAAAATTCCGCCTTGCTTAGGCGTCTATCTTCAGGAGCTCAATTACGCCGAGCAGGAAGAAGCCGCTACCGGCGATACCTTTATTGCCATCCAGCGCGATTATGCCGGTAATGTCAAACGGTATATGGAGGTCAGCCTGGCCACCAAGTTCGACAACGTCCGTCCCAAGACTCTGCAACTGCTCTGCCTGCCCGGACGCGCCGAGGTGATTGAGTTTCAAGACGGCCATTGGAGCTATCGTGAGATTTATGAGTATGACCTCCAGGGCGCTATGTCTCTGGCTCGTTATATCTTCCGCCTCCAGGTTGGTCAGCCGCAAGACACGTCGCCGTGCACTCTCGCTTCCGCCTCAACTGCCAATTAGCTCGTTCAAAAGCCCTAGCCCGCGCGGTTGGGGCTTTTGTCATTTTCGCCACCAGGGAAGCTTCATTCGCCATTTTTACCACCAATTTTCCCGCTTATAGTTTACAAATTTATTAAAATATCGTATTTCCTATTGACTTTTATAAATATCTGTGATACAATAGATAGATAAGCTAAGTAATTAGCTGCACATAGGCCTCGCCTAAGTATTTTAAGAACTGAAAATGGAATTATACTCCAGAATTTACGCTCGGATGGCGCTAAGGTTACGTTGTCTCGCCGCTTTAGTGCTGTCCAAGACAGTAATAATTCTGGAAGGTGATTAATATGTCCTTGCTTCAATCCGCTTACTATCACGTTTTCGACCTCGAGGCCACCCGCGCCTTTACCCGCTGTGGCAACGACGCCCAGGCTATCACTGATAACGCCGACAGTCAGCACACGCACGGTTACCGTATCGAGATGCCGCTCGGCGGCGACACTCCGCCCTTGATTCTGTCGTGGGCTTGCCGCCAGCTGATGTATTCTCCGGGCGTGATGTTTGCTCCGAATGTCGCGTTTATGGATGACCATTGCATGTTGGCCAACTGCTTTGATGGCCTGTATGGCCGTCCTGTTAGCTCAGATGTGGGCTTCTCTGCACGGCTGGGCTTCCACTTCTATCGCAGCGACCGTAACCAGCACGAGCTGGTCATCGGTCATCCCAAGGATGCCACGCACGCTCTCATCAGTGTCGGCTGGAAAACTCCGCCCGCTGATGCAGCCCGCCGCGCCTTTGCGGCTTCGCATGACTGCCTGCTGCTGGGTGTAGTTGACTTCGATAACGAGGAATCGTTGCAGGGCATCGGCGTGCATTCTCCGCAGGAGTATGACGGCGAAGACCACTGGCTGGTACCCGTGGACTTCTTGGGTGACCAGCTCAATCATTATCTGGACGCCGTTCAGAACGCCTATGATGCACAAACCTACGCCAACTGGCAAACGTATGGCATCCAAGAGCCGTTTTATCGCGACCAGATGCAGTCTCTGCTGCCAGCTCTGCGTGGCGCCGGTTATCGCGTCGAAGACCTGGGCGAGTATTTTGACTTCTACCCCATTACGCCCGCCGGCCCGACCGTCAGCCTCTGGTTCCAGGAAGACGACTACAATCTGCTGGTCGATGCCCTGAGATACCTGAAACACCCCGAACTGTTGAGCTTGAGCTGCGCTATGCACACGGCTGCTCGCGTCATCAAGAGCCCCGCGTAATTCTGTCTTCAGCAACCCTCAGCTTCGGCTGAGGTTTTGCTTTACACCTTATTTTCTAGATGTTGTGAAAAATACAACACATTTTGCCAAAAAGCCATTGACGAACCGTCTAGCTTAATATAAAATAAACATAAGCTGGTACGCTCCAGGGGTTCCATCTAGATATTGTCTAGTGGAGTGTGGAGACGAAACAAAAAGACAAAAACAGCGGATTAAAACAAACCAATGTGCCCCAAGGGTGGGCGCGCATCAGCGAAAACTAGCCTCTTCGGAGGCTAGTTTTATCAGCAACAATAATCTCATGCGGAAGAGCTATTCAAGTTCGCAGCTGGTGTTATAAGCTGCTGAACCGCATCAGGAAGCGCAGCGCAGACGATGTTCAGACTTAAAAGCTTCGCAAAGTTATCAAGCTGCATGAGTGAGCGAAGCGTATGAAACTTAAAGGCCTACGAAGCTATCAAAATGCGCAAATAGACCAAACTTACCTATTTATAAGCGCCTAAATCTAAAATCAGCCTAGCTCGTCTTCTTGCCGCTATGTTGTCGCCGCCATTCGTCCACCTTGCCGTGATGCCCTGATAGTAGCACTTCTGGCACTCTCATCCCCCGAAACTCTACCGGCTTCGTATACTGCGGGTATTCCAAATTATCACCGTCGGAAAAACTCTCGATTTCCGCCGAAGTCGCCCCGCCCAGCACCCCTGGCAGTAAACGTGTAATCGAATCAATCATAATCAGAGCCGGCAGCTCACCACCCGTTAAGACATAGTTTCCCATAGAGATTTTATGGTCTACGATGCTTAGAATTCGCTCGTCGTAGCCCTCATAATGCGGGCAAAGAATGATGTAATGACGCGGTTTTATGGCTTTCACCCCATCTAAATTGCCCTGAGAGGCCTCTAATTCGCCCCCTAAGGCGCTTGAGCTTGCAACCTTGGTATCACTCAGGTTTGCATTTTCCGTGCTATTCTGGGCTAAAATCGCGCCTTTATCGGGGATTCCGGCGAATTTTCGCGCTAACGCCTGGTTCCACGTCTCACCCACCGGCGTCGGCAAAAACACTTCCGAATCTGGTGTTTTGGCCGATTCAATCGCCGCAAACACCGGCTCGCAGCGCAGCAACATCCCATCTCCGCCTCCGTACGGCGTGTCATCGACGGATTTATGCGGCCCGAGCCCAAATTCACGCAAATTCACATACTCAATCTCGATAATCCCCCGGTCTTGCGCCTTATAAAGCATTGAACTGTCCAAATAAGGCTGCAAAGCCTCTGGAAATAGCGTAATAATTGTGAATTTAATTTGTGGCATCTTCTCTTAATTATACCAGATAATTATGGTTTTGCCTAGTTTAGCACTCTTAGACTGCTAATGCTAATTCCTCGTATCTTATTCTGCGCCGCTGCATTGAGCTATATTCCTTCATTCCGTCTGTGCCTTAGGCGGTGGTTTTGAGTCATTCTCGCCCGAGTTTTGTCTTTCAGCCCGTTTTCTCAACCGAAAGATGTTATAATTGAACCCATGGACATGATGGCGCCCGTCGAGCAAGTCAAAGGAGTTGGCCCTAAAACGGCTGAGCTTTTGCAGCGTGCGAATATTCGTACGGTCGGCGATTTGTTGTACTGTCTGCCACGGGTGTATGAAAACTATCAGACCACTGTCACCATCGAAGACCTGAAGCCTGGCAAAGTGATTGTGCGGGGTAGAATTAGCGATTTGCACGTCCTAAAGACTCAACGTCGCCGTCTCACCCTCACCGAAGGTGTGATTCGCGACGATACCGGCGCCATTCGTACGGTCTGGTTTAATCAGCCTTATCGCGCTAAGCAATTTGACCCTAAGCGCGAGTATTTCTTTACCGGCAAATACGAGCTCAAAAACGGCCGTTATGTCTTGACTTCGCCTTCCGCCACCCTCGTCCAAGACCTCGAGCAAGACGGCGAAATTGCCGGTTTTCAGCCAATATATTCCGCCAAAAGTACCATCAAACCACAAGTTTTTCAGAAAATTATCGCTAATTTGCGTCCTGACTTTGCTAAAATACCAGATTTATTGCCAGTCAGCCCAGGAAGCCCTGATTATATCAAGCCCGGAGCGCGCGCCGAAGCTCTCTTTTGCTCGCATTTTCCCGAAACTCCCGAGGATGCCGAACGCGGTCGCCGTTATCTCGCTTACGAAGAAATATTTGAACTTATTTTGGCAGCCAAGCTTAATAAACAAGAAAATCAGCGCCTCAAAGCTACGCCACTCCCCTTTGAAGCCAAGTTCATTCAAGCCATTGTCCAAAGCTTGCCGTTTCAGCTCACGGGCGCTCAGCGCCGTTCGGCATGGGAAATTTTCCAAGCCCTCGGTAAAACCACCCCCATGAATCGCCTCCTGCAAGGTGATGTTGGCTCGGGCAAAACCATTGTAGCGGCCCTAGCCGCAGCGCAAGCCACGCATCATGGCCATCAGGTTGCCTTGCTCGCCCCTACGGCCATCTTGGCTACCCAGCATTACGAAAGTCTCAGCCAGCTTTTTCGTACCATCAAGCGGCGTAATCCTGAGCTAAAAGTCCCCCAAGTCGCTCTGCTTACCGGCGCCACCAAAGGTAAAAAAGCCCTCAAAGACCAGATTAAGCAGGGGAAAATTGATTTTGTGATTGGCACTCACGCCCTTTTGACAGACGACACCGAGTTTCGGTCGCTTGCCTTCTGTATTATTGACGAACAGCACCGCTTCGGCGTCGGACAGCGTCAAAAACTTTTGCTTAAATCTCCTCAAGCCACCGCACCGCATTTACTTTCTATGACTGCTACGCCGATTCCGCGCTCTTTGCAGCTCACGATTTTTGGCGATTTGGATGTTTCGCTGGTGAATGAATTACCGCCTGGTCGTCAGCCCATCGTCACCAAAATCCTTAGCGAGACCGACCAGAAAGACACTCTTTACCCCGCCATGAGGGAATTACTAGCTAAAGGACAGCAGATTTATTGGATTTGTCAAGTTATCGAAGAGAAAAATGCCAATACCGCCACTCCCGTCAAGCGTCAAGCCAAGAAATTAGCCGAGACTTTCTCTCGTGTCAAAGTTGGGATTTTGCATGGCAAAATGAAACCCGAAGAAAAAGACCAAGTTATGGACGATTTTGCGCAGAATAAAATTCAGATTTTAGTTTCTACTACCGTGGTCGAAGTGGGCGTAAACGTTCCGAATGCAAATATGATTATTATTCAAGACGCCGAGAATTATGGTCTAGCGCAGCTTCATCAGTTGCGTGGGCGTGTTGGCCGCGGCGACCAGCCGGCCAGTTGCTATCTTTTAACCTCTGGTGAGACTAAGCCTTCGCGTCGTTTGCGCGAAATGGAAAAATCTACGGACGGTTTTCATTTGGCTGAAGTTGACCTGAAAATTCGCGGCCCTGGCGAGATTTATGGCGCCATGCAACACGGCGAACTTAATCTACAAGTTGCTAATCTTTCCGATACACGATTAATTGCCGAAGCTAGCCATCATGCCGCCGAATTTGCCAAACACCCAGAAGATGTGCTAAAATATAAAGAGTTATCTAATCGTATCAAGAAATATCAACAACTAACGACTCTCAACTAATGTTTTCAACTACCGCCATTGTGAAGAACTCCAAGTTTTCCGGCAAAATTGTCGGTACACACCAGCGCATCGACCAAGCCGCTCGTTTGAGCATTACTAAAGTTTTGCCCAAAGGTAAATATTTTCCGAGCTCCAAAGAGATTGTCCATTTTGAAGGTTTACGCGGCCCCGATGGCCTCAAACGCAAAAGTCCTGGCGTTGACGAACCTTCACATATGTTGGTGACTGGAGATTTTGCGAGCGACGAATCCGCTGAATCTTCTCATGCCCTAGAGCAAAACCGCCCCAGTAGTGAATCTGGTCACGAAAATCTCGACGAGCGCTCCGTCATTACCATGATTAAAGACCATCGCTGGAACTTAGTTCGTGCGCTCAAAGCCAAAAATCACGTTCGTGCTGCTTTTGAGGCAGCCTGGATGGCGCATATGATTACGGACGGCCTCACGCCGGCTCATCATTTTCCACTTTCCGAGGTGCAAGATGAGCTTATGACTGATAAAGAAATGATGCGTGTCTTCGGCCAGCCCATCAAAGGCGTGATTCGTGGACGTAATATGCTGGAAACCATGCGTAACAACTGGCTCTATTGGGGAGCTGGCGGGCACATGTCTAAGCACATCGCTTACGAATACGGCGTAATCATGATTACTACTCCGCTGACGCCCAAGGCACTTTCGGTACGCTTAAGCGAGGCCGATTTGGCCGCGACGGACGTTGAAGCAATGTTCCTCGATGCACTCGACCGAGTGCGCCGGCTCAAAGCGTATCAACGTTTCCTTGAGGACGGTTGGACGACCGAACTCGCTCTCGAGACCAAAAATCTGCTTTTGCCCATTATCGTCCGTGCCGTGGCGCTGGGTTGGTATTCTGCCATCGCCGAGGCTTATAATCTCAAACCTACCAGCTCCGCCAAAACTCCGAAAGCTCATCCCGAGGACGGTCATGCCAAATAGTTCTAATCTTCGTGTCATCTCTGGTCGTTATCGCGGACAAACTTTGCAATCTCCGGCCAGCAACGCAACTCATCCCATGGGTGCGCGCGAGAAACTCGCCTTATTTAATATGGTCAATGTCGAACGCGCTGTTGTGCTGGATGCCTACGCTGGTTCAGGCGCACTCGGTATCGAAGCCTTGAGCCGCGGCGCTGAAGCGGTTGTGATGGTTGATAATGACATGCTCGCCATTCGTACCATCAAAGCCAACCTCGCTAAAATCAACGCTAGCGCCACAGCTATCAAAATGCGTGTCGGCGATTTTATTAAACGTCCTGAATATCAAAACTACTTTGACGTTATTTTTGCTGACCCGCCGTACGACCATATTGATGTAGATGAGCTGGCTCAACTCCCAACCCTGCTCAAACCTAACGGCGTCCTGGCGCTTTCTTCTCCCAAAACTACCGCTGAAGTTACCCTGCCCAACCTCCGTATTTCCTCCAGTCATACTTATGCTGGTGCCCGTATCACGATTTATCGGGCCTAAAACCAAAAAATCGCCCCAAAAAGCGACTAATTAACATATTACAACATAAAACTCAATAAAATCAATGGTGCCCGAGACTGGACTTGAACCAGCACGCCTTGCGGCATATGCTCCTAAGG
>CAYODP010000032.1:167-9641 GCA_964402815.1 uncultured Candidatus Saccharibacteria bacterium | reverse complement strand
ACTGGATGCAATTACGACAATGCAAGAAATGTTGCCAGCGGTATGTAGTAATGCATCAAACGGCGCAACAAAGACCCTAACCGATACCCGAGATAATAATTCTTACACTATCGTAAAGTACGGTGGTAGATGTTGGATGCAAAGTAATTTAAGACTAGTTAATAAGACCATAAGTTCGGCAGATTCCGATATGACTTCTGGAAGCTTCACTGTACCAGCTTCAAATATTTCTGGTTTTATAAGTAGTGACCAATATCAACCCAAAGCTTATTATGCTGGTGATACTACTAAGGGTGCACATTATAACTGGTATACGGCAACAGCTGGGGCTGGAACTAGTAGCGTAACTTCCGGTGACGTTAATACCAGCATTTGTCCAAAAGGATGGACTTTACCGACGAATACAGAATATTCTAACATGCTTAGTACAGAAGGAATTACTAATAACGCAGCTGGTAGCACTAAGTTGAGAGGGTCTCCGTACAACTTTGTGTATACCGGGTACGTCAATAGTGGCTCTGTCTTCACTACCGACCGCGGCTACTGTTGGTCGCGTACGGCCCGCAGTGCCGGCTTCGCGTACTACCTGAACTTCGACAGTGGCGGGGTCTACCCAGCCGACGGCTACAATCGCTACATCGGCTTCGCGGTGCGGTGCGTCGCCAGACAATAGAATAAGTAGAGCTTGGCAAGCAAGAAAATACTGTCTCGGAGTAATCTGGGGCAGTATTTTGTAGTATTTTTATGAACATTTTCAGTGTAAAAATGGAGAAAAATCAGGAAAACTAAAAAGCAAAACTCTCATCCCGATTAGAGTTTTACGAGAGCTTAACAGGGGTGGAGGTTGCTACAAACTCTAACTCGGATTAGAGTTTGGGAAATTTAGAAAAATAATAAAAAGGTAGCAAGCTCTGGCTATTTTTCACCTCAAAGGTTGGAAATTGCCAACCAAAGACAGCATAGAATATCGCTTTACGAACCCTTTGCGAAGAGCGTCCTAGTACGAGGAAGAGCCGAGCAGCGGACTGAGCCGTACTTAAAAGTACGATGAAGGAGCAGTCGCAGGTTCTGACGAAGTAATAGGGCGTTATTCGCAAAGGCCACCGTAGAACCACTACCTACTCTGCGAATTGCGAATTATAAAGCTCCGCATAAAACCCCTTCGCTTTGAGCAACTCTTCGTGCCTCCCTTGCTCCACAATCCTGCCTTCTTTCATCACGATAATCAAATCCGAATTCCGAATCGTCGACAACCGGTGCGCAATCACAAACGAAGTTCGCCCATGCGTCAATTTTGCAAACGCATCCTGAATCAACTGCTCCGTTCGCGTATCAACATTCGAAGTCGCCTCGTCTAGAATCATCATTGGCGGATTCGCCACCATCGCCCGCGCAATCGTCAGCAGTTGCTTCTCCCCTGCCGAAATATTATCAGAGTCCTCCGAAATCTCCGTCTTATAGCCCTGTGGCAACGATTCGATAAAGTGATGAATACTACTCATCTTCGTCGCCTTCAAAATATCTTCATGCGTCGCCGCGGTATTACCGTAGCGTAAGTTCGCTTCAATCGTCCCCGAGAACAACCAAGTATCTTGTAGCACCATGCCAAACATTTTCCGCACATCCGCGCGCTTCATCTCCCGAGTCGGCACCCCGTCAATCGAAATATAGCCACTCACTGGGTCATAAAATCGCATCAATAAGTTGATGAGTGTCGTCTTCCCTGCCCCAGTCGGCCCCACAATCGCCACTTGCATACCTGGCTCAATCTTAATCGAAAAGTTCTTAATAATCTCTTCACCTTCATTGTATGCGAAACACACATCATGAAATTCCACTTTTCCTCTCACATCGTCTATCGCTAAGGCCGGGTCTGGGTCTGGCGCTTCCTCCGCTTCCTCCAAGAAGCTAAACACTCGCTCTGCCGCCGCCATTGTCGACTGAATATTTGAAGTAATCTGTGACACCCCCACAATCGGCTGGTTAAACTGGCTCACATACTGAATAAACGCCTGAATCTGGCCAATCGACAGTTTACCTTTAATCACCATATCGCCACCCAGTACACAAATCACCGCATAATTAATATTCGTCAACACATGAATAATCGGGTACGCCAGCGACGACAACATCTGCGCCTTCCAGCCCGTATCATACAATCTCTGATTCGTCGCCTTAAACTTCGCTATCGAACGTTCCTCGTGCGAGTTCGCTTTAATAATCGACTGCCCCGCATAATCTTCTTCAATCGAGTTATTTAGTTCGCCCAAAGTTGTCCGGTTCACACGGTACAAATCTTGCGCTTTCTTCGCCAAACGACTCACCGACAGCAGCGACAACGGCAAAATCACCAGCGCTACCACCGCGAGCGGTATTGAAATCGTCAGCATCATCACAAATATACCAATCAACGTCACCACGTCCGACAACACTTCCGACAAAATCCGTGCCAACGACCCCGTCACTGCATCCACATCATTACTCATCCGGCTCAAAGTATCACCAAACTGATGCTTATCAAAATACGAAATCGGCAACCGCGAAATCTTCTCAATAATCTGCGTTCTCAGCTGCTGTCCATATCGCTCCGTCGTCACCGACAACGCCACACCTTGCAAATAACTCAACACCGACGAACCAACGTATAATAGAATCAGCCGAATCACCAAGCTCGTAATTACCGCCCAATCAATCTCCCCGGTTGCCATAAAACTGTTCACCGCTTCCGTCGTAATCTCACCCAAAATCAACGGCCCAAACAGCGACAGAATCACCGACCCAATCGTCAGCAACATCGACACAATAATCAGCACCCGCCAAGTTTTCAAATCTCTCAAAAAGGTTTTCAAAGTTTTTCCGAAGTTTTTTGGCTTCGCCGTCTCTTGCTCAATTCTAGGCATGCTTCCTTCCCTTCTTCAATTCTTCTTTAAACTCCGCTTCCGACAACTGCGACTTGGCAATCTCGCGATAAATCTCGCAATCATGCAACAAATCTTTGTGTCTTCCCTTCCCCACCACTTTACCATTATTTAACACGATAATTTGGTCAGCATCTTTAATCGTACTAATCCGCTGCGCCACAATCAAAGTCACCGCATTTTTCGTCACCGGTTTTAGCGCCGCACGCAATTTCGCGTCCGTTTTCATGTCTAGCGCCGAGAACGAATCGTCAAAAATGTACACGTCTGGATTTTTCGCAATCGCTCGTGCAATCGACAATCGCTGCTTCTGTCCACCCGACACGTTGCTTCCACCCTGCGCAATATGTGCATCATATTTTTTATCAAGCTTCTCGATAAACTCCTCCGCTTGCGCTACTCTTGCCGCCTCGTGCATCTGCTCTTCACTAATATCTGGCGCACCAAACATAATATTACTCTTCACCGTTCCCGCGAACAAAATCCCTTTTTGTGGCACATAGCCAATCCGCCGCATCAAATCATCTTGCGCATAATCCCGAATATCAATTCCATTAATCCGTACCGTACCTTCTGTTGCTTCATAAAATCTCGGCACCAAATTAATCAAAGTCGACTTCCCCGAACCCGTCGAACCGATGAACGCCGTTGTCTCCCCCGCTCGCGCCGTAAAACTCACGTCCTCCAACACTTTCTCTTCTGCCTTCGCATACGCAAAGCTCACCTTCTCAAACTCCACCGACGGCGCCAAATCCGGCTTCCCCACCGTATGTTCTTTCCAAACTATCTTCTCTTTCGTGTCCAATATTTCATTGATACGCTTCGCCGATACATTCGCCCTCGGCAATACCACAAACAGCATCGTCAAGAACAAGAACGACATAATCACCTGGATTGCATATTGCATAAACGCCATCATGTTCCCCAGATAAGCAAAGTCCTTCGTCATTAGCGACACGCCAATCCAAATACACAACAGCGCCGCCCCGTTAAAGACCAAATTAATCAGCGGATTTTGCAAAGACAATACATTATTCACCCAAATCGCCAACTTCGTAAACTCCGTATTCGACCGCTCAAATTTCTTCTGCTCCAACCCTTCGTTATTAAACGCCCGAATCACCCTAAGCCCCGTCAAATTCTCCCGCGTTAGCAAGGTAATCTTATCAAGTAACTTCTGAATAATCTTAAACTTTGGCATCACAATCGCCAAAATCACCACTACTAACACCAGCAACACCCCCACTGCCAACGCAATAATCCACGTCATATCTGGCGCCGTTGCTACCGCCTGAATCACCGCCAAAATCGCCGTCATCGGCGCCCTCAGCAGCATCGTCATGCACATTACCGCCGCCTGTTGCACCTGCGACACATCGTTCGTCGTCCGCGTAATCAGCGAGGCCGTCGAAAAATTCTTCAAATCCGTCACCGACATACTCAGCACCTTACTAAACACATCGTTTCGCAAATCGCGCGCAAATCCTACTCCCACTACCGCCGCAATCCAGTTTGCCACAATCGCCCCCACCGACGCAATCAAGGCAAACACTACCATCTTCACCCCCGCCAGCCACACGAAGTTCAAATTCCCCGCCACAATCCCCTCGTTCACAATCTGCGCCATCAACGCCGGCAGCTGCAGAGCCGACCACACCTGCATCGCCACCATCGCAAAAAGAATTATAATCCGCCACCAATAGGGCTTCAAATACCTAAAAAGTTTTAGCATTAAACCATTTTACCGATTTTCCCGCCCCCAGTCAAGCCCCCAAACCACTTTTTTCAGCTAACTTTTAGGCTTCGTTCCCTCCCCTACAATCAAAGCCATGTTTTCTACTTGACTTTTTCACCATTCTGTGCTACAATACAAGTATTCCTTCGGTTTTTGCCTAAGGAACGCTTGGAATGTCTTAAGCATGCCCAGCATCTGCACCTTAATAGAAAGGAGTTTTTATCATGCCTAGTGGCCCTGGCGGCTTCGGAGGTCCTGGTGGACCTGGCGGCCCAGGAGGATTTGGCGGCTTTGGTGGATTCGGTGGCCCAGGTGGGCCTGGCGGATTTGGCGGACATCACGGCCATGGCTTTCATGGCGGTCCCGGCGGTTTTGGTTTTGGTCCTGGACCTGGCTTTCATGGGCCTGGTTTTCATGGCCCCGGTGGCTTCGGTGGACCCGGTTTTTTCGGCATTTTTGCCCCGCCAATTTTTAGTTCCAACGACCACAAATCCAGTTCATCCTCATCGGCTCCTCCTTCCCTGCCCATTTCCTACTACACGCCTGAACATCCTAGCGGTTATATTCTCGGCACCAACATCTACGTTTCACCCGCAATCCATCGTTCGTCTCATCATATTATCAAATCGGAGGGATTATCTATGCCTAACGCACAAAATCAGTCTCATGTGTCCGCTCAAACATCCACCCCAAAACGTCCAACTCCAGCCATGCTTGCTGCCCATGCTCGCGTCCTAGCCTATCTTAGCGTCGCGCTTGGCTGCTTCATGTTGCTTGCCAACATTGTCGCCGCCAAAATCTGGCACATCGGCCCCGTCGTCTTGCCTGGTGACATTATCTTATTCCCGCTCGTCTACGTCCTCGGCGATGTCCTAGCGACCATCTATCACGAACGCACCGCCAATCGTATCGAGCGCTTCATCTGCTTAATAACCCTGGTTGGACTTTTCAGTTTCATGATTACCAATGCCCTGCCCGGCGTACCGGGCGCCGACAATCCCGACCTTGAGCTGGCTTTCGGTATGTCCTCTCGGGTCATTATTGCCAGCGTCGTTGCCTTCGCCGTCAGTCGCCCCATCAACAACCGCATTCTCAGTAAAATCTTCCGCAAAAAACCCGTTGCCAGTCAAGGCGGCCGCGGCTTCTTCTCTGCTACCTACGTTTCGTCCTTCGTCAGCCGCATTCCCGACGCCACTCTGTTCAACCTTATCGCTTACGGCGGTCGCATCTCCGCCTCAGAAATTCTCAGCTCCATCATTGCTTCGCTTATCTTAGGCAGCATCATTGAGTTTTTCTTCACTCCCCTGAAAAGATTTCTCACCAAACGCTGCCGCCACTATATTAATAATGGCGGTTCCAAACACAATTTCAGCCAGAGAATTTCTCGTGCCTTTAGCGACCTCTTTGGCGATTCCTAAACTCCTTCCTCACCCCTCGGTTCGCCGAGGGGTTTACTTTTGTAACACATTTTCGATACATTTCAAGCGTCTCATTCCCTTTTCATCTTTATTTAATTCTGTTATAATACTTTTATGCAATTCCATATTCAACGCACCTTGTCGAACGGTCTCGGCCGCGCCGGCACTATCGAAACCGCCCATGGCGTTATTCAAACTCCCGCTTTCATGTCCGTTGGTACTCATGGCTATGTGCGCTTCCTTTCTGCCGCCGATTTACACGAACTCGGCGCTCAGGCTATGCTTTCTAATGGCTATCATTTGCGTCATCAAGCCCCCGACATCGCCGCAGCGGGCGGCTTAGCCCACTGGCAACCACAACGCGAAGATGATATTACTTATGGCACCTCTTCTCAAGCTCCCGCCGCATGGCTCAGCCCTACTCTTACTGATTCTGGCGGCTTCCAAGTCATGTCGCTTGGCTCCGGCCTCGGCAAAGTTGTTTCCATGGAGAAAGAACGCGGCGTTACCAACACTGCCCACAAAGAACGCCTCGCTCTCGTTTCCGAAAAAGGCGTCAGCTTCACCGACCCTTTTGATGGCACTCCTGATTTTATCGGCCCCGAAGAGTCCATGCAAATTCAATGTCAAATCGGTGCCGACATTCACATGGCCTTTGACGAGCTCACCTCGCTCGCCGACACTTACGAATATAATGTCGAAGCCCTCGAACGCACCGAACGCTGGGCTCGCCGCAGTCTGGCTGAACATCTTAAGCATCGCGACGACCTTGGGTTTAGGCAAAATCTCTACGCCGTCCTCCAAGGTGGTCGCTGGGAAGATTTACGCCGCCGCACCGCCCAACATCTCACCGCTATGAACGTCAACGGCGTCGAGTTCGACGGTTTTGGCCTCGGTGGTGCCTTTCTCAAAGAAGACCTCGGTGAAATTCTCCGCTGGTGCAACGAAGAATTACCAACCAACAAACCTCGCCATTTGCTCGGCCTTTCTCATCCCGACGACATTTTTATCGGTGCCGAAATGGGCGCCGACACCTTCGATTGTGTCGCTCCTACCCGTGAAGCCCGCCACGGCAAAATTTACACTCGCGACGGCAGTCTCAATCTCCGTAAATTCATGAACGTTGGCAAATCTCTCGACCCCAGTTGCGATTGCGCCACTTGTCGTGCCGGCTGGACACTCGGCAGCCTTCGTGCCATGTGGCGCTCTGGCGACCCCGAACAAAAACGCAAGTTTTACCGCCTCGCCTCTATTCACAATTTACGCTTCATCGTCCGTCTCACCGAAGAAATCCGCACTTCCATCCTCCAAGACGATTTCTTCCAGTTCAAACAAGATTTCCTCCGTCGTTATTATCACGAATAAACTTCTTTTCTAGATTATTATATTCCTTATAATCTTCACCTATGCTATAATGACCTTATGGATAAGAAAACCGTCAAAGTCGACATTGATACCAAAACTTTCATTCGTTTCTGGCTAGTTATTCTAGCGCTCGGCTTGCTCGGCCTTTTTGTCTGGAAAGCCCTCAGCGGATTGATTATCGTTGGCATTGCCGCTTTTCTGGCTATTGCTATTCAGCCTCTCGCCGCCCGCATTCGCCGTCTCACCAAGAAGAACAATTCCTCTTTCTCTTCTGCTCTCGCTTATGGTATTATCGTGATTATTCTTGGCCTTATTATCTCCGTCATTGTTCCAGTCGTGATTGACGAATCCGTCCAGTTTGTCCGCCAACTCCCCCAAACTTTCGAAAACACCATCGGCGGCTGGGAAGGTATCAATAGTTTCGGGCAAAATTTCGGCATCGCCAATCTCCAAGACGAAATCCTCGCCGCTGTCAGCAGCTTTTCTAATAGTTTTGTCAGTAATTTCGGTAACGTCCTTGTCGCCGGCGTTGGTGCTGTCGCTAGTATCGCTACCAATGTCGTCCTCGTCCTCGTCCTTACTCTCCTCTTTGCTCTCGAAGGCCCCACTCTCGTGCGCCAGTTCTGGACGATGCTCGAAGGCAAACATCACAATCGCACCGTTCGCGCTTGGCAAAAACTCTCTCAGCGCGTCGCTAGTGTCATCAGCACTTACGTTTCCCGTCAAGTCATGGTCGCCCTGCTCGACGGCTGTGTCGTCACCATCGCCATTCTACTTCTTTCTATCATCTGTGGCTTCTCTGGCAATCTCGCCCTTCCCATGGGCCTCATCGCCTTCATCTTCTATCTCATTCCTATGTTTGGACCCATCATCAGCGCCGCCCTCATTACCATGCTCCTCCTCTTCAGCTCACCCGTCGCCGCCATCATCTTTCTTATCTTCTACATCGTCTATGAACAAGTCGAGAACAACTTCATCGCCCCCAAAATTCAAGGCGACGCCCTCAATCTCCCCACCGCCCTCGTTCTCACCGCCATCATCATCGGTATGTACATGTTTGGCCTCGTTGGTGCCATCATTGCCATCCCTATCGCCGGCTGTATCAAAGTTATTATCGAAGAGTTACCCAACCTCCGCGGCGACAAAGACCCCGCCCGCCTCAAAAGCTAAAACTCTAATCCCGATTAGAGTTTTATGAGAGCCTAACAGGGGTAACCATCACTCCAAACTCTAATCCGAGTTAGAGTTTTCGCTCTGCCACATCTTCGCATACGCCACCTTCTTAACCACTGAAAAACACCAAAAACACCCACCATCAAGAATAATCCAAACTCTTCCAGTGCTTCTTTTGTTATTTTCTTATTTTCAGCTCTCGCCTACTTCCGCAGTGCTTTCTTGGTCAAAAAGTTCCACTTCCCGCTCAATAAAGTCAATGTCTTCTTGGCATTCTTCAATCTTCTGCCATAAGTTTCGCTTCTTTGTTTCCAGCATCGCCTTGCGCTCCAATCTCGTCTCCGCTCCTCGCCAAGTCAATCTCGCATACATCTTTCGGTCTGCCCTGTTGAATCCGCACCGCTCCAGATACCATAACTTCCTCGCCCAGGTCACCTGCTCCGCATCCAATACCCGATAGCCGCTCCGTTTCCGCTTCACATGCCTAATCGTTCCCTCATTACAGTATCGTCGCAGCGCCTGCGTCGGTACTCCGTTTAATCTACTTGCTTCACGCAAAGAATACATTTCATCCATCTTATTACTATTATACTCTGTCTTCATCTTTTCTGCACAAATTTAACATATTCATCTTCTATTAGTATTATTCATTAGCGAGAGCATCAAACTAGTTCATCGCTCCGCGATTCGGTTCTCATCCTACCTCAAGCCTGCCACAAAAAAATCCCTACGGGATTTTCTTTTGGCTAGGCCGGCAGGATGGGGAGTAATGTGCGCCGTCGTGCTTCGCACCGGGCACATAACGAACCTATCGCTCCGCGATTCGGTTCTCATCCTACCTCAAGCCTGCCACAAAAAAATCCCT
>CAYODP010000032.1:0-67 GCA_964402815.1 uncultured Candidatus Saccharibacteria bacterium | reverse complement strand
ACGGGATTTTCTTTTGGCTAGGCCGGCAGGATTCGAACCTGCGAATGCTGGGACCAAAACCCAGTGC
>CAYODP010000031.1:0-10372 GCA_964402815.1 uncultured Candidatus Saccharibacteria bacterium | reverse complement strand
CCATCCTGCGGAATCCGGTGTTCATCAATCTTCAAATTCGACAAAATCTTAATTCTCGATACCAACGCCGGCTCAATCGCTTTTGGTAATTCCATCACTTTTCGGAGCACCCCATCAATCCGACATCGAATAATCAAACTATTTTCTAGCGGCTCAATGTGCACATCGCTCGCCTTGCTTTTCACTGCAAATTCCAGAATCGAAGTCAAAGCCTTAGAAATCGGCGAATCTTGCGTAATCGTCTTCACGTTACTGCTCGCCTGCGCCTGCGCGACCTCTTTATTCGTGACTTTTACCGCCTGTTCCACCCCCGTAAAGTCACCTCGGTACTGATTTAATACCGACTGAATCCCCTCGTTCGAAGTCATCACCGCCCGCACCGGCTTACCGGTCAAAGTCGCCAAATAGTCTACCGACTGAATGTTTCCCACATCCAGCATCGCCACCACCAACTGCCCGTTCGATTCGCCTAGCGGCACCACCATCGAGCGCTCCGCCACTTCTAGCGGCAATAGCGTCAATACCGCCTGATCCATCTCCACATTTTTCAAATCCACATACGGCACCCCCATCACCACCGCCGTAGCGTGCGCCACCATTTCGTTGCTCACTATTTTCTGCGCTAATAATGTCTCAATAATCGGCCGCTTCGTCTGTTCGACCTCTTTCTGTACTCGCGCCACTTCCCCAGCATCAGCCAAGCCCTCGTTCACGAGTAGCTCAATTACCCTGTCTAGACCATCCTTCGTAAGTAATGCCATTTATTCCGCTACGGGTTCGTCGGTGCCAGTGTCCTCACCCTCTCCATTATTTTCTGTCTCGTCTTCGTTCCCCTCATTCTCTTCATTTTCTGTGTTTTCTTCGACCACCTTCTTACAAGCCTCCAGTTCCATCTCATCCAAAATCCCATTCTGGTCAATATCTTCACAGCCCCCCACATACACTTCTACCGTCGGGTTAATCGCCGTACTATTAAACACTTCCGCATCCGGCTGCACCAACTCACTACTAATCACCCGATTCACTGTCTTAAACTTCACCGACGCCGAATCTGGATCTCCCAAAATCGCTTGACACGCAAAGAACGCTGCCAAAGTCCCAATTCCCGCAATCAAAATCAACGTAAAAATATCGGATTGTTTCATTTCTTCTTATCTCCCGCGCGTACTGTTTTATCTGACTCCAATACCCAAGTCTCATCCATATAATACGCGTTTGCTCGCGCTTGCAAACTCAGCCCCGTGTTCGTCCATTCCACTGTCGCCGACGTCACATCAAAATCCCGAATCGACTTATCAATATTATTAATCACCTTAATCACTGTCGCTCCATCGCCATTCACCCGGAAACTCACTGGAATCGCCGACACACCAGTTAGCTCGTCCAACACTACTGTCTCATCTCGTGGCGCGATACTATCAGGCTCCCACTGCGAGGTAATAAAAATCTGGTTCAAGCTCGCCATCAAAGCTTCTGTATTTTTCTGCGCCGGCAAAGCGTCCGAGATTACCCTTAGCGACGAACAAATCTTCATCGCCTGCAAATATTCTTGCCGCGCCGTCTCATCCGTCGCTGCATTATACAAAGCGTTAAAATCAATCCTCTTCCCGTCTTCATCGTAACAGTTCTCGTTCCGCTGACGCGCCACCGATTCCAAATCTTCATTCTTCGCCATCTCTTCAAAGATGTTGTAGCGCAAGCTCCCCACTGCTTCGCTCAGTTGCACCGTATTCGGATTACAATCCGCCAGCTCTCGATCACTCAATCGTTTATTATTATCTTTATCAGCGCAAATCCCAATATTCCGAATCACCTGATCATAATCCGTAATCGCTTGGCTTTTTTCTGCAATCACTTGTCCATTAAATTGTATGTATTTAATAATAAAGTTCGCCAACACCAAACAAGTTCCTAGTACCAACGACGCCCCCAACACTTCCAACATCGTCAGTTGTTGCGCCTTCGAAATTTTCGCTCGCTTACCCTTAGCTGGCTTATTACTGTCTGCCATTTTAGTTTTCTCCCCTATTTGTGCTATTACTCAAGCATTCATAATCATCTTCTGCACATTCCGTCGCCTCGCGTGCAAACATATTTCCAATCTGTACATAAGAATCCGTCACGTTCTGTCCTAGCGGCCCAATCGCAATCATATGTTTATTATTAAAGTTAAAGAAATCTTTCTTAAAAGTCGTCGCACCAGTAAATTTCAACACCAAGTTATCGCTCTCGTCCCGTCCGTTTGACGAATCCGTCACTTCTAGCCCTTCTTCCGCCAACATACAATCGTTCGACGAACTCCATCTCACCGACCCGTTCGACACCGTTCCTGAGTATTTAATACACACACTATCAAAATGTTCAATATTGCTAATCGTACCATCCAACGCAATCCGCCCCGCTTCATACCAAGTCGTAAACTGTGGCGTTCGCCAAATCTTTACTCGGACCGGCACAACTCCTGGATTCTGATCGTCACTTTCTTCTTCCCCTCCAGCCGTACCATTTCCTTCATCTTCTGGCCTTTGATTTTCGCTCTCACTACTACCGTTATTCCCATTTTCTCCCTCGCTCTCATCATTATCATTATTTCCGCCACTTGTCGCTGGGTGCTTCATTTCTTCCAGCACGCTCGCACAATCATCTTCCGTCTCCGAGCACACCGTTACTTCACCATTCTCTTTCACCACCCCCGTCTCCACATCCGCCGTCGAACTATACACGAACTGCGCTCCGTCCACCGACGTACCGCCCCGCTCCGAAGCCTGACAACCATCAATCGTCAAATCCCACCACGCATACACATTATCATTCGTTCTATAAGTGTTACCTTCCGCATCCGACTCTTTAATACAATATGCCGGAATCGTATTTCCATCCGCATCCATGTAGCGACCATAATCATACTTCGTCAACGCCACACTTTTCTTCAAAGATTCCAGCACCCGATAATCAATCAATGGGTCTACCCGCGCATCCGTTTGCCCCTCCATTCTCACCAAGCCGCTTTCCAGATTCACATTCAACTGCGACAACCGCACATCATCCGCCCCTTGCGGCAAAATCACTCCTAGCGCCCCAAACACTCGCGACAATACCTTCTTCTGATCAATAAGTTCCGAAATTCCTTCCAACTGCCCCTGAATCGTCACCAAATTATCTAGCTCCGTATAAGCATTCAATTTACTCGACAGCGTTTCCAGCTTCCCGCTCTGCCCTGCAATCGCAATATCTTGCCCACTCTTCACGCCGAACAATAGCACTACCGCCCCCACCGCCGCGCTCGACACTACGATACATAGGAATAGCACCAAATTGCGCATCTTCTGCGCCTTAATCATTTGCGCTTTTACTTCCGGCACCAAGTTAATTTCATAATTCGTCTTTACCGTCGCCGTCACCACGCTACTGCCATTCGCATTCGTCGTCGTGCCGCCCTTCCCCGTCAACTTCGCTACAAAATCCTTTGCCTTTGTGCCGAGTTCTTGCAAATCCGTACTTAAGTGTTCAAAGAAATCATTCATCGGTCATTCCCCCTTTCTGCGAGACCAATCGCCACCGCAAACTCACTCGCCACCGGCTGCAACACTTGTTGCTGCTCCGGCGACACTCGTACTAGCTGCCATGGATTACCTTGCGTCGTCGACACGCCCGTCTTTGCTTCAATATATTCTGCAATAAACGGAATCATCCCCGCAAATCCCGACAATACAATTCCCCCAATCGGCACATTCATATATTCCGACTTAAAGAACCGCATCGACTTTCCGAGCTCCAACGCAAAACTTTCCAGCGTCGAATCCAACGCCTTAAACACTTGCCCCTCTACCTTATCTTGCGCCAAACCAAATTTCAGAATAAACTGTCGCGCCTGTTCTTCCTTCACCGACAACGACGAAGACACCGTCGTCACCAGCAACGAGAACCCGCCCGGGATCGAACGCACCAACCGCGGCACTCCCCGATACATCATTACAAGGTCAGTCGACCTTTCACCTAAGTCAATAATCATCCGCGCGTCCTGCGCCCCTACCGGTGTCAACGCCCGCGCCATTGCCAAAGATTCCGGCTCCTGCGCAATCACATTCAAACCATAAGATTCAATTAGTTCCATTCGCGCTTCCGCATATTCCACCGCCGACGAAGAAATCAACACCTCCGCCTTCGTTGCGTCATGCGGACACACCCCCAGAGACAAATAATCCACCGTCGCCTCATCCACCGGCATTGGAATATATTTATCTAGCTGATACTTAATCATGTTAATCAGCTCGTTCTCTGGCATATTATCTACCCGCACAATCGCCGTAAAAGTCTTCGCTGCCGGCATCCCTACTGCTACATTTTTCGTCGTAATCCCCGCCTGTTGCATTGCCCCCAAGATTGTCTCACCCAAGCGTCGCTGACCTGCCACCGAACCATCTTCCAAAACTTTCCGGTCCACCGGCACGTAAGCAAATTTCTGCAACACCCAACCATGCTGCGCGCTTCCAGCCAGCTGTACCAAACGAATCGCCGTTGTCCCTATATCTAATGCGAAGAAATCGCCCACACCATGGATTAAACTCATACTTCCATTATAACCATAAACAATTCAAAAATCAATTACAAAACCCTCCCAAAATCCACATTTTTCCCATCATTTCACCCAGCTTCTTTCACATATTTTCCATCCAACTTGTACAGCCTGTACAAGTTGGACCACATTTTCTCTCTGTTATTTTTCCTAAAATTACGTTTAATTAACCAAAAAGCCAGGCTCTAAACCTTTAAATTGTCCGCTCGCGCCACCTTTCGGCAATTTCCAACCAATAAAACCTCTCCCTATTCCCATTTTTTCCCACCAGCTCATTATCACGTTTCGCTACAATGATAAACCCATTTTGCACCACCCATCGTTCAAAATCTTTAATCACCTCACGTCGCATCCGCTCATTCTTCAGCACACCTTTTACTAGATATTCCTCCCGCGCCTCAAACTGCGGCTTCAACATCACTAAGAAATCCGTCTTCCGCTCCGCGATCTTCTTCCGAACATGTGCCAGCACTTTCCGTAAACTCACAAACGACACATCCGCCACAATCGTATCGATTCTTTCCGGCAATTCTACTTTACATCCCCTCCCCACCTCAAAAATGTCTGTCTTTTCCATCAAAACGACACGCGCATCAAACCTTAGCGGCGCCTTCATCTGGTTCGTTCCTTTTTCTACAGCATAAACTTTTCGTGCCCCCTGCTTCAAAGCCAGCCCCGTAAACCCTCCCGTCGACGAACCGATATCAAGCACCGTTTTCCCCCGAAAATCATAGCCAAAAGCCTTCACCGCTCCCGCCAGCTTCAGCTCCGCCCGTCCAACTATTCCCTGTTCATTCATTCTCTATATTATAGCACAAAACACCGTCAGTTATCAAACCATCAAAAACTAAACAAACGCCAACAAACACCCTATGTAGCTTTCACCAAACCACACCAAACAAAACCATCTATCTACAAGGCGAAGTTATCTTTGGTGAAACACGAAGCAAAAGTTAGTAACACAACTACACAAATCTCATTCTGCCACTACTATTCATCATATATATTATATATTAATATATATTCCGACTCGAACCCTTTGCGAGAGCACGCCCAGCAAAACTATTTACCTACAAGGCGAAGTTATCTTTGATGAGATACGAGGCAGAAGCGAGCAGCGCAACTGAACGAACCCTACTCTACGTCACTACCGTTCATCGTATATCACTACATATACCATCAACTCGAACCCTTTGCGAGAGCACGCCCAGCAAAAACTATCTACCTATAAGACGAAGTTATCTTTGATGAGATACGAGGCAGAAGCGAGCAGCGGACCGAGCCGTACTTAAAGGTACGGTGAGGGAGCAGCGCAACTTCTAACGAAGTAGCTCGCAAAGAGAACAAGTCTTATTTCTTGCGCTCCCTATACGCATAACTCTCCGTATCCACCGACACCACATCCCCCGTCTTAATAAACGCTGGCACCTTAATCACCACGCCAGTCTCAAGCGTCGCATCTTTTTGTACTGAACTCGTCGTATCACCTTTCACGGCCGTCTCGGTATATGTCACCGCCAACCAAATATTCTTCGGTAACACCAAGTTAATCGCTGTACCGTTGTAGAACTGGATTTCCATTTCATCACCATCGCGCATAAAATCTTTCGCATCCCCCACCATGTCAGCCGCTAACTCATATTGCTCAAACGTTTCCGGATCCATGAAATAAAACTTATCATCATCCTTATAAAGATACTGAACTTTCTTGGTTGTCACTTCCGCCGGCTCAATTTTCTCTTGCCCTTTAAAAGTTTTCGGCAACAACGCTCCGGTAATTAAGTTCTTCACCTTCACATTCACAATCGAGCCACCCCGCCCCATCACTTTTTGTGAATATTCAATAACCTTATAAGGCTGACCATCAAGCGTAATCAAAACATTTTTCTTTAAATCGGTTGGACCATACATATAATTTCCTCCATACTTTATTATAATCATAGGTTTACGAACCCTTTGTGAAGAATGCCTTAGTACGAAGAAGTGACGAGTAGCACAGGGAGACGTATTTAACATACGGCGACCGCGCAACGCAGACACCGACAAAGTAATAAGGCGTTATTCACAAAGGCTCAGGCAGGGTAGCGTTTATCAAAACGCTACCCCTTCTTCCATTTATTAGCGTTCCGCGACAAACGGCAGTAACGCCAAATGCCGAGCACGTTTAATCGCCACTGCAAGCTGTCTCTGTTGCTTAGCCGTCAAACCTGTCTTCGCGATTGGTTCAATCCGACCATACACGTCAATATAACGTTGCAAAGTTTTCACATCACGATAATCAAAATACAAATTTGGATTAGTCTTTACTTTTCTCATAATATTCTCCTTTCCCCCTGATTAAAATGGAATGTCATCCAAGTTAATTGCTTCATCTTCCGGCAAATCATCCGGCACGAAGTCGTCACCTTCGGCCTCAGCTTTTTTCGGCTTGTCCGCCGACTTTGCTGCACCATAATTACCAGTGCCCGTACCCATACCGCCACCTAAGAAGGTAAAATCTTCCACGATAACTTCTGTACGCGAACGGCGCTGTCCCGAAGTTTTATCTTCCCAGCTTCTCTGTTCCAAACGCCCCGTCACGAGCAAGCTCGAACCTTTTTTCGTGTACTGGCTAATTGTCTCGCCCGCTCGCCCCCAAGCCACGCATTCAATATACGATACTTGTTCCTGTTGGTTTCCATCCGAACCTTTATACGTTCGATTCACTGCCAACGAAAAGTTTGCCACTTGCGCCCCCGAAGGCGTCGCTCGCATCTCTGGGTCACGCGTTAAATTCCCCGCTACAAAAGCTTTAGCAAATCCTCGCATTATTGTTGGTCTCCGTTATCGTCAGTATTCTCACCGTGTGGTTTGCGCGCAGCTTGTTTTGCTTCGTATTTTAGCTTACGCTCATCTACGGTCACCAACAAATAACGTAGCACCTCATCAGTAATGTTTAGCACGCTCTCGATTTTCGCTGGAGCGTCCGCTGGCAATTCCGCTTCATAGAAGCAGTACACCGCAAAATCTTGCCCCTTAATCGTATAGGCCAAGTGCTTCTTGCCATCATTAACTTCTTTGGTAATTTTACCGCCATTTTTCTCAATCAATTCCTTGATTTTGGTCGCGGCTGGCTCTAAATTCATCTCCAAATCCGGATGAAAGAGCAACGAAAGCTCGTAATTCTTCATTACTTCACTCCTCTGGTTAAAGCAAGCACGGCTCCAACACCTGCTTGCTGAGCTAATATTACCTCTTTAATATACCACACCTCCTCTATTTTTACAACCATCTATATATAATACATTAGCCACTCACTCCATAATTCTTTATGTTATAATTAAGCCATGCAAAGTCTACTCAAACTCAACTTCTGGTCTCGCGCTAAGAAACCTCTTTTAGTTACTATGCTCGTCCTCCTTGCTGTCGCATCCCTGCTCGGCATCTATGGCATTCTCTTTGTTAGCTCCTCCCTCCAATTACGCCTCACTGGCACTGCTGCGCTTTTAGGTTTAACCGCCTTCATCGTTCTCTGTAATGCCACCCCGCTCAGCCACAGCTCCATCCTAGTCCGCATACTAGCCAGCCTAGCTATCATTGCTGGATTCGCCGCCTCCATCCTTCTTATTCTAATGCTCTGGGGTGTCTTCGATTCTCCCTGCCATGATGCCTGCACCTCCTCATTTTCCTGTAACGCTTACACTTATTATGACCCACATTGTTATAACCACTACGCCGCCCTTATCGCCAATCTTAATCGCATCATTTGTCTCTGTTTCATCGCCACCTTCAACGCCACTGTCATCAGTCGTTTCCTTACCTACAAAAGCAACTCCACCATCCTCCTCGTCTCCCGCGGCCTCACCATCGCCTGTTCCGTTTTTCTCTGGATTACTCTAAGCATACTCTTCACTATCAACACCTTCCCCGGTGGCGACTTTTGGAAACTCCTATTCATCATGTTAATTCTCTTCACCTTCGGCCTTATCGCTACTCCCATTCTCGCCATCATCGAGCGTCATCGCGACAAACAGTCCGCTGTCTTCACTCACGAACAAGCCCTTCGTTCCCAAATCGAACGAGAAATCCGCGCCAAAATCGCCGCCGAATCTGCTCAAACTCCCTCTCCATCCGTCTCCCCAACCAAATCAAAACCCACAACAGAATCAGAATCTTCACCAAATCTAAAAAACAAATAAAATCTAATCCATCTACACACCCCTTGCAAGAGCAACGCGAAATAAAGTAACGGGAGGGTATTATGGCATGCGAAAATCAAACATCACACCTGTTGACGCCGCAATAGGCTGTTACAAACAAAGGCTGCTTCTCATCAAAAGCCCAACCTTACGAACCCTTCACGAAGAATGCTCTAGTACAAGGAAGAGCCGAGCAGCGGACTGAGCCGTACTTAAAGGTACGGTGAAGGAGCAGCCGCAGGTTCTGACGAAGTAATAGGGCGTTATTCGTGAAGGCTACTCCAGCACCACAAGCTACTCTTCTAGCATTTTGCATACCACTGCAACAATCAACCCCTTCTCCTTCGGGTCACTCTCCGCCACCATTAGCGCCAACGCCGTCAAAGCCCGGTCAGAAATCTTCGGCTGCCCATCGCGTAGCAACTGATACTCATTCACCGTCAAGAACACCATAAACAAAAACGACCCGATTCTCTTATTCCCATCGAAAAACGGATGGTCTTTGATAATAAAATACAGCAAATTTGCCGCCTTCTCCGCCACCGTCGCATACACATCTTCCCCACCAAAACTCTGATACACCGCTCTGAGCGCCCCGTCAAACGCATCACCTCGCGGCCGCCCAAACATCTCCCCCGCATGAATCCGCTCTCTCAGCTCCCCAATCATCTCCATGCACTCCCCCACTTCGAGCGTCCGCTTCGCTTTTTTCTCATCACGCAGCCGCACATACCCCTCATCATACTCCCCTAGCGTCCGAAAAGTCTGCATATACTGCGTAATTACCTCTATCACCCCCTTCGCTTCGTCCTCCGCAAAATCCGCCTGCGCCATCAACCGCTTCACAATCTCCAGCGTCCCACTCACTTCCTTCAGCCGCTCACTCGTCAACTCCGCCAACCTTCGCTCATTCACGGCCACCCCTTCCACAATATAATCATGCAACACCCGCGTCGCCCAAATCCGGAAATCCGTCGCCTTCCGCGAGTTCACCCGATACCCCACCGATATAATCGCATCCAAATTGTACGTTTTCACCACACGCGTCACTTCGCGCTCCCCCTCTACGGCAACTTGTACATTTTTTGTACAAGTTCGTTCCTCATCTAATTCCCCCTCTTGATAAATCGACTTCAAATGCCGCGCAATCGTCTGTGTCGTAATATCAAACAACTCCGCCATCTGCGCCTGCGTCGCCCAAATCGTCTCCTCTCCCGCATCGAGATTGAACCGCACCTGCTTCCCGCCCGTCTCGTAAATCATCATCTGTTCATCCATTTTACCTCCCAGCACATCGGCTAGCTAATTATCTATTGCTATCAGTATATCAAATTTCACCCCAAGCGCAACCTCCAACTTGTACATCATGTACAAGTTCGACCACATTTTCTCTCTGTTAATTTTACGAAAATTACGTTTAATTAACCCAAAATCTCTTTTCGCAGCGACCTCTTGCCAATTTAGAAAAGTTTTGGTAAGATAGGAGTAGTTTTAAGTATGATTAGCGTTTCTTTCGGGACACGCTAATTTTTACGGTTAATGATAGATGTTTTAGTGATATACGGGCTAATACCAAAATTGTGTTGTTATCTACCTCTTATTTTCCAGATAGTAAACT
>CAYODP010000030.1:0-10676 GCA_964402815.1 uncultured Candidatus Saccharibacteria bacterium | reverse complement strand
CAGAACACCTTTGCGGCGAACGATGATGTCATCTGGGGAGATTTTTTTAACACTAGCACGTACTTTCACAGTGTCAAAATCCTTTCCTTTAAATCAGTACAACTTTTTGCTTTGAAAAACAAAGTATCGGCACATTTGCTACGACTAATTACAAAGATACCAACGGTTGTGACTGAATATTATTAATATAATATACTATTGCAATCTGAAGCTAATGCGACCCTTCGTCAAATCGTAGGGGGTTAGTTCAACTTCGACCCGGTCTCCCGGCACTAAGCGAATGTAGTTTTTGCGCATACGTCCACTCATGTGTGCAATGATATTATGACCGTTCTCAAGTTCCACCCGAAATTGGGTGTTTGGCAACGCCTCAACAACCTTGCCTGTGAGTTTAATCACTTCCTTTTGACTAGCCATAAATTACATCTCTTATTTTATCACGAACTATCATAAAAGTAAATATTTTTCTAAGGTTATTTTAGGCAAACTTATTGCAAGACGGCGCGGACAAATAGGCGCTGAGAATAAGTTTGTTCCTTTTCCCACCAATCGCCGGTACAAGTAATAAGAGTGAGTGTGCCGTTAGCGCCGTTGACGGGCGTGAAAGCGGTGTTCATGTATTGGTTGGCGTCTTCGCCGAGTTCTTTGCGGACGCTTTCGACGACGCGGTAGGTAAAAATTCGGCCATCACCCATTTCGATACGGACAGTCTCGCCGACGGGGAGTTTGGGTAGGCTGCGGAAAATGCCATAGCCGAGGTCGCCACCGTGGGCATTCATCATAGTGACGCCATTTTCGCCTGGAAGGACGGAACCAGCGCCAGTATACCAACCAACGTCATAAATATTGTAGGGCGTGCCCATTTCGCCTTGGCCTTTAAGACCAATTTCGACAATACGAGCGTTGTGAATGCCTAAATAAGGAATACTGAAATAACGGGGTTTGTCGGGGGCGACAATATACTCGACGATTTCTTTCTCGGTAGGTTCGCTGTCGTCGACGTCATCGCCAGTGCTTGTAGCACCCTCGTCGACGCTAACGGCATGGCTGTCGCGTTGAGTGCCTTCCATGGCGGCGAGATAATTATGTTCCCAGACGGCGACGCGAATGAAGAAGACGGCAAGTACAGTAGCTACAATACCGAGCGCAAGATAGGCGGGATGAAGATGAATCTTGCGAAATACAGGCAGCTTCATCTTCTTGGTTTCGCCATCGTCTTTAACGGCGGAAGTCGCTTTGGTAGTAGTTTTTTTGTTCTCGATATTGCCCATTATAATCGTAAATCCTTTTGGTTAGTTTATTTGTATTCGTCGTAAGTGACCATGAGTGCGCGAGAGTTGACCTGACGGAGGTTTTCGAGCGCGACGGTCACGATAATGAGAAGACCAGTACCAGAAATAGAGAGACCGATTGGACTGCCGGTGATGAGGATGAAGATGTAATCGGTTAAGAATGGCAGCATGGCGATAAAACCGAGAGCGAGTGCGCCGAAGAGGTTAAGACGATTGATGGTTTTGCCGAGATACTCAGCGGTTTGAGCGCCTGGGCGAATACCTTCGATGAAACCGCCTTGTTTCTGGAGATTGTCGGCGATTTCTTTAGTATTGAAAATGATGCTAGTGTAGAAGAAAGTGAAAAGCACAACGAGGATGAAATACATGGCTGGGTAGAGGAACCATTGAGCGGTAATGCCATTAGGATAATAAGTAGCGAAGTTACTGGCGGATGGGGCGGTGAAGAGGGTGACGAGCGTAGTACCAAACGTGCCGTCGGGATTGATAGTCTGAATGAGTTGACCAATGAGCGCAGGAAGCGAGAGGAAGGCGGTGGCGAAGATGACTGGAACGACGCCGGCGGCGATTAACTTGAGTGGTAGGATGGATTTGATGCCACCGTAAGCACTGTTGCCATGGACGCGTTTGGCATAATTAACAGTAATCACGCGCTGAGCTTCGTTGATTTTGACCAAGAAGTAGATAACGATAAGTAGGGCGACGGCAAAACCAATAATAACCCAGAAAATAACAGGATTGACGGGCAGATTAAACCAGCCAAAGAGCGATAATGTGCCGGCAGATGTATCGAAGAGTGCAGACCAGAGGCTAGCGAGAGTGGTAGGTAGCTGAGAGATAATACTAGCGAAGATAATGATAGAAATACCGTTACCGATGCCCTGCTCGGTGATAAGCTCGCCGAACCACATGAGAATCATGGAGCCAGCGACCATGGCGGTAATTGAGAGTAACCAGTCGGCGGTAGTAGGAGTGTACGCCATAGTGGTATTAGCGGAAATGACGGTCTGATAGAGGATGAAAATATAAGCAATAGACTGAACGATGGCGAGCGGAACGGCGAGAACGCGAGTCCACTGGCTGATTTTGCGACGACCACTTTCGCCGTCTTGAGATAATTCATCTAGGCGAGGAATGGCCTTAGTGACGAGCTGGACGACGATACTGGCGGTAATATAGGGCGAAATACCGACAAGTAAAATAGAAAAAGTAGTAAGACCACCACCAGAAACGAGGTTGAGAAAACTGCCAAAGTCAGACTTTTGGATTAAAGTCTGGACGGCTTCTTGAAAAGTAGCAGGCTCACCTAGTGGAACGGGAATGTGAGCTAAGAAACGATAAATAATAAGTAGCCCAAAAACAATGAGGACGCGTTTCAGCATATCTTTATTTTTCAGCGATTTGAATATAGTCTTGAAATTCATACTTCCCTACTCTTTACTCTGTCTATTGTATCATAAAAAATAGCCCTAAGGAAGGGCTATTTTCTGGGTTTGGGCACTTTTCTGGGGAAAAGTTCCCAACGTCAAAATATCTTTTGCTACTCAGCTTTAGTCGCAATACGCTGGGGCACGGCAACTTTAGTGAAGCTGCCACCGGCTTTCTTGATAGCTTCGATAGCAGTTTTGCTAGCGAATTGTGTCTCGAGTGTGATGTTGGCGGTAAGCTCACCGCGGCTGATAACCTTGACTTTAGTATAAGGATTCTCAATTAAACCTTTGTCAGCTAAAGTGAAATTATCTACTTTGCCAGACAAATCATTCAAGCGGTCAGTGTAGACAACGGTAGCTTTGTCATGCAGACTTTTAAAGCCTTTGAGTTTTGGTACAGCTTGCATGATAGCGCGTTGACCACCCATGAAACCGTTAGGCATCTTGCGATGGCCGGTACGGGCTTTTTGACCTTTGGTACCACGACCAGCAGTCTTACCTTTGCCGGCAGAGATACCGCGACCAAAACGAGTGGGGCGAGTATTGCGATTGACTTCTAGATTATTGTACTTCATTATTTCGTCTCCTTCTTGGCGGCAGACTTTTTGGCGGAAGCTTTGGCAGTGTTTTTGCCTTGGTTACCGACCCACTCGTCACGAGGTAACTGAGCTTTGAGACCGTCGATGACGGCGTAAGCAATGTTGACCTTGTTGGTGCTGCCGAGAGATTTGGAAATCAAGTTCTTAATGCCGGTTAGACCGATGATGCTACGAACGACACCGCCAGCGATAATACCAGTACCAGGGGCAGCTGGTTTCATGAGGATGTCGGCGCCAGTGGCACGAGTTTCGACTTCGTGGCAGATGGTCTCACCGTCCATATTGAACTCAATCATAGATTTCTTGGCCTTGGCGGTAGCTTTTTGGACGGCGCTGGTAACGTCGCCGCCTTTGGCTACGCCGATGCCAACTTTGTTTTTGTGGTTGCCAATTACAACAAGAGCCTTGAAACGCATGCGGCGACCACCTTTGACGGTGCGAGAGACACGGTCGATATTGATGGTAACCGTATCAAATTCTTTGGGTGCGGTCTCGACATTGCGATTGCGGCGATTGTTGCGGCGTGGCATAGCCTTACCACTAATGTCACGCTGGGTTTTGCCGGCGGCAACGCGATCGGTCATTTTAAGGGTGCCAGATTTGTTGATGACCTGGGCATTTTTGTCAGATTCTGCCATTAGAACTCCAATCCTTCCTTGCGAGCAGCATCTGCTAACGCAGACATTCTACCTGCATATAATTTTGCACCCCGATCAAAAACAACGGACTTGATGTTGGCTTTTTTGGCCTTCTTGGCGATTTCTTGGCCAACTTGAGCGGCAAGCTCGGTCTTGTTGCCAGTCATTTTGCTACCAACAGTGGTGGCATAAACGATGGTTTTACCTTCATCATCGTTGATAATTTGAGCGGTGATGTGTTTGTTGCTAATATGTGCGCTAAGGCGAGGGCGCTCTGCGGTGCCATGGATTTTAGCGCGGGTGCGATTTGCACGGAATACACTATTCATCTATTTCTTCCCTGCCTTTCCGGCCTTGCGAAGAATAACTTCGTCAACGTATTTAATGCCTTTGCCCTTGTATGGCTCTGGTTTCTTGAGGGCGCGAATCTCGGCGGCAACTTGACCAACTTTCTGTTTGTCGATGCCAGAGACGGTGATAGTCATCTTGTCCGTCTTGAGTTCGATGCCTTCGGGGGCTTGATATTTAACTGGGTGTGAGAAGCCCAGTGCCATCTCGATTTCTTTAGGGCCACCGCTCAAGCGAAAACCGACACCGTTGATTTCAAGCTTCTTTTCGAAGCCTTTGGTGACACCTTGGACAGCATTGTTGAGCAAAGCGCGCTGTAAACCGTGCCAAGCTCGAGATTTAGGTTCGTCATCGTCGCGAGTGACGACAATTTGGTTGTCAGCGACGTCAACTTTGACCTTTTCCTGGAGCGGGACAATGAGTTGACCCTTGGGGCCTGCGACAGTAATATCTTTGTCGCCGACCGTGATTGTCACTCCCGCCGGAATCGCGATGGGTTGTTTTCCGATACGACTCATATTTCTCCTTATAACTTAATATTCTCTTTATTTTAGCATAGATTATAGAGGAATGCAAGAGAAATGAGGGTGCTATATTGGAATAATGACTAGAGGATTGTTTTACTATTGACTTTTTTAGTAAAGTGTGCTATAATGAGGGTATAAGCCTATTTTTGGGCAAGCAGAATTGCCATCAAAATAGGCGGTACATTAAAAAGGAGGCAGAAAAATGGGATTCTTTAGGAACTTGTTGTCAATGTTTTTGGGCGTGGCGTTTGAGCAAGAAGCGGACCGTCAGGACAAAGCTAATATGACTGTTCTTCAAGTGCCGCAAGCTATGAACTGTCAAAAGGAAGCGCACCGACAGCAGCCAGTATCACAGGAGGAGGTGGCGTCTCAGCAGACGTCAATTACAACTGTACAGATAGCTACTTCAACCCGGTCGACGTTAATTAGGGAGCCGGATGATTTGGGGACACCGCGTCTTCCGCGTCCTGAAGACGTGCCATGGCTGAATGATTCGCAGAAAGTAAGTATAGCGCTTAAGGCAATAAACTTCGGCACTGGTGGAGGGAATGCATATTATTGGAATCAATATTATGTAGACAGAAAACCGGTTGAAGAAGTTGTACGTGAACAAAACCAGGATTCATACGATAAAGTATGGTGCAATCTCCGTGCGAATTGGAAGAAATTGCATCATCCGTTCTGGGCGGCGTATGTTGCTGGACATTTTCCGGACCCGCAAGCTGCTAAAGATAAGCCTGAATTGGCTAAGGAAATCTGTGTGCTGGATGTGGATGAGTTGAAGTATCGGCAAGTCAAGAGCCTGATTGACGATGGTGTTTATGTTTTGGGTATGCTTCAGAACTGTTTGTTTAGTAATCGTTGGCGACCTATGGATATTAATGATCGAGACAAATGGCATTTTCGGAAGGTGCTAACTCAGTACGGTCTGGAAGTGCCGCTGTCGGATGAGCCCGATCCGATTCCCTTTGCGGAGCTATACATTGGCGCAGTTTTCGGCGTTAAAGTGACACCGCAGAAGCGACTAAACAGCTACGATTTCATTCAGGGTGATGAGTCACTAGAAGATCGGGTGCGACGTGTTCAGGAAGAGGGTTTGGTCTACGGGTTTTCTATTAGTGACTGCGAGGACGTATTGTTCTATTTGTATCCAGAGCGTTCCGATCGTAGGCTTGGCTGGGCATTGCGTGATGCTCGAAAATCCCTGAGGGCCAGAAAGATTTTGGCTGGAGGTGATTATCCTGAAGCACGTAGCGCGATTGTGGGAGGTGTTGACCTTGATGAGCTGGAGAAGATCCGAGTCGAGGATTTAGAAATGTCGGCACGAGCGAAGGAGATAATTCAAAAGCTTCTTCACTGGTATGCTGGTCGTGACGAAGATGTAACTCTGGCTGACGTAGTACAGACATATCATTATGGTTGGCTGCTCTATGCGCAGGGCGCGGCGGCGGCTGAGGCAAGAGAATACTTGTATCGGCATAATTATGTAATACGTCCGGAGGACATGCCGATGGATGAACGGACACCGGTAGCTTATCTGGGACTTCCAGTAAAAATCTGGAAGTCGCTGTACTATCACGGTCACGTTGAGACGGCAGGTGACTTAATAAAATGTTACTCTAATGATTCAGTCTTTTCGCTACGAGATATGAGTGGTATTGGCAAAAAGAGCATTGATGTAATTCGAGCTCGTCTTGTGGAGCTGGGGCTACTGAGTAATTCCCAGTAACTTTTTTTCTGTTTTTCGAATCATAAGGGTCGCCTTTAATGGGCGGCTCTTTTTCTATGGATTTTTAACCTGCTGGTCTAGTCAGTGAGCTTTAGGGTCCACAAAAAGAAGCTCCGAATGGAGCTTCTTTTGCGACCGGGTTTAGTAAACTCGAATCAAGACTTCGCCACCTAAATGTTGTTTCTTGGCTTCGCGGCCGGTCATAATTCCCTTGGAGGTGGAAATTAGGACAATACCGCGACCAGATTTAATAGTAGGAATGTCGTCAGCGCCAGTGTAGACGCGGCGGCCAGGCTTAGAGACCTTAGTAATCTCGGTGATGCGGGCAGGGGCATCTTCGGCGTTGATGACGATGTGAAGTGTACCGCGAGGCTCGCCAGCTTCGACTTCGCAGCTATCAATGTAGCCGGCGTCTTTGAGGCTTTCGGCGACTGCGACCTTGAGTTTGCTAGTTGGGACGCGAACTTCAGTCTTGCCTACCATGATGGCGTTGCGAATACGAGTGATGAGGTCGGCGATTTGATCTGTTGATTGTAATGACATAATATCTTCTCTCCTTTCCTACCAGCTACTCTTAGTAACGCCTGGGATTTCACCCTTAGAGGCTTTTTCACGGAAGTTAATGCGGCTTAGACCAAAGTAGCGCATGTAACCACGGGGGCGACCATCTAGCATATCACGGTTCTTAAGACGAGTAGGGCTGGCGTTGCGAGGAAGCTTTTGGAGACCTTCGAGGTCGCCAGCGGCTTTGAGCTCGGCGCGTTTTGCCTTATATTTCTCGTACATTTTGCGTCGTTTTTCGTCACGGAGGACGGCAGATTTCTTAGCCATATTATTTACCCCCCTTCTCAAACGGCATGCCAAATGCTTCTAACAATTTGGTGCTCCCTTCTTTAGAACCATTTTTGATAATGAATGTGATTTCGAGGCCGTGCAAGACCGCGGAATCTTCGAAAGTGATTTCGGGGAAGACGGTTTGCTCTTTGAGGCCGAGGCTATAATTGCCCTGCTTGTCGAACGAATCGCGGGGTACGCCGTGGAAATCGCGAACGTGCGGCAAGGTGATGTTGACTAAGCGGTCAACGAATTCGTACATCTTGTCGTTGCGAAGCGTAACGAGGTAACCAACTGGGGCGCCCATACCTTTGCGGATTTTGAACGTCGCGATGGATTTCTTGGCGAGACGTGCGGTAGGCTCTTGGCCGGTAATTTTGCGGAGCGTGAGCTCGACGGTTTCGGTAAAGCGCTTGTCTTCACGTTTTTTGCCAACGCCGCTAGAAATGACAACTTTTTCAAGCTTGGGTACTTGGTGAACGTTGCTGATATTAAGCTCTTTTTCGAGGTCTTTGACGATTTTGTCGTTGTATAATGCCTTCAAACGTGGCATGGTTTTTGCGCTAGCCATTACTTAGCCTCCTTTTGCAGGTTAGAAAAGTCGATACCAGCGTGAACGGTTTTCTTGCTGCCTTTAGGATTGTATTGAGTGGCGCGGACGTGGCGTTCGCGGACTTCAATATCTTTGAGGAAGGCTTTGCCAGCCTTTTTATCGATTTTGACGATACTAGCAACGGTACCTTTGTGGTCGCCGGCGATAACTTTGACGCGGTCGCCTACTTTCAAACATTTGGCCATTAGAGTACCTCCGGTGCTAAGCTGATAATCTTGTTAAAACCGAGCTCGCGTAGCTCACGGGGGACTGGACCGAAGACGCGGGTGCCCTTAGGGGTTTTGTCGTCGTTGACTAAGACGGCGGCGTTATCGTCGAAGCGAATGGTGCTGCCATCAGGGCGACGAATTTGCTGCTTGGTGCGGACGATAACGGCTTTAACGACGGCCTTTTTCTTGATGTTGCCGGTAGGGCTGGCGTCTTTGACGCTGCAAGTGACGATATCGCCAACGCGAGCGTAGCGCGCGCGGGTACCGCCAAGGACACGGATTACGCCAAGCTCTTTGGCGCCGCTGTTGTCTGCGACCTTTAATCTAGTTTCCTGTTGAATCATATTATTTCTCCTCCCCTTCGGCGTCGTCAGCTTTACCGAGAACTTCGTTCTTTAGCTCAACGGCTTCGTGCGACTTCTCGAGAACTTTAACGAGCTTGTAGCTCTTAGTCTTTGAGAAAGGTCGGCAAGCGACGATTTCGACTTTGTCACCCACACCAGCTTCGTTATTCTCGTCGTGAGCAGTATATTTACGAGTTTTGGTATACTGCTTGCGATAGAGTGGGTGAGTTTCGCGACTGGCGATAGAAACCGTGATGGTCTTATCGCGCTTGTCGGAAGTTACAATGCCTTGCAATTCTCCCGCCATCTTAAAACTCCTCTTTCTTAATAATTTTTGTGCGAACTGGTAATTTGTGACCAGCTAAACGAAATGCTTCTTTTGCTTGCTCTTCGGTAACATCGCTAATCTCGAACATGACAGTGCCAGCTTTAACCTTGGCGACATAAAACTGAGGTTCACCTTTACCACTACCCATTTTGACATCAAGAGGTTTCTTGGTGACAGGTGTGTGTGGGAAGATGCGAATCCAGATTTTACCGCCACGCTTGACGTAGCGCGTAATAGCTTGACGAGCAGCCTCGATTTGGCGACTGGTAACTCGTTCATTATCAAGTGACATCAAACCCCAATCACCGAAAGCTACAGTATTGCAGCGAGAAGCGGTGCCGCGGTTTTTGCCTTTGCGAACTTTGCGATGAGCTTCGCGTCGTGGAACTAAAATTGCCATAATTATTTCTCCCCCTTATAAATCCAGACCTTTACGCCAACGATACCGGCGATAGTAGGAGCGTGGCAAGTGTAGAAATCAACATCGGCGCGTAAAGTATGTAGAGGGACGGAACCTTCGATGAACTTTTCGCGGCGAGACATCTCGGCGCCATTGAGACGACCGGAGACTTCTACGCGAATACCTTTGGCGCCAGCGTTCATAGTGGACTGGCAAGCCATCTTGACGGCACGGCGGAAATTCATACGTTTGCCAAGTTGGAAACCGATATTCTCGGCAACCAATTTAGCGGAAAGTTCTGGTTTTTTAACTTCTTCGACGTTGATGCGAATTGGGCCTTTAACGATTTGCTCAAGTTCTTTCTTGAGTTCGTTAATACCAGCACCTTGTTTGCCGATAACGGCGCCCGCCTTGGCGGTTAAGATGGTGATTGTGGTTAAGTTCGCGCTGCGTTCGATGTTGATGCGAGCAATCGTTGGACGACTGCTGAAACGTTTTTCAATGATGTCGCGAATCTTCGAATCTTCTACCAACCAGGTGCGGAAGTCAGCTTTACGGGTGAACCATTTTGATGACCAATCCTTGCTGATTTGGAGACGATAAGAGACTGGGTTTACTTTTTGGCCCATTATTTATCCTCCTTCTTAGCAGCTGATTTAGCTGGTTTGTTATCTTTAGCATCGGCTTTAGGCTCGACGGCTTGGGCAGAGGATTCTTTGTTCTCGGTGCGCTTGACCTTTTCTTCGCCAGCAACTTCAACAAAGATGTTGCTGGAGATTTTTTCAAAAGGTAGAGCACGACCGCGGGATGCTGGCATATAGCGGCGCATCCGAGTGCCGGCGGTGACGCTGATACGAGCAATACGAATACTCTTTGGGTCAATGCTGACCCCACTATTATTTAAGAGGTTAGCAGTGGCGGATTCGATGGCTTTGCGCACGGCGCGTGCAGCGCGGCGTGGCGTATTCTCAAGAATTACCACGGCGTCAGCGACGTAACGATTACGGACCAAGCTAGCCACAACACTAACTTTGCGAGGTTGGCTATCGATGCCTTTTTCAATAGCGTATGCAAAATGAGTTGACATAATTATTTACCTCCCTTTGCAGCAGCGGCCTCAGCGGCTTTTTTACCGCCATGGCGTTTGAACTTGCGGGTTGGAGCAAACTCACCGAGTTTGTGCCCGACCATGTTCTCGCTGATGAAGACTGGGACGTGGACTTTGCCGTTGTGAACGGCGATAGTGCGGCCAACCATCTCGGGCGAAATGGTGGACTGACGTGCCCAGGTCTTAATTACGGTGCGGTCCTCGGCAGAGAGGGCAGCAACCTTCTTCGCGAGCTTGTAGTCCACGAATGGACCTTTCTTAAGACTCCGAGACATTA
>CAYODP010000029.1:0-11183 GCA_964402815.1 uncultured Candidatus Saccharibacteria bacterium | reverse complement strand
GGCGCCGTCGTCACTTGTTGCGTATTCGTGCCACCAAAACCATCCGTACCCGGCGTAACTGTCATATTGATAGATGGGCTTGCCATCGACTGCGTAGCAATCCCAGCTGCGGCATCCTCTGGCGACACTTCAAATCCTTCGTCACCGAACCCGCCGAAACTATCATCTTTACCGTCCGTGGAAGTTTCGTTTGTTTTCGCACCATCAACAGACGTGTCATCAGTTTGACCGTCTGCACTGGTGTCACTGCTGTTCTCTGGCGTGCTATTAACGCCCACAGCATTTACAGCGCTACTTTGCACGGGACACAGCATCGCAACCGTCAGCAACACAAGCAGACTGGCGCTACCAGCAATCCCAACAAAGCCGCTACATGGCACTTTGTTTAACTTCATAGTATTCCTCTATTACTTATGTACTTACTATTATAAAGTAGCATTAGCGCAATGACAAGACTTTTTTTGAAAATTCTTATACTTTCATCTCTTATAAAATCATCAAAAAATGCCCAAAACTTTACATTTTAGGCACTTTCCAACTTAGATAAGTTTACTCTAGCGTCCTCTTTTTTCTCTCTCGAGTGAAGAACTCCAGCATATCTCCCACTTCGGCTGCCACTTTTTTCTCAGTTTTAATCGCCAAGCCGCCCACTTCTTCTTCAATTAATTCTTTTACTTCAATCCGCTCTTTCTGGACGCTTTCTACTTTTCCTTCACCTACCAACGTCGCGCCACGTTTCACTCGCACCAACGCTTCCGGCACTACTCTACCGCTCGTCACTTTACCGCCAGCAATCAAATCCGTCTTCGTCACCCGAAACACCCCCATCACCTTCATCGTTCCTAGTTCTGTTTCCACCACTTCTTCGCCCAGCAAATCTTCCATATTCTGCTTTGCGTCGTCCAAGAGTTCATAAATCACCCGATAATTCCGAATTGTCACTCCATCTCGTGCCGCCAACTTTGCAATATTCGTCGGTACATTCACGTTAAACCCGTACACTACCGTGTTATTATCGCCCGCCGCCATGTACACATCATTTTCCGTAATGTCGCCCACACCAGTCGCTACGATATTCAGCGTCACTTCGCCCTTCGTATCAATCATCTTTAGCGAATCCACCACGCTCGTCACCGAACCTAGCACATCACCCTTCACAATCACATTAAACACTTTCGAATTATCTTCCGCATTCATCATCCGGAGTAAATCCGTGCTCGTCACGTTCGCACTCGCTGCCTCACTCGCTGCCTCTTGCGCATTTAGTAACGCCATCTTCCGTGCGGTTTTTTCATCCTTCTGTTCAAAGAATCTATCGCCAAAGTTTGGCAGCTCCTTAAATCCTGTCACCGTTACCGGCGTCGAAGGCGTCGCCTTCCCTTTCGGCTTCCCCCGAAAATCCAACATCGTCCGTACTTTGCCATACGCATTCCCTGCTGTCACAAACTCCCCCACTTTTAGTTCCCCACCCGTCACTAGCAAGTTCACTACCGAGCCTTTCCCTACTTCCATGTGCGACTCAATTACTAATCCTTCTGCCGGCACATCTACATCTGCCTTCAAATCTTCCACATCTGCCACCAACAAAATCGCATCCAACAACTTTTCCAAGTTCTCACCCGTCTTTGCCGAAATCGGCACCACAATCGTATCGCCACCCCACTCTTCCGGTTGCAAACCATGTGTCGACAAATCTGCCATCGTCCGCGGCACATCCGCCCCTTCACGGTCAATCTTATTTATCGCCACAATAATCTTCGCATTCGCCCCCTGCGCAAACTTAATCGCTTCCACCGTCTGCGGCTTCACCCCATCATCTGCCGCCACCACAATCACCACAATATCAGTCAACATCGCGCCGTGCTGCCGAATCGCTGCAAACGCTTCATGGCCTGGCGTGTCCAAGAAAGTAATCATTCTATCGTCATGTTCCAACTGATACGCCGAAATATGCTGCGTAATTCCACCGGCTTCTTTCTCTACCGTCTTCTTACCTAGCAGTGTATCTAGCAAAGTCGTTTTACCATGATCCACATGCCCCATCACAGCCACCACTGGCGGTCGCGGCTCTGCATGGTCACTCAATTCTTTCCGATAACCATCACTAATCTTCGTCGTTGTGTTTTTTCGCTCCAGCCGGACATTTTTAATCCCCAGCTCGTCAATCATAATCTCCGCCGTCTCAAAATCCAAACGTTGATTAATCGTTGCCACAATTCCATTCTTAAACAACTCTCCAATCAACGCCGTTACCGACAGCCCCAAAGCTTGCGCCAATTCATCTACTGTAATCGAGCCAGCAATCCGAATGATTTTTTCACTAGCCTGCTCAACACTCTCGGAATTTCCCGAACTCATTTCTGGCTCCTTTCTGTATTTAGTTTATTTTAGACTTCTTTAAGCTAATTCCTACTATTTTACCACATCTATTGCGATTCTGGCAACTTTTTCTCAATTCTCACTGTTTTCCTACGAAACCTTTGCGAAAACAACAAAGCAGTAAGGCATTATTCGTGATATTACTAACAAAACCTACAAAGGAAAAGGGCGCTCCAAACAAGAAGTACCCTTTCATAATATATTTATAGTTGGAACATTTTTATAATAACAGCCCTCATCCAGTTCATCTGGGCTGACAAGATTATTAGGCATAGTCTCTTCGCCCATCAGACACGGCTTCATCACGGTTTACAAACGGTAACCGCCACCGCGGGAGCTTAATCGCTCCCTCTGTTCGAGCTGCATTGTCGTGTCGGGCTATTACGGGTCTCCGGGGCTATTCTCCTCTACCGGGTTATCGTTATCGTCTTCATTGACCTCGCCACCAGTGCCCTTATTGTCGCAATTACATATCGGGCAAGTCGCCGGGTCTGCATCATGCTCACACAACTGCGGCTCTACCTTCGGCGCTTCATACTGTCCAATGTAACCACATTCACCCGGACAAGATTGTCCCTTCGGCAAAGTAGCATGACCCGTATTTTGCAAGCAATTATCAATCTTCTCCTGCTTGCATTGTTCGCAAGTTGTCGGGTCGCTACCATGCGTACATTCCTCTGGCTCCGGCTCAGGCGTGGGCGTGGACTCAGATTTATTTGCCGGCTTTCCACAATCCGCGCAAGAACCATCTGCTGCAGCATTTGGATGTGAACAAACCTCATTACAGTTCGGGCCAGTACATTTAGCTACCTTAGTTTCCTCATCATAGACAAACTTATGAGTATGCACAGGCATCTTATTATGACAATTGTCACAAATGCCATCGCCATCACTGTCTACGCAGGATCCAGGGTTACAAGGCCCCTCCGGCTCAGGCGTAGGTTCATCTGTCGGTTCGGGTGTAGGCGTAGGCTCATCCGTCGGTTCAGGAGAGCTTGTCGGCTCATCTGTCGGTTCGGGTGTAGGCGTAGGCTCATCCGTCGGTTCAGGAGAGCTTGTCGGCTCATCTGTAGGCTTCGGTGTCGGCTCTTCCGTCGGCGCAGGAGAATTGGTCGGTTCTGTCGTCGGCTCACTCGTCGGATTCGGCTGCTCCGTCGGCTGAGTTGTAGGTGTCGGATTTATCGTCGGATTGGGGTCTGTTGTCGGGTTAGGCTCTTCCGTTGGTGTAGTCGTCGGGTTCGGACTATTCGTCGGCTCCGGCGAAACTGTCGGTTCGGGAGATTCCGAAGGCAGTGGCGGCGGGCCTAAAGTCGGCTCGGGCGACTGAATCGGAGGCCCCAAAGTTGGTTCCGGATTCTCGCTCGGTTCCGGTGTCGGTTCTATCGGCTCGTCGGTCGGCACGGGTACCGGCTCGTTGGTCGGATTCGGTGCTGCCGTCGGGTTCGGCCGTTCACTCGGCCTCGGATTTTCGCTCGGCTGCGGGTTCGGTCTCGGCGTTGCCACAGGTCGATTACCAGTACCCCCCCCATTACCATCATCCGGCTTCGGGGTTTCTTCCGGTATGCCTACCCCAGCCACCACTTTCGTCGGCGTGTTCGTCGTCGCCACGTCGCAAGTCATCTTCTCTTCAAAAGCTTCCGTAGCTTCCTGAGTATAACGCGCCAACGTCGGATTCTGCTTCACCAGCGTCTCCAGCGGCTCATCCGCCATCTCCACCGTAAAGCCCACTTTACCACCAGTCCGCTCACTCTTAAACTTAATCGTCAGCGTCTTTTGGTCGATGTCCACCACCGACAAAAACGTCGGGTCCAGGCTCTTCACGTCCTTAATCTGCCAATGGAACATCTTTGCCAGCTTCTGCGGCACAATGTTCACATCGTAAGTCTCACCAGCCTTCAGCTCCAGCTCTGTCACGCTGAGCTTCAAATGCTTAGTGATAGCCGCCACCGCCTTCGCGAAAAGCTCCTGGCCTTCCGCATCGTTATCGGCCGGCAACGGCACCGTCTCCAGCTTGTCCAAATCTTCCACGCTGATTCCCAGAATCTCGCTCGCTTCCGCCAGCGCTTCCTCGTAGAGCTTCTGCTCTTCCAGCTCGGCCTCCGTCGGTTCTGCCGTATCATTCGGCGCCGCAAACGCTGTCATCGTCATCGAGACGAGCAACATCAGCACCATCACCACAGCGACCAACTTTTTGAATACGGTCTTGTGCATAAAAACGTTCCTCCTTTTAAAGTACTCTCGAGCTCATCTGACCGATTGCTCAAGATTGATTTTTTGCTTTGTCTCCAAAGCATATATTATATCAAAGCGCCTTCCCCGCTTGATATATCAACTTCTGCGACCACTACAAGCAGTCGCAATCATTTAAGTATAAGCTAAAATTTCCCCAAAGTAAACTGCCTTTTCACCCAATTTTACTCCATTTTTATTTTCATCAGGGACGTTCTCATTTTTCCTCAAGTCAAAATTACATCATCCTGATTTCATCATTCACCACAGCTTCAATCCACCCAGCCCATTCCATCCATCATATTTTATATCTCCGCCCATTTTCCCAAAATTCAATTACAATAACCGTGTATTCGTTCGTTAAATCTGCTATACTATGCATAGGAATAACCTTTCTTTGATTAGTTTGCTTACAACTACTAATTATAAAGGTTATTCTTTTTTATGTGTATTGTTTCTTTCTGGATTAGTTAATTAAACCATTTTTCCAGTTTTTTCCTTGTTTTTCCAAAAAGTATGATATAATACAACTCATACACCCCGTATAATTTATTCCCGGGTAGCTCAATGGTGGAGCAAGAAGCTGTTAACTTCGAGGTTGCCGGTTCGAGCCCGGCCCCGGGAGCCATTAGATAAATAAAGAAGTTCCGCAAGGAGCTTATTTATTTACCTAAGCATCATCAGAAGTACCGGGCGAGGACCGTTCGTCGTCAGACGAATGGTTCGGCAAATAGGAGTGGCCGTAGGCACAGAAAGAGCTTGCTCGTTCTGTGGCCGCTACGACTATTTGGAAGGATTTATGAACATAAATCCTGAGCCCGACCCCAAAAGCTGACGCCCGGCGGGTAGCGATTATGAAATAATCGCGTTGCCCGGCCCCAAAAAACTAGCCCCAGCAGCCAAATACAATATTCTTTAATACCAAAAGAAATCCCGCGCTCAGCACCTTCGGCGCCCCGCAGGGCTTCTTTAACCGTATTTCACTAAAATCTCGCTCAGACATCTCCCAAACTTACCATTTTCCGCCCAAATCCTATTGACTTTTCTCTTCTCATGGTGTATAATAGAATTATATTCTTTTGGGAATACCCACAATACCCCTAATCGCAAGATTAGGGGCCATTTATTTATAGAGATTCAGAAATCCGGTTTTCACCTTTTCAAACTTCTTCTTCGACATCTGCCCCATCTTATCGTACAGCCGCGAAACACTCATCACCCGCGCCTGCCCCACCACCGCCGTCTCCGTATTTCCCAAAAACTCAAAACTCACATACCAAGACCCCGCCTTACTTTTCGAAGTCAGCGGCACCGCCATAAACCCAAACTTATTCAACTTTTTCAGCACCAACACCGGTCGCGCAAACCGATTTCCCTTCCCACTAATCTCCACTCCCACGTTCGTCCCCACTCCGCACCACCAAATCTCCCCTTCCTTAATCGTCGGCATCCTCCCCGAATCTTCCATCCCCTTCTTCAAATCCAGCCACCCGTCAAAATCCTTCACAAACACTTTTGTGTCCATTTTCACCTTTCTGGTTTCCCTTAATTTTATCTTAAAAATATTGTATTCTCATATAATCACCCATTCTCAAGCTGTAGTCAAGCTTAAAATTACATAATCATATTGATTTTTTCACCAAAGTATGATACAATAGAAATAGATACTTGCGCTTTTTGCGCCGAGAGGTCGTTTTATGGAGTTTGAGGAGTTTTTTAGCCCTGATAAAATCTATATCACCGTAGCCGTTATCGCAACGTTGCTACTGTTTTTTGTCTCTGTTCTCATCGGCATTACTACCCGTCGCCGCCAACGCGAGGCCATCGACCGCTTCAAATACCGCCCCCGCAAACATCTCATGGTTGGCACCCAGAAGCAATGCTTCCAGATGCTCCACAATCTCTTTGGCCAAAAATTCTACATCATCCCCGAAGTTAGTCTTTCTTCCCTCCTTAGCCACAAAGTCGGCACCCAAGACCGCTATGCCGCCTACCGCTTTATCGACCACAAATCCGTCGATTTCGTCCTCTGCAATAAACGCTCCCTTCGCCCCATTTGCGCCGTCAAGCTCGAAGATGGCATCCAAAACGACGCCAAAGACCCCGGCAGCGACCCCCGCGATATGAAAAAATTCTTCCGCAGCGCCCACATCCCCTTCATCTACATCCCCAAAACCCAACGCCTCACCGAAGAACGTCTCATCGAAGAATTCTCCCGCGTCGTCTACGAAACCAGCAAACTCAAACCCGCTCCCCGTGGCCGTAAGAAAAAAGACCAGCTCTCAAGCCAGTCTTAATCAGTAGTCAATTGTCAGCATCCAGCCCCAGAGCATTCCGCTCCCTATTTGCTATACTTCGAGCCACCGCCTTTCTATATTCTGCCGCCGCACTCGCAGACCTTCGCCGCAAACGTTGCAAATCCCATCTTATTTTTCTCTCTTCCACTACTAAACTATTGTATTCTGTCCAACGTTCATCCATAGGAATTCCCCCACCTTCATTCAGCTCCAGCTGCGAAGCAAGCTGCTGCCACTCTTGTCTTTGCCCCTCCAAGTCCGCTTTTAGCTCTTGCGCTATCTGATACCAGACTTGCGCCGCATCCGCATTCTCCAAACTCTTTTTCTCGTTCACGACAGTATAAGCCTCATCAATCTTTCTTCGAAGAGACGCCATTGCATCCTCAGATAGCCTCAAATCCTTCATCATTCTGACGCTTACCTGTTTGAACTCTATCCGCTTTACACTTTCGGCAAACTGCAACAACTCCTGTTGCCGTTTCACCTCCCATTTTAGCTCCTGCCATCTCCGATACTTCTCTTTTACTGCTAGTTCATACTCGTTAAGCTTGGCTTTCATTTGACCACACTCCTAAAGAACAAAATCATCAGCACTCCCGGCTGCTATCTGCATTATACCTCGTAATCGTCCCCTTTTCAACCAGCCCACAAAAAATAAGCCCCGAAGGGCTTATTTTCATTATTTCGCAATCGTCAAAGAAATCTTCCTGCCGTCTTTATCGACATCCAAAATCTTAAACTTCTTGCGTTCGTTTAGCGTGAAAACCTTCTCTGGATCGACATCGCTACCATTTCCAAGCTCAGAAACGTGCACCAAAGCTTCCACTGCTGGCGAAATCTGTACAAACGCTCCAAACGGCGTAATCCGCGTAATCGTACCTTCCACTTCGTCACCGCGTTTCAAGCCTTCCACCTCTGATAGCCATGGATCTTCCGTCAGTTGCTTAATCGAAAGCGACAAACGCTCCTTATCGATTGCAATAATTTTCGCATCAATCGTATCGCCGACTTTCACATAGTCCGACGGATTATTCACGCGCTCCCAAGAAATCTCAGAAATGTGAATCAAACCTTCCACACCATCAACATTCACGAATGCGCCAAAGTCCACCACCCCCGTGACCACACCCTTCACTACATCATTTACATGCAATTCTGCAAAACGCTCTGCTAAACCATCCTTCACCGCTTCCTTCTCAGAGAAAATCAGCTTATTGTCTTTACGATTAGCATCTAAGATTCGCACTTTCATCGGCTTACCGACCAACGAATTCAAACGTTGCAAAATCTCATCCTTATCAGCCGAGCCAACCCGTGGGTAATGCTCCGCCGACAGTTGCGACACTGGCAAGAACCCGCGAATCCCCTCGTATTCCGCCAAAAGTCCACCCCGGTTCGCATCAAACGGCGTCACTTCAATTACTTCCGCATTATCAATCCGAGCTTGAATCTCATCCCAGCCCTTCTCTTTCGCGGCCTTGCGCAATGACAACAGTACGCTACCATCCGCCATTTCCGCTTCAATCACCGAAGCCGTCACCTCGTCGCCTACGTTCAAATTCTTCGCAAACGACACCTCACGGCGTGGCACCACGCCCACACCTCGCGCCCCGAGGTCAATCAAAATCTCGTGCTTACGAATCGACATCACCGTACCAGTGACCGTCTCCCCCACCGTTGCCCGTTTTACGCCCTCTTCTGCGCCGGCCAGCAACTCGTCCATTGTTAATTTGGCTTTTGCCATAATAATTATATATTCCTTTCTTCAGACCCGTTTACGAACCCCTAATCCCACCAGTCGCTACCTCTGTTCAGATATAGCGCCTCCCAAACATTACGAAGTTCCTAAACGAGCCCGAAATCTACTCTTATTATATCAAAACCACCCCTAATTGTCCAGCCTAATTTAAGTTCAACTTAAGCTTCTTAAAGTTTATTTCACAACATTTTCTCGCAAAATCAAGCTCTAAACATGTCCTATTATCACTGTGTTTTACCCTCAAACGCCTCACAAACCGCACAATGATACCTTCCGTCCGGCGTTTGGTATCGTGTCGCCCCGCATTTCTTGCACCGCGACCGCCGATATAGCCAATCCCGATATGTATCAAGCTCCTCCTCCACAAACTCCGCATCGTACTCCACCCCATACACCTCCGTTAAATCTCGTGCCTTCTCCCAAGCCGCTCGCTCCATCTTGAGCCGCTCCGCATCCGTTCCATAGTCGCGATGCCTCAATATCGCATGCCCCATCTCATGCAACAACTGCAAAATCTCCCGATTTTGTTCAATTTCTGCGGTCTTAGCAGTACTTTCTGCCCATTTTTGTTCATTTTTCGTTATTTTATTCGCCCGTTCCAGCGCCAAATTGCAATCCTCCCGCTCTACACCATTTTTTTGTTCAAACACCACCGTCCGCGGCCCACGAAACATAAATTTCCGTCCCACCCGAAACCGTAATTCTGGGTAATCTTTTTGCAACTTTTCTAGAATATCGTCAAATCGCCTCACTTTTTTATTCACCTCCGCATACAAATATTGTACTAAACTCTGCTTCGCTTGGCGAGCATTACCTCTATACGCCGCTACCCGAACACTCAAATCACCTTCTTCTCATCATACCCGAACACTTTTCTATTCATCAACCCATCTTTTTCGCCGCCAACGCTCTCCAACCGCTCATTGGTCACTCCCACATTTCTGCAAATCTCCCGAACAAACCAAACCGCTTAACCCGAACACTAAATTTTCTTACGCTTCTCTGTACCCCGAACACCCGTTTTGTACCCCTATTAAATCCTCTAAAACTCAAAAAATGAGCCCCACTTTCGCAGTAGCTCATTTTCTGATTATGTAACTAAATCGTCAATTTTATGCTCTTCCAGCTCAAATTGACAGAATCGCCCGCGCGCTGGAGACTTCGACAAAGCAGAAGCCAACGAGAGCGCAAATTAAGCAGCTTTTTTAGCTGGGCCACGCCTACTAATCCGTCCACCCTTCGCACCAGCGATGCGTGCTAAAGCAGGGTTGGCAGCAAAGCCACCAGTATGACCATTTTGACCACCTTTGCGACCGATTTGAGAGTAAAACTCCTTACCGTACTTCGCACGATTGGTCTGAGCAGCTTTCAAGCCGCCGGCCTTAGTTCCTGACATATTAACTCACTTTCTGCCCACCAATTTTGATATTATGCAATATAAATGCCACCCTTTGTTAGGATGTTAAATCCATTCTACCATACTGCTTTCGTTTTGTCAATAGTTTTTATGCAAAATTATGTCATAATTATAAAAACTTATGTTTTTATAGATAATTTCCGCCTTTTCTTGTCAACCGCCCCTTTTCCACCCTCTGTGGAAAAGCGCTATTGACTTTATTCATACCATGATATATAATAGAGGTAGTTTAGACATACTACTGCGAGGATGCCTAAATTTCATCAAAAAATCACCCATTTTAGCTTCCCTAAGCTTGTGGGTGTCTTTTATTTGCCCTCATGATTCTTGCCCTAAGTTTCCTTATTTTTCAACCTTACATACGGTCATACATGGCCATATTTTGCCCTTAGCAGGCTCATATAAGCCCTACAAGGCCTTTGTAACTCCAAACCTGAGTCCAACTGCGTCTTCGCCACATCATCGCACCAAGCCTTTCTAAATAGCCTTAAACGTTATCACAACGCACCAAAATTCTCATTTTACCACTCTTTCACCTATTCCGCGCGTCAAAATCACCCCTTCAGAGCCATTTTTCACCACCATTCCATACCAAAACTACCCCACACAGAGCCCACTTCCCTAGAAACCTCTATCTTCTAAGCTCTAAAATCTTAAATCAACCCCCCCCCAAAAAAATCCCTAAACCACTATACTAATCTTCCCGCACCAAACAAAAAACACCATGTAGCCATGATGTTCTATTCTTGGTGGAGTAACAGGGATTCAAACCCTGGACCTCTGCCTTGCAAAGGCAGCGCTCTAATCAGCTGAGCTATTACCCCATAAATTATTAACAAAATCACAGAATGCTTTTCTAGCCTATCTTTCCAGAAAAATCATTCCTTCTTTCTACCGAGACGCCGCTAGAATATATCTACTACAACGTTCCACTCCGATAAAATTCGTAGGTACAAATTCGTCAGTTTTGCATTTTCTCAGACTGAAGCGCGCCTTCCCGGCGAGCGAAGGCTGAAAAATGTGAAAATGGCGGATTTTAACACGAATTTTTGGTGGGGATATGTGGACTTGAACCACAGACCTCGTCATTATCAGTGACGCG
>CAYODP010000028.1:0-11195 GCA_964402815.1 uncultured Candidatus Saccharibacteria bacterium | reverse complement strand
CGTCTGATTGTGGTCCAGAAGGTCGTCGGTTCGATCCCGATATCCCACCCCACGGACAATTTTTGTCTGATTGTGGTCCAGAAGGTCGTCGGTGCTGACTTTTCTAAAGAAAAGTCAGAGCGGACAGCGTTTCTTCGAAAAATAGAGAGCAAAGCTCTCATTTTTTCTCAGAAACTAGCCCTTACGATCCCGATATCCCACCCCACGGGTATTTGCAGAATCTTTTGATTCTGCGGGTACCCGTTTTTGATGATATAATGATTCCATAGAGGATGACGAGATGTCGTGTGATTTGATGAAATTAAGGAAAGTCTTGCCGTGGGCTGGAGTTGTGCTGGTGGTCGGTGCGGTGGGTACTGTGATTTTGATAAATCATCGGCCTGCACCAGAAGAAACGCTTGAAGTTGATGCGTCGGAGTTGAACGAGTCGACGGAAGAGGTAATTGAACCAGCGTCTGATTCGGAAACTCCAGAAGTAGAACCAGAGTCGCCCAGCCAGGCGAAAACTCAAGGTAACGAGTTGGAACAAGCTAGCGGAAATTGTACGGCGAAATACGGTAATTTGATGTTGATTAACCCGAATTTTACAGTGGATGAGGATTTTATCGCGGCGCGACGCAACCAATTAATTTCTGTCTCGCATACTTATGGCATTCCCGAGTATAACCCCGGCGGCAACGGCGACAACCTCATGCTCCCAGAGGCGGCGGAGCGCCTAAATGCTATGATTAAGGCTTACAAAGCGGCAAATCCAGACCACGAGATTGGCACCTACTCGTGTTTTCGAGCACGCGGGACGACTTGCGGGCGGCTGTGCGCGGCGACGGGGGCGTCTGACCACCACACGGGGTTGACTTGCGACTTGATTGATTTGCAATATGGCAGCACGCTGACGACGGACGACTACGCGAATCACAAGGAATGGCAATGGCTGCGAGAGAACTCCTACAAGTACGGGTTCATCGACCGTTTTCCGGAAGCTTGGGCGGGAGGGTCAATGTCGGAGCCGCTCAACGTGGATGAGAATGGGTCGACCGGCTTGTTTGAGACTTGGCATTATCGTTATGTGGGGAGCGATGCGGCGACCGAAATCGCAACTGGCAGATATAATAATGGGCAATACGATTCCCTCGAACATTATCTGAAGATGACAGGGCGGGCAAGAAATCTGAAAGCAGGGATTTGCGAGTAACCTGGCGGGGTTTGAGGATTTTGCGGTGGACAGAGGCCGAAATTGTGATACAATGATGCTATGACCTTGCGAGTGTGGTACAGCGGTTAGTATGCAAGTTTTCCAAACTTGAGATGAGGTTTCGACTACCTCCACTCGCACCAGGATTGATATTTAGCCTTTTCGGAGGCATTTTTTATCTGTTGTTGGTCGGTCCGAACCAAATTCGGCTTCTCTGTTAATGTGCTGATATTTTCCCTGATTGGTTTTACCCAATAATGTTCTTTAAGGCAGAGTTTCTTATCTGTTAAAACTGGGTCCGAACCAATTAGCGAAAGGATACGTCGTTTGTCTTCTAAGGTGCTTTTGCCAAAGCTATCACGTGCATAGACAAGCGTAGATAGAGTTGATTCCACTATATTGTACCAGTCTTTGGCTCGCTTAGCAGTCTCCTTTTGTTCTTTTTGGAGCTCAGCTAGTCGCAGCGTTAGTTCTTCAGTCTTCTGTTGGTATGCTTTATCAGTAATTACTCCGCTGATGACTAAATCAAGCAGATTGTCTAACTTGTTTTGCACTGTTTTGATGGATTGAGCTTGAGTAGCTTGAGCTATATCTCTAGCTTCAATCTCACGGGAGGCAACTTCTTTGAGGGCTTTTAAGCCCAATTCGTAGAGCTCGGGAGATAACTCGTATTGGTCCAATAAGGCATCAAATTGAGCCTCTAAAGCGGTTTCAGTGATAGCTTTTTGATGACATTCATGTCTGCCTTTGTGAGTGCAGCGATAATAGCGATACTTTCTTTTAGTGCCGTCTTTAAGCGTTTTAATTTTTTCTTCAGCAGTAATCATACAGCCACATTCTCCACAAACGAGAAATCCTCTTAATGGAAAGTCCTTATCTCTCTTGGTGAGTCGAGGCATTCCGTTTCTGCCAATGAGGTCTTGGATTCTATCGAACTCCTCAACCGTAATCATTGGCTTATGTTTTGCCCTAAACATTTCTCCAGTGTGTGGGTCGATAATAATACCAGCATACATAGGGTTACGGAAGGCTTTATGAAGCGACTGAATGGAGATATGTTTACCACCGATTTTACCGTGTCTAATAGTCTTAAAATCCCATTCTTCATCCATGACCTGTTTAATCTTTGCCACGGTATAGTCGCCAGTGAGCATCAATGCGAAGGCTTGCTTCATCATACCAAAACGTTCGGGGTCGGGTTCAATAAAAGTGCCTCGACCCTTGTTGATATAGCCTACGGGGGCAATACCTGTCGTACCGCCTAATTCTCGTTTCTTCCTGTTGCCTCGCTTTACGTCTTTGCTGAGTTTAGCGGAAAAGTACTCGGCTTGGCTCATAATCATTTGGAGCATCATAATATAATACCCTCAGGAGTGTCTTCAAAGGTAAAATTGCAGAACTTGAGTTCTTTGATAATACCTCGCTTGATTAGTGTAATAATCTCTGCTGAATCTTGAATATTGCGAGCGAGACGGTCAGGATGCCAAGCAATTAAACCTTGATATTTACCTTTCTGAAAATCTTGTATCATCTTTGTAAATTTTGGTCTTGCTCCGCCTTTGGCGGCAGAGTGGCTTTCTTCAATAAACTCAATGCGACAATCGGGAAATTGTTTTTTAATTTCATCGATTTGAGCGTCGATTGATAGGATTTGTCGATTTGCTTCCTCACTCGATTTACGAGCATAGGCTGCGAATAATGGTTTGGCTTGGGATTTTGCTTTCATCTTGATGTGTTGTTCTGAAATTTTGTTGATTTGTTTTTTCATGATATTGTTTCCTGCATTAAAGTTATAAAAAAGGCGGCTCAGTTGTTCACACGTCCAGTAGCCAAGCCACTTTCTGATACTAAGCCGCCTTTTTGGGTCAGAAACAAATCTGACTTGGCATTTTATTGGACTATGTGAACACTATCATTATAGCATCTTGCTTGTTAAAATTCTATGGACGTTATGTCGCTACACATTGTAGAGCGGCTTAATAATTCGCTTCCTATGATCTTCGATGCTCTGGTTAATCTCAATCATACTAGCAGTCTGTAGAGGCGGCAGGATTTGTTTTCTGAGGGCATCTGCATTATATGTTGAACCCGTGGTTTCGTAGAAGTAAGCAAGAATGTCTTGCATCGTAATCCCATCGTCTTCGATACTCTCCGAAGTATGAACTATGCTAGATACCCTTTGAGCTTCCTTTAAGCATTTATACGGTGGCACGATATATTTCTCATAGAAATCACATACGGCAGGCGGAACACCTAAGTTCTGGGTTCTACTAATCTTCTCCCATAGCTCGAATGCGGCATTCACGTCTTGGTCTGCGACAATGATATTTTTATCGGCATCCATCCGCTTGCTAGCATTAAGCATTGCTACTGCTTTGATGAGCGAGAATACATGTGCAATATCTCGTTGACAGTGTGGCGGCATATTTTCTGGCATAGTAGCCTTAAAACGCTCCAATACTGTTTCTGGGTTCGGTATGATAACCGATTGGATATTTAGGCTTTTAATAAAACGAATTCGTCTCTGAAGACTTTGTCGCTTGGGGTCTACCGCTATCTGTGCATTGTATTGAGCTAAGTTAGCGAGCTTTTGGCTTGCTAGGCACACGCCAGCTTCTACCTTTTGGCTGCCAGTCTCTGGGCTAAGTAGCAGACAGCGAGTAATCTCTTGTTCGTCTAGCCTTGTATAAGCCGAGCAAAACACTACTGTAGGAAAACCTCGGATAATAGACTTTTTGGCAACGTTAGTCCCAGTTCCGTTCTTGTCTGTGGTTAGAAACTCGATTTCCTTTTTGTCATGCGAGAGTAATGGCCGTAAGTTTGTTAGTAATGCTGGATGCGGCATCTCAGTAAACAACATAATTTTACGTTCGCAGTCGACATAGGTTTGGTTTGTAGCCTCGTTCGTTACAGGGTTCATATGTTTGAAGGCTGTTGGGCTAACCTCTGCATACTCTTGAACATCTTCGTTAGGGAAGTATTTTGATACTTCTTGAGCCAGATATGTTTTGCCACTAGACGATTGCCCTAATAGACATACATTAAGTTGGTCTTGCTCTGTATATGCGCTCAGCATAGCTAGAAATAAGATACACTTGTTCTGACGGTCGAATTTAATAGTGGTGTCGAGTATGTCTGCGAGGTCGTCAATGGACATTTCCTCTAAATCACTATCATTGAGCAGCGGTGGTCCGGCAATATATTTTGCTTGTTGCATAAATTCTTTGCTCGAATGACCGCTTATAAAAAACTCGGTTACGTCTTTAACCCCTTCGATAGTTGGCGCAGCCAAGATGGTAGAATCGGGGCATAGTTTTGTAAGCTTGCCGATAAGTTCTTCCTGTCCTCTTTGCCCTACATCGTCACTATCAAGCCACACGCAAATTGTTTTGGCGTGTTTTATCTTTTCTGCCCACTCTGGCTTGAAGACATCAGCAGCCGGAACGGCCACAGCTGGTGGTAAATCGTGCTGGCTTGCAATAATCGCATCCAGTTCGCCTTCCACAATTAGAATATCTTCTGCATCATCAATACTACCTTCGTTAAAGAGGATTGTTTCGCAGCCAGCTGGAAAGTTAGAATATTTACCTACCACAGGGCTATCGTAGATGCACGGTGCGTCTTCTGGGAAGTGGCGCAGTTTAATATAATGGATCTGTCCGCTATCGTCATAGACTGGTATTGTTATCCATGTCGTACCGTTGACATGCCCGAACCCTAGTTGGAAATTGTCGATAGATTCGTCCGTGATACCGCGTTCGTGTAAGTAGTCTCTAGCCTCTTTTGTTAATGCGCCATGGCACTTTATGGCAAATTCTTCTAGTTGTTCTAGCGTTATGTTTTTTACTTGTTCCATTTTTATCTCCTTTCCTTGAGATATTGTTTTAATGTTGTGAAATTACCCTTAGCCCCACACTTAAAACAGTGGTATTGGCCAGTGTCTAGGTTGAAGGATAAGTGGTGTTCATTTTGGCGACTGTCGTTATCGCAATCGCTAAAAAAGCAATCTGTAAGCAACTCGTTGCCGCGAATTACGTATTCAATGCCGTATTGCTCTAAAATTGCCTGTGTACTGCCTGAATTATAAGGTGGGTATGTCATGTAATCGTCTCTTCTGTTTTACGAAGACGAGGGTAGCGATTTTCAAACATATGTCTTGCGCTTCTGTCTCGCCAATGTCTCTGCCATATTCCTCTTTACAATAGGCTTGTAGCTCCGACACTAGACTAGTCGAGAAGACATTAGACAACGCAATGCTTGGTGTTCGTATTGTTAGCACTTTTGTCTCCTTATTATTAATGTTCGTGTTGGCTACGTAGCTTACGCCTATCATACATACCAAAAATCTCCCAGCTTGGAACTGTGGGAGATTTTTCTATAGTCTAAAATTATTTATTGATTTCTAGGTAACGTATGGGTCGATTTCTGTATTTTTTAATTTGGACTAAGGATATTTTCCGACCTTTTTCTCTGTACATGCGATAGTTCTGTATTAGGATTTTGTTTATTTTGCTGATGCATTTGTTCATGGCTTCTCCACGGGTTGTCCCCACCTCGTCTTCAATAGTAGTCTCAGGGAGCTGAAAATTTCTGTCAGTACTTTTAGTAATAAAAGCTATAATGATTGGTAGCCACTGGTTATTCCTTTTGTTGCTATTTTTGGTTGCGTCATAGATTACTTTGCAATCATCTATGAAGATTTCACTATTGCCGCCGTTACCAAGTTTAATCTTAAATGGAGGCTTTGCGATTTCTCTTTCTTGAGAATACAACCCATGAAGCATCTGCTTTTGCTCGTTTATGACTTTACGTAATTGACCATGAAGCTTTTTCAGGATTTTGCGTTGCTCATCTTTGTCGTGGATTGCGTCAAGGAGTTGCTCTCTAGCTTGTTGTATATCTGGAATCAATGTAGTAGCGTTGTATCGTTTCGCAATGTTGTCGAGTACCGTATACCAAGTCATGATTCCACTTGTGTCTGCGAGAATAGACAATTCTGACGGGTACAGGGACTTATAGAGAGCATCTGCGCATTGAGCGTATCGTATAAGTTCTTTTTCGAGGTCAAATGAATCCATGCCTATTATTATATAACGATAGATGCCCATATAAAAGTTGTTAAGGCTTTATTAGGGGTTTTGACATTGCTGATACATGGCATCTTTCTGAGACTTCGTGCGAGCTGACTTAATCTTTTCACTAAAACAGTCTGCTCGTTTGTCAGAGGTTGACTCTTTTGATGTGTAGCCGTCACACTTATTGCCAACCTGTCTTTGAAGTAGATTATACGTGCTACAATATCCAGTATTTCCGAGTCCGTTGTTTTTAGCCCATTCACATTGTTTGCGGGCATCTTCCAGCGAATTACACTGCGCATTCGTAGCAATATTATCCGTCATTTCTTGGATTTGCGATACGTACTCTTCTTGGGTTTCGATATCAAAAATCGCATTCTTATCAGAAATTTTGATTTCCGGTGCACCGTCATAGAGCTCAATCGTTCCGCGCACGCTGATAATTTTACCTAGATAATATTCAGCATCGTTTCTTACGATGATACCCTTATCTAAAGCGGCTACTGAGAAAACCGAAGACTCATCGCCAGAATCAAGCCAAGCCCAGCCATAAGACTCGATATAATAATGCTGGACAACCATCCTTACGCATCCGTTAACTCCGATGTAATTTTTAGCTTCAGCTGCTGGGATGCACAAAGTACCATTACGTCTTTTAGTTTCAGTGTCTGCTTTTATTTGGGCTAATTCGATGTTGTTTATCTCATTAGCATATTGTGAAGCTGATTTTAGGACACATTTTTTGCTAGTATAATCATATGTTTCCGCTAAAGAGCAGTCCGATGCGCTTTGATATGAGCCATTTATCAAATGACATGCAACAACCAAGATGCCGACTACGGCGATAATACCAATCGCTTTGCCCACTGGGGTAAGTTGCTTAGATGACATCATAATACCCCTCAATAACTTCATCGGCTTGGTTAAGGTAGTCTGTTGGCTTCATAAAATCATTATTGGATTCTATGTCCTGACGCCAGTTGCTCAGGGTGGTGCTATTGAGGATATCTTTTACGGTTTTAAGGTTGCAGATATTACGATGCTGTTTAACGAACATGCCTATTAAAACATCCTTTTCAGCAGCAGACTCATTTCTAGGTAATTTACTTTCAAGGATAGAACTTGCTTTAAACAAACAATAGATGCCGAAGTGAAACCCCACATAGGTGCTTAATTCCATACTAGAAATCGGCCCTGACATATTCCCAACCGTCAGCTTCATTGTGTTATAGAACTCACGGGCGAGCTTGACTTCTAAGCGCATTAATTCTTTCAGCATTTTACGATGCCTACTGCTCAGCGCGGTTTCTTCAAAGAAGAATCCCATATTGATTTATATTCTCCTTTCTGTGGCTATTAAAAAGGACGCCACGAGGCGTCTTACTTCCTTACATCACACTCAGACATAAGCTGTCCTCGTGCTCACATGGCGTCCTTTAATCAGACACCCTATGTGTCGAATGTGATGTAATAAGTAAGACAATCATATTATACCATACCTAGCCTATAATACAAAGAGCTCACTATCATCAAGGAGGATTCCATCAAAAGGAAAGACTACTCAAACATATACAAGCAACCCACTATCATCAAAGAAAAATGTGAGAGTTACTATGATTTGATATATAACACTTATATCGCTATAAGCATTCATATATGACATTTACAGAGGCTTATTTCTCTAGACGCCCTCTAATCTCTATATAGAAAGGTTCAGTAAGAACCCAACTCTTCTCCTATTTTTCCACCCCAAAACCACACGCAACGAAGGAGTAGAGATGTGCTATTTTTGGTGATTTTATTCTGTGAACCCAGTGTATTTCTGATACCCCAACATCAAAGACGATAGTTATATTGTCTCGTAGATTATACCTGTTTGATTACAGAGTACTCCTCTGAGCATCTAGCCTAAAACGCATACTCTGAAGCCATATCTAACCACTACAAGACAGTAACCCAATCCATTCCTAAAGTTTCGCCCGCCTTCGCTTGATGGGAGCTACGGCGGGGCGAATCAATCTGATGATGCTTTAGCTAAAGTCCCACTTGCCCTCTTGTTTTATGCCATAGTTTTTGCAATATATAGCACCAAGCCTCCCATAGTCAGATGCCTTATCAATTAGCCTGTCATGAACCACTTCGAGATTACCATAAGCAATGGACTTTAGTTCTTCTTGTGACCGCTTATTCTTTGGATCTTGGAGCTCACACACTGCTGAATAGGGTTTATCTCCTGTTCGTAAATGTCCAAAGAATTGGTTTTCAAAATCAGGTATATTGACGATGACCATATTACCAGCCTTGTTCTGGGCCTCAGATAGAATCGCCTCGTTTATTGTCCAAGCTGCATTTTTGACAAATTTATCTTTTCTTTTAGCTTTTGGAGAGTCTAGGTCATGAATAACGGTGTAGTTAATACCGAAATGATTAAGGATTTTTTCAAACATTGGAACGTTTGCTTTACCATGACAGTTCAACACGGTAGTAGCTTCATCCTTGAACTGTGATAATACGATTTCTTCCGTATCGCCCTCTACCAGAATTATCTTGTCTGCAAAGAAGAACTCGTTTACGGTAGGATGGCAATTGTGAATCATTTTTAATCGTTCTCGTTCGTCATCGGTGAAATCGGCTTTTTCAGTGGAAAAAGTTTTTGTAGTGTCTTGAGTTTTATCTACTCTAACGATAGTCGTATGCGGCTTAGAAACATCAATGAAGATTGGTGAGTGCGTAGTAATCATGACCTGCCAATTAGAGAGTTCGGCAATTTTATATAATGCCTCACGTGCAGCCCTAACCGCTGGTGGATGTAAAAATGACTCGGGTTCCTCTACTAGCAAGATTTTTTGCTCCTTGTCTTTAACGGAAGTACGACCACTTTTCATTTTCCCAGAATCAGCCAATGCCTCAATCGCAGACCATAGAAAAGCTCGCTGAAGACCGCTGCCTTGATTTGCTAAGGGGTAGTATTGACCATCACTACTAGCAACACGCAGATGGGTCCCTCCAGCAACAATCTTATCCAAATCAATTTTTCCCGCTTGAGGCTCAATATCAATATCATGATTCGGGAAAATCCTGCTGAGATTTTCCTTTAGCTTGCTAGTAGTCTTATTAAGCTCTTCTGATATCTCTTCCTTAATATCGCTTGCGAGTTGATTAATATCACTCGTCAGTTTGTTTAATCTAGATTGGTCTTTGGCCGTATTGGTTTTGATGGCACTAGTTAGAAGCTCAATGGTCTGTTTTTCTAGTTGGTCAGGACTATCAAACGGATCGACTTTTAGTGGTGTTGGGATGCAACTTTTTATTTTGCTATCCCAGCCGCCCATTCCTCCAGATACCCATTCTTTATCTTCATTGTTCCATGAAAACTTTTCACCAGCCTGATTAGGAGTACTCCATACCCATTTGTACTTGGTTAGTTCTTCGCCATCATCTTCGTAGAGCCATTTTTCCCCAATTTGCTTTTTGTCGTCTTCACTAATATCGTTAAAAATCCCTACTATTTCTACCGGCTTATCGTTATTTCCTTGATAAAACTTATCGATACCGAGAGCTGCTCCAGAACTTGCGAATGCTTCATATGCTCTAACAATAGTCGTTTTACCTACGTTATTAGGACCTATTAGGACCACGATATTATCGATTTTAACCTTGATTGCGTTATCACCAATACAGCCGAAATGTTGAATCTGTAGTTCAGAAAGTTTCATGTCTTACCTCGCATTTGATATTGAGTTTATTATAACAAGTTCTTGATAAAAAACAATGGTGCAAGCAGGGCGCAAATTTATGTGACTGATACTACTAAAGTGTCCTCTATTCCGTGAGCTACAACTCACTCCATATTCATCAAAGTAGAGTAACAAAGGGGGCTCTCCGGGTGTATCTATGCAGACAACCTAATTCATCCCATTATCGCCCCGAGTTAGTTTAATCCTATACGCCCTTCGGGCGTTGTAGAGTACCTCCGTGGGAGATGATGGATAAAAAACAGTGTGCTTGTTTATCCGGCTTCACCGTTTATGGAGCTGTGATATTAACTAAGGAGTAATATGAGTGAAACACAGACTATGAAAAAGATTCTAGGGGGTATCATTAGTGTTCATAATCTATATGGGCGGAGTTTTACATATGGAGTCGCACTTAAGATTGCTATGGGTGATGACTTTCTATATAACGACTTGAATAAAATAGTTGAAGATACGCTTGAAGGTATCTATGGCGAAGTGTTGGATGAAATGAGGAGGGCCGGATTAAGAACTGACCTAGGTGCATTAGCCGAAATTCTTGACTTGGCGGTTTTGAACGAGATTGCTCGGCATATTATCAAGTAGGATGAAGAATAATCATCAAGGATAAGGGAGAGGCTTAGGCTTTCTCCCTTATTTTATGAACGAAGCTATACCACCATACGATGACATTCCCATGCCCTAAAAAGAAACAGAAGAAACACTATCATCAAAGAAAGATAGCTAGGCGGTGTTCTGAAAGAAAAATGGGCATGGGCATAGTCCCACCTAATATATCTGCATAATTCTATAAGATATAATGGTTTTAACTATGGTGGTATAATAAAAGAGTCCGAACTCTTTTAATCGTTCGGCACCATACGCAAAATGACCCCTGTATGGGTCGATTTTTGTGCGACTTAGGGCTAGCAAAATAACGCCAGTTTTGGAATCTCGAGCCATAGCCGCTCGTGCCAGTAAATTGACACTGTGTTAAGATGAGGTTATCTTATTAGGAGCAGAATGTTTCGCATATAAAAGCACAAAACTCTAATCGGGATTAGAGTTTTGTGAGAGCTTAACAGGGGTGGAGACTATCTCAAACTCTAACTCGGATTAGAGTTTTGTATTTTTACTCTGCAATCCAAATTACTACTTTGGGATTATTTTGTAGCCGCCGTCACCGTAACTTCC
>CAYODP010000027.1:0-11229 GCA_964402815.1 uncultured Candidatus Saccharibacteria bacterium | reverse complement strand
CTTACCGCAATGCTCGCCGTGCTAGCCGCAAATAATTAGGTCGAGAGATTTAATTGTTAACTACCGAACCTCCGGAGCAATCCGGAGGTTTTGGCATGCCTCCTGTTTTCCAGGAGGTTTTCTACCGTTCTTAATCAATATGCTATTCTTTAGGTCGCCCGGAGCTGCAGAATATAAAGTCATTAGTCCAATACATTTTCTAAGAGAACATCCGAAAGTTCTAGAACATAAGCTGTGCTTTTTCGAAGGTTTCTAGCTAATACACTTTCCGAAGGCTTCGATGTAGCAGAATGCAGGTCTTACTTTTTCGAAGGAATCCGGACTTACGAGGAGGACAAGCGCCATGACCCCGTAACGACGGGCGTCATGGACGCGGCCTGAGAAAAAACGTAAAACCTGCATTCTGCATAATGTTATCTTATTCGCCATTCGTGAAAATGTATTGGACTAATGACGATATTACAGGTTTGCAACACAAACCCGCGCCCCCGCGCAACTCTCTTAACCCAAGCACTTGCGCCATAAAACGCATTTCCCATGATTTGATAGTTGACTTTTTAAGACAAGTGTGCTATAATGGTAGTATAAGGTGGGCCCAAAATTAGCTAATTATACTTCAAACAGGGAATAAGGAGATGTCTAGAGGTCGGTCGACCGATAAAAAGGCCAAAACTTCCGTTACATCCAAGTCGAGTACGTCATCTGTTCGTACTGGGCTGGCTTCTGCATCACAAAATCTTTTCTCCGCCCCTGAACCTCCCCATGGTTCTCCCGATTCTACTTCAAAATCTGAGCCATCCGTCACTTTTGACCCCAATTCTATCATGTCTTATCGCGAACTAATGGCTGCTCTTGCCGCTAAGAAGGTTCAAATCACTCTTGGTAACAACATCATCGCCGAAGACAATATCCTCATCAATTACGATGTTGCCATTAATTTTAACGGTTATAGTATTATCTCCGAGGATTATGTTGCGAACGCTCGCGTACTCGATATTCGTAGCGGCGAAGTGACTTTGACTGGTCGTGGTAAAGTTTTTGCCATGGGGCCGAACGGTGTCGCCATTCGGGCCTTTGGCGCTATTAGCTCTGGCGTACCGCATTATACTACTCTGACCGTGGACGAAGGTATTAGCCTTTTTGCACCAGATGCTTATGGTATTTTAGTTTCGCCTAATCTTGGCGTAGCCTATGGCTTAACGGTTAATTTCGCTGGGCAAATTCTCGCTCACGACGGTGTTTGCATTGCTAGTGGCGTCAATGGTCATGATATGAACCTCCCCACTATTAATATCAAGAGTGGCGCCCGTATCACTGCTGACGAACTTAGCGGTACGGCTCTAGAAGCTTTAGGCTATGGTGTTTGGCAAGTGCAAGCCGCCAAGCTTTATGGCGCTATCGGCGCCAACCTCCGCACTGGCCAGCTCGAGTTTACTCATACCCAGATTCATACCAGTGTTAACTCCGTTTTTGCCGTGGAAGACAGCCCCACCAAAGATTTGACCGTTGCAGTCGAAGGTGGTTACTATGTTTCCGAGCAAGCCCCTACCATCTCGGGTGTTCCTACTGCGATTAAGAAATTTACCATTAAAGACAGCGACGTTTGTAGCGCCGGCGATATTATCACCGCCGAGCTCGAACAGTACGTTACCGACAAGGATTGTGATTTCACTGATGACGTCGCGGAGTTCGTGGCCAATTTAGCTCCTCAGATTGTCGCTACGCCCGAGCCTTTGCCGTCCATTACCGAGCCAAAAGCTGCCGTTTCAGTATCGCCTACCTATTCCGAGCCTGTTAAGCCTTTCCACGAACGCCTCCAAGATGTCCCCGAGCTCACCGATAACGATACCGACGACCAATCCATTTTGCTTGAGCTCTCTGCCGAGAAAGTCGCCCCTGCGCAACCCATCATTGCTCCAGCGCCTACTCCAGTCGCCCCAGTGAAGCCGGCGCCCGTTATCTCTACCCCAGCTACCCCCGTGCGTATTGCTTCGCCAGCTCCCACCCCTGTCATAAGCGAAGAAGACGCTGCTCGTGCTGCTCTGCACGACGCTATCGCCGAGATTCGCAAACTTCGTCCCGAAGATTACGAAGTCGGTTTTGCCGAGCTTGAGCGTTCGTTGCGCAAGGCCGAACATCTCCTCGCTAGTCCATTGGCTGATTTGGCGGACATTCGCGACACCGCCAGTATGCTTTTGCAAGCCTTTGACAACCTCGAAGAGCGTGACGAGCTTTCTCTGAGCGACGATGAACTTGACGAGCTTTTCTATCACGGTGCCGTCCTCGAAGAAGTTGCCCACCCCAAGAAACCGTCCAAACCCGAGAAAAAGCCCAAAACTACCTCTCCTGCCCCATCGCCCAAGCTTCCCGCTCCGGTGCCTACTTCTGCTCCCGCTCTTAGTTTCACTCCGCCTGCCACTCCTCCAGCTGCTCCGCCCGAGGTTGAGCCTGATTTCTCCGTGCTTAGCGAGATTCTTACCACTATCGCCGGCCTCAAGCTCGACAATTACACGCCCGAGAGCCAAGAGACTCTGCTCGACGAGCTCGACCGTGCCGAAGCCATCCTCGCCGACATGAGTTCTTCCCAGAGTGAAATCGACGAAGTTGCCACTAGCCTCCTCGCTGAAATGTCCAAACTTGAGCGTAACCGCTTCGTCCATTCTCGCTCCGTCAGCTCGGTACATACCAGCTCGCCAGTGCCGGTCATCGGTACCGTCTTGCCCGCTACTATGATTGACGAACTTTCCCCATCTGCTACTTGGTCACTCGGTATCACCATGATTGACGAACTCGCCCCCGTTATTCTAGATGCTTCCGCCCGCCAACGTATGTTCCGTGCCATGCAACCGTGGATTGCCGAGTTCTTCGAAATGACTACCGAGCCTTTGCGCAAGTTCGCCAAAAGCTTAAGCGCCGGTATTCGAGCTGGTCGCAGTGCCTACCGCAATACTCTCCAAGGCGGCCGCTTTTAGCTAATTTTGCTCAAAATAACTTGCTAGTGCTTGGTGTTTTAGGGCATTTTGTGCTACGCTGAGGCCATGTTTCGGCAAATTCTAGCTCAAATTCACGTTTCCTGGTGCTTTTACGCTGTCATTTGGGGCATTATTGCGGGCGTCGCATGGGGAATTATCGCCGAACAAGTCATCGTTGTCGGTGTATTTTGGCTCATCTTGGCCGGTTTAGCGCTCGGTTTTAGTTTGTATCGCCCTTGTCGTCTCACGGCTATAATTGCCTTTTTGGCTGGTCTAATTTTCGGCAATTTCTGTACCAGTGCTTATCTTGCTGGCAAAAATTTTGCTAGCCAATTTGTCAATCAAACTGTTATTGTCTCTGGTCAGCTGATTGATGACCCCGATACCAGCAAAGGTACCGCCAGTCTCCGTCTGCGTAATTTACGTTTTTATAACCCCTCTGCCCCTGTGGAAAACCTGTGGAAAACTTCTGCAAAACCTGTGGAAAAGCCTGTGGAAAACTCCAATATTTCTGATATTCCCAACCTTTCTGATATTTCCAATCCTTCTAATCTCTCCAGCCCTTCTAACTTCTCCAACGATTTCGCTCCTTCCGACACTCCTAGTCCTCCCCTCTCTAATCCCAGTCTCGACGAGTTCTCTACCTCCGTCAGTGGCACGCTTTATGTCACCTTATCTCAAGCGAGTCAACTCGAACGCTCCGATTACATATTATTGGAAGGGAAGCTCTCCGCCGGTTTTGGCACTTTTGTCGGCAAAATGACCCGCCCGCAGCTTCGTGCCATTTCTCGCAGCGACCCTGGTGATCTTTTCGCCAAATTCAAGCATTGGTTTGCCAGCGCTGTCCGACAATTCATTCCATCTCCCCAAGTCGACCTCGGTCTCGGCTATCTCATGGGCATGAAATCCGGCCTTTCTTCGGATTTCTCTAGCGCTTTGCAAGCTGTCGGCATGACTCACGTCGTCGTCGCATCTGGCGCTCACCTTGCCATTCTGATTACCGCTGCTAAGAAACTTTTCGGCAAAATCTCCAAATTCGCCGGTCTCCTCTTCTCTCTGTTGATGATTCTCGCCTTCGTCCTCATCGTCGGTTTTACACCCTCCATGACCCGCGCCGCACTCGTCGCCAGCCTGTCTCTCGTGATGGGCTATATCGGCCGCAAATTCACTCCGCTCCGTCTCATTAGTTTCGTAGCCGCAATTACGCTCCTTATTGACCCTGCCAACCTTCTCAATCTCGGCTGGCAGCTCTCCTTCGCCTCTTTCTTCGGCATTCTCGTCCTCGCCCCGCGCCTCCAGCATACCTTTTACGGCGGCAAAACTCCCCCTTGGCTCGCCTCCATGCTTATCACCAGTATTTCTACCAGCCTCGTCTGTGCACCAGTTTTGATTTACAATTTCGGCTCCCTCTCGCTCCTCTCCTTGCTCGCCAACCTCATCATTCTACCCACCTTGCCTTACGCCATGCTCGGCATGATGCTCACCGGCGCGCTCAGCGGTTTCGCCTTCCTCGTCCCGCTTATTGCCACACCTACTGTCTGGCTCCTCAACCTCCACATCTGGCTTGTCAATTTTCTCAGCGAGCAAACTGCCTTCATCCTCGAATTCCCCAGTGCTAACGTCTGGGTGTACCTGCTCTATCTTCCCATTCTCATTTATCTCATCTACCCTAGTGTGCGTCGTTGGCGTCGTCACTCGGTTCAGGCCCCTCACCCCGTCCCTGATATAGCCTAAAATCGTAAATTATGGTATAATCGTATCATGAAAGTCACTTCCGAAGCCGAAATGCTTAAGTTGGGTCAACTTTTTGCTACTCATCTTGCTTTACCTGCCGTTTTTGAGCTTGTCGGTGATGTCGGTACCGGCAAAACCACCTTCACCCGCGGCCTCGCCGCTGGACTTGGCGTTGCCGAGCCAGTTACCAGCCCCAGTTTTACTATCTCCAAGCGTTATGCTCTTGCCGAGCCCGGTGGGGAATTAATTCACTACGATTTTTACCGCCTCGACGACCCCGGCCTCATGCGTGAAGACCTCGCCGAAGCCATCGCTACGCCCCAATCCGTCGTCGTTGTCGAATGGGGTGGCGACGTCAGCCAACTTCTCCCGTCTTCCAAACTTCGTCTTGAGTTCCAGCTCAACCCTGATGAAAGTCGCACCGTCCTCATGAACCCCGCCGCCGAGCAGTGGTGGAAATCCTGTGGAAAACTTGTGCAAAACTCGCCTACTCATAGCTTTAAATCCACCGGAGCCTCCCTATGAAACTCTACCTCGATACCTCTACCAACACCTGCCAGCTCCGCCTTGACGACGCTGCCTACTCTTGGGATTCCAACCACGACCTCGCCGAGCAAATCTTCACCTTTATTCACGATAAATTGCAAGCTCACCATGCCGACTGGGAAGACATTACCGAAATCACCTTCTACTCTGGCCCCGGCTCTTTCACCGGTCTGCGTATCGGCGCTGCCGTTGTCAACACTCTCGCCGACCAACTCCACGTTCCGCTCTACGACCACAAAGGGAACCCACATCAAATCATCCTGCCCGAGTATGGTCGCCCCGCCAATATTACCCCACCAAAGAAATAATCACGCAATCGCAAAATCCTCTTGACAAAATAGCATAAGCGTGGTAGTATAGAATCATGGCTCTGCTTATCGAGTCCAGTGTTGTATTTCTTACAAAAGAGCACAGCAAGTATATTTCCCGTATTTATCATAGCCTCTGATTTTTCACCCACTTATCAATTTTTCCGTACCAAAAATCCCCAATCCCCGAAAAGTGTGCTATAATTAACCTGGAATCTTATTATTTTTTATATATTTGTTACCCCGCTGATATAGAGAAAAATATCAGCAAACAATTAGGAAGGAAATACGTCAATGAACGTAGCGATAGTTATAATTGCCCTCGTCCTCGGCGCAGGTGTTGGTGCTGGTGCGATTTGGTTTTATAATAAAAAGAACGAAAATGGCGGCAAGCTCAAGGCCGACGACCTCGTCCGTAAGGCCAAGAACGAAGCCTCCGACATCGTCTCCAAGGCCAAGAGTGACGCTGCCAATCTCGCTGCTAAGTCTCAACAAGAAGAGAACGAGCGTCGCCGCGAGTGGAAGGAAACCGAGAATCGTCTCAGCGAGCGCGAGACTAACCTTGACAACAAGCTCGACCAACTCGAGAAGAAATCCGAGCGCCTTGTCAAGCAAGAGAAGGAACTTGACGACCTCAAGCTCGAAGTTCGCGACATTCGCGCCCGTCAGCAAGAGAAGCTCGAGAAAATCGCTGGCCTTAGCAAAGAAGACGCTCGTGACAAGCTCATGCAAATGACTGAGCGCGACATTAAGCAAGACCTCGCCGGCCTCGTCGCCAAGGAGCAGAAGGAAATCAAACACGAGGTGGACGAAGCCGCCCAGGCCATTCTCTTGACCGCCATGGAACGCATGTCTTCCGAAGTCACCGCCGACCGCACCATTACCGCGCTGAAGCTCCCAGATGACGACATGAAGGGTCGCATTATCGGTAAGGAAGGCCGTAATATTCAGGCATTGCAGCGCGCTACCGGTGTCGATATTATGGTGGACGACACTCCGGGTATGGTGGTGCTGTCGAGTTTTGACCCAATTCGCCGCCAAGTCGCCCGCTACGCCCTCGAGCGCCTTATGAAGGACGGTCGTATCAATCCTAGCTCTATCGAAGATGCCGTTGCAAAAGCCGAGCGCGAAATCGAGAAAGAAGTCGTCCGCGCTGGTGAAGACGCTGCCCGCGAGGTTGGCGTGGTTGGCGTTCCGCGTGAATTGTTGCATCTACTCGGTGAGCTGAAATTCCGCACTAGTTACGGCCAGAACGTCCTCTTGCATTCTATCGAGATGGCGCACATCGCCGGCATGATTGCCGAGGAAATCGGTGCCAACAAGCGCGTCACTAAGACTGCCACTTTGCTTCACGATATCGGTAAAGCCGTTACGCACAAGATTGAAGGTAAGCACGCCGAGATTGGTGCCGAACTCGCCAAGAAATATGGTATGCCTGACGAGGTGGTTCACGCCATGGCTGCCCATCACGACGACATTGAGCCTACCACGCCCGAAGCTGTGATTGTCAAAATCGTCGATTCTATCTCTGCTGCTCGCCCCGGTGCTCGCAATATCTCCGCTGAGAATTTTGCCGAGCGTATGCGTGACCTCGAGAATATCGCTACTAGTTTTCCTGGCATCGACAAAGCTTATGCTATCTCCGCTGGCCGTGAGATTCGTGTCATCGTTGAGCCTAAACAAATCGACGACCTTTCCGCTCTCAAGCTCGCTCGCGACATCGCCAATAAAATCGAAGCTACTATGTCTTACCCTGGCGTAATCAAGGTTAATGTCATCCGCGAAACCCGAGCGATTGAGTATGCCAAGTAAGCCCTCCAAAGCTCAGTCCACCCCTAACACCGACCCCGACAAGCCCGACAACCTCGCCATCGGCGAACCGCCCGTTAAGAAAACCGTCTCCCGCAGTACTATTATTAAGTTTGTCATCCTCGCTCTGGTCATTGCTGGTTTCATCGGCTATTTCGCCTGGGATGTTATCGCTCATGGCCCCATTACCAGCCTCCTCTCCAACCGCGACGAACTCGTTCGTGTCATGCAAAAACTCGGCATCTGGGCGCCGCTCCTCTATATCGTTTTGCAAGTCATTCAAGTTGTGGTCGCGCCCATCCCTGGGCAAATCGTCGGCGGCGTTGGCGGTTTTCTCTTCGGTCACTGGGGCATTCTCTGGACTACCATTGGTAGCCTTATCGGCTTTGGCTTAGTTTTTGCCATTGCTCGCAAGTTTGGTCGTCCGCTGCTTGAGAAAATCTTCAAAAAGCCCGTTATCGAAAAGTTTGATTTTATCATCAATGCCAAAGGCGCCGCTCTCATCATCTTTGCCATTTTTCTCCTACCCGGCTTTCCCGACGACGTTGTCTGTTACATCGCCGGCCTCACCAAGCTCCCCATTAAGAAACTCATGCTTATCTCCATTCTCGGTCGTTTTCCTACTCTCGTTCTCACTAACTATATCGGTATGGGCGCCGCCGACAACATCGGCCTCGTCGTTGCCCTGTCGCTCCTCGCGGTCGCTTTGCTTGGCGTCGCTAGCTGGAAACGCGAACAAATTCTCGCCTTTCTCAAGCGTGGCCATCATCCTAGCGATGGGCCGCCTCAAACCCCATCCGAGCCTCTCACGTCATAATTTCGCCATTTCTCTCTGTTCTTGTAATTTTTACAATAAAATCACCATAAAACTCACCACATCTAAGAATTTATCTCTGTAAATGTTGTAATTTTGACATAACATTGACACAACATCGACACGACACTAACACAACGCTGATGCAATATCAGCATCACGCCAGCCATCAGATAACCATCAGCATAACACTACCGCTAGATATAAACCCCGCAAAAATCTATTTATATTGATGCAGCTCCGGCAGTTTCAATAAATCTTCCAAGCTTCGTACCTCTTCCCACATTCTCGCCATAAAACTCAAATGATAATTTTTGGGGTCCATCGCCAACTCTCGGAATTCCTCAAACTCCATTTCTAGCACCTCAATAATCTCGCCGCCATCCAGCGCTTGTTCGCCTTGGTCGATAAACCCAGTCGCTAGGAATAGATAATCTAGCCAGTCAACCTTTGTATATGGTTGTTTCACCCCAATTAAGCGCCAATCCCGAAACCGCATCCCCGCCTCTTCGCGCATTTCTCGCTGCGCCGCCCGCAGTTCATTTTTATCTTCCTCATCCACTCGTCCGCCGGGGTAGCCATAATACCAATCTTTGCGCGGCTGTTTCTGACGTAGCACCACGATTTTTCCATCCTTCACCCCAATCGTGCACACCGTATCAGCACGCCTCAGCATCTCAAAAGTCGCTGTCCTACCGTCATATAGCTTTTGCGGCCACTGATAAACCTCAAATACCTCACCCTTAAAAGCCAATTTCGCTTCTTCTGGAATTTTACTCATCTTCTCTGGTATATATTCTCGCATATCCTCATTATACTATAACTTCGTAGCGCTGTTTCGTAAATACCTTTTACTCGGGACTCCCGGAGGTTACGACCGAGGATGAGCGCCCGAGACTCGTGACGACGAGCTCGAGGGACGCGACCCGCCCTGCTGAGGAAAGTGAGTATCAAGAAGAAACTAGTTTCTTCTCCATCGAACGACGCAGGCAGTGGACCGTAGGGATGGAAAAGCGTATTTACGGAACAGAGCTAACCTTAGCTTATAGCTCTTGCCAAACCCAGCATTTTGATGTAAAATAGCAGCATTATGAGTAAGCCAAAAAGACTCTACAAAATCGAAAAAGGCCGCAAGATTGACGGCGTTTGTGGTGGCATTGCCGAGTTTCTCGGTCTCGACCCTACGCTGGTGCGGGTTTTGTGGATTCTATTTGCGGCTTGCGCCGGCGGAGGAATTATTGCTTATTTTATCGCCGCTCTTATTATGCCCCGCAAGAGCAACTTAGAAGATTAAAGGCGCCTCCGAGGAGACGCCTTTGTCCGAGTTTTTGGGTCAGAGTGCCTTAATGAAAGCTTCCAGAATTGCTCTCATGCTAGGGTTAGTCTGGTAAGTTAGCTCCGGCCGAAACCGCGTCCCCACGTAGAACCGCTCGCCCCGCGCCTCAATCGCTTCAATCGTGTGGCTGCAATTCCGCACCGTCACCGCCACTTCTTGCACCTTCATCGGCTCCGCCAAGCGTAGCGCACTATTCGAGCGCACCGTCATCGTCGTGCCACCGGTCGCTCCCAGCACTGCCTTCTGGATGATTGAACCTGTATCTAGTCGCACTAGATACTCGTGCATCGCGTGTTTTCCCATTTCGAGCACCGCTGAGTCGAACACCGACGCCAGTGCCGCCAGGGAATTACCTACTCCCAGAGTTGGCAGCCCGAGTTGATACGCTAGCCGTGCCATCGCATTGAAGAAGCTTGTACCTCCCAGCAAATCTTGGAAAAACACCCCATCGCAAACGTACAACTGCCGCCTTGCCAGCTCATAGGTCTCACCTCCAGCACGCTCGACAACACTGTCCGCCAAATTACACGGCGTCAGAATGCCAATCGGCGTCGCCCCCAGCTCGACCAGCGTCCGATAGACTACGTCGTCAAAGAAATAGTGCGGCTGCGGCAAAGCCCCCACCTTCTTCAAGTCCGCATAGTCTCCTACAACCCCAACGATTGGCTTACCGTTACTCATAGCAATCCCTCCCAAAAATAAAGTACGACTTCCGTAGAAGCTAATTATAACATATTTATGCTCCACCTACTCAAAAATCTCTACTTCCATCAAGCATATTTTCGCTAGAATTAATCAAACCTAATTTCTAAAAATCATCCTGCAAAACTCATCAAAACCACCAAAATTTACCCAAAGTTCTGGTAAAAATGCTAACTTTGCAGTTTTCCCAAACTCTAATCCGAGTTAGAGTTTGTAGTAGCCGTCACCCCTGTTAGGCCATCATAAAACTCTAATCGGGATTAGAGTTTTGCAATTTTCGGCCTTCCTAATTTTCTCCATTTTTACACTAAAAATATTCATAAAAATACTGCAAAATACTGCCCCGGATTGCTTCGAGGCAGTATTTTCTTGCTTGCCAAGCTCTACTCTAATATCGGGCGACGCACCGCACCGAGAAGCCGACGAAGCGATCGTAGCTGTACACGTTGACGTTACTACTATTGAAGTACAGGTAGTACGCGGCGTTAGCATCGTAGGCCGTACGCGACCAATAGAAACCGCTGGAGCCCGAATTGAGCAGCGAGCCATTGCCGACGTCCCCGGCATACACATAGTTGTATGGTGTACCCCTAATCTTGGTACTGCCAGCAGCATTGTTGGTAATTCCTTCAGAAGTTAGCATGCTAGAATATTCTGCATTTGTTGGCAACTTCCAACCCTTTGGACAAACGCTGGTATTTACATCTCCACTGGTCTTGCTGCTAGAATCCGACATAGCGATGGCGGCGGTCCAGTTATAGTACACCCCGTAAGCAATATTACTAAAGTATGCTGAGTAGGGCTTATTATTATCATTTGTCCAGCCAGATACTGAAGTTCCTGAACCATTGAGTGTTGCCGGCATACTCCAGTTACTCGTCACGTCAGAATCGGCTGGGGTAAGAGTCCTACCACCTTTGAGTCTTAGATTCTGCTTCATCCAGCATCGACCGCCGTACTTTACGATAGTGTAAGAATTATTATCTCGGGTATCGGTTAGGGTCTTTG
>CAYODP010000026.1:0-11291 GCA_964402815.1 uncultured Candidatus Saccharibacteria bacterium | reverse complement strand
GCGACCATGCAAACTAGAGGAATACTACAATTAGAAACGTGAGATAACTTATGTTTATAACTTCTTGTGATTGGAATACTATGAAGCTTGTCTAATAACATATTAGTCGTGCTTTTACGTTTCTTTTTATAGTGCATCATCGCCCTCCTTTTGGTGGATTTCTTAGTTGGATGAATGGTAAACTTAGTATGTATCTATCCGATTCTAGCAAATACCTATTATAAGGCGGCTATACTTCTTTAGGGCTGAGGCGGTTCTGCATTGTGTGACTTAGTATCGGGAATAACTTACTATTGCTCACAATAAAGAGAGCCTCACCCCAGCCCCGTTAATAGGTTTTGCTAGAATCGGAGCATCTCCACTAGCTTACCTATTCATCCAACTTGTTTATAAATCTAACACCCTCGGATGTCATTTTTAGCAACGCAAAATTAAAAATGACACCGCAAGGGTGTATAACAGCAAACCGCATAAGTACGTACAAACGAACCATCACAGATTGACTGACCTCACGGTGTCATTCTTAACTATGATGATACGCGCACCAAAAAGCGCTTATGCATCTGATTTACTGTTATACAATTATCATTATACCAGCATCCTCCACCTTACAAAAGTCTATTTTTATTTCCAGAACATGTCCTAATATAAATAATTTTTTACTTTTATATCAACCTATTCAACTTTTAACTCCAAAGACTGGAAATTGCCAACCAAAACAATATATAATAATATGTCTGTCTTTTACGTACCCTTGTTCTAGAGTAACCTAGTGCGAGGAAAAGGTGAAGCACGGAGTGAGTCGTATTTAATGATACGACGAACGAGTACTGGAACCTTTGACGAAGCAATAGGTTGCTATTAGAACAAGGCTCTTATAGTACCATACGACTCACGCCTTCGTTGTATTACCACCAACTCCTACTAGCTAATTGGTGAGAGAGGGGAGAATATCACTTCTACTAATCCCACTATAAGGCGGTCATTTTATAGGCTGCAGAATGCAGGTTTTACTTTTTTCGAAGGAATCCGGACTTACGAGGAGGACAAGCGCCATGACCCCGTAACGAATCTCGTAGGAGACGAGCAAAGAATAAATTTATTTATTCTTTCGAGACGACGCCCGAGAATCTGAGTGAAACGAAGACGGGCGTCATGGACACGGTCTGAAATCACAAGTATTCGAGAGAAACAAAAATGCTTCGCATTTTTACTTCCGAGAATGCGCAGCGATTTCTGACTGCAAGGAAGAGAAAAAACGTAAAACTACATTCTGCACTACAATACAATAAGAGCCCACTAAACCCCGTTAGTGGGATTAGTAGAAGTGACAATGCAAGCCATCTCTCATGAAAACTAACTTTTCGGTTTCACTCTCAAATAACTCTGCACATAATTCTTCAAATCATTAAACACCGGCAACGCATGGTCTTGCCCGCCGGCCAATTTCCCTTCTTCCCACACTCTTACCATAATCACATAGCTCGGCAATTCCCCTTCCGTCCCACCTACACCTACATAAGTCGCCTGCGTCTCATCCATCGAATAAGCTCCGTCTTTAATCACTTGCGCCGTACCAGTTTTTCCGCCCACATAGAATCCCGGCGCATCCGTTCCATTTTGCCGCCACGCTCGCCGCGTATTATAAAGCATTTCTCGCATCAGCCCGCTCGTCTCTTCACTCACCGTTTTTCGCACCGCCTTGCGTTCTTCATTCGGCACATATTCCCCATTTACTATTTTCCCTGCCACAATCGTCGGCTCATAATATTTTCCCCCGTTCACAATCGACGCAATCCCCGCCGCCACTTGTATCATCGTCGCTTGCATATTCTGCCCAAACGTCATATTGGCATAAGTCGAAGCCAGCCCATACATATCAGCATTCGGCTCCACCAAATACCCCGGCGACTCGTATAGTTCTATGCCTGTATAATGCCCTAGCCCAAAATGATTATAATAATATTCGTAAAGTTTCTCCCGCGCCGCTTGCGTAATTTCCGTTTCACTTCCACCCATCCATCTCAGCGCTTGCGTTGATCCAGTGTTCAGAGAATAATTAAACGCCGTCTGCATCGTTTGCTGCCCAAGCAAATACGAACCTTGCTCCGCATTTCTAATCGGCCAGCCATCAATCGTCACTTCGCCGTAGTTCGTATACATTTTGTCCGGCGTCATCACGTCCAAATCCGTCGCCGCCGCAAACGTAAACGTCTTACACACACTCGCCGGCTCAAACGGGTCTTCCACCACATGATTAATATACGCCGCCGCACTTTTTACATTTCCAAAGTCCCCCGGGTCATAACCTGGGTAATTCGCCATCGCCAGCACCTTTCCCGAATTTGGATCCAGCACCAGCGCACTCATATTCGCAAAGCCCAGCTCTCCCGACTTTCGCTCCAAAATCTTCTCCACATTATATTGCAACGTTTTATCAAGCGTCAGTACGATATTCTCGCCATCTTTCGCTGGAATTTTCACATTATCATCCCCAATCGACAACGCCACGTTATTAATATCTTTCACCGTCTTCAGCAATCCATCCGTCCCCGAAAGCTCCTCGTTCATCGCACCTTCTATACCATATTGCCCCACGCCATCCGCATTCACAAACCCCAATACATTCGCTGCCAACTCCCCCTCCGGGTATACCCGCTTCGTGTTCGACTGCAACCACACCCCTGTCATGTCTAATCCCGCAATTTTTTCCGCCGCCTTGCGCTCCACATTTTTCGCCACAATATAATACCTGCGCGTCCGGTCTGCAAACACTTCCGACCACTCCGCAATTCGTTTATCACCCAGCAACTCATCCAATTTAGTCTTCGCCAATTCTTCGTTCGTCGTCATCGGGTCCACAATCACCGTGTACACCGTCGCATTCATCACAATCGCCACCGGCTCACTCCCGTCCATCATATAAATCTCCCCTCGCTTCGCCGGCAACACATTCTGCAGCGTCTGCTGCGCCGCCGCCTTCTCCGCCCATTCATCATGCTGCACTATCTGAATAAAAAACAGCCGCACCACAATCACCCCCATTGCCACCAGCAGCCCCAACCTCAGCACTTTGTTTCTATTCATGTTTACATTATACCATATGTAGTTTACCAACAGCGAGTATCGCATCTATTGACGCAGTAATAAATCACTATGAGCAAAAACTATTTCTTGACAAGTGTAGTACCTTACGAACCCTTTGCTAGAGCAACGCGAGACAAGCAACAAAACCTACTATTCAGCTTTTGCGTAGAGTAGCTTAATACATCATCAACAAAAAAATCTCACCCTACGAACCCTTTGCGAAGAATGTCCTAGTACGAGGAAGAGCCAAGCAGCGGACTGAGCCGTACTTAAAGGTACGGTGAAGGAGCAGTCGCAGGTTCTGACGAAGTAATAGGGCGTTATTCGCAAAGGCTCTTCTGCGCAGAAAACCTTACTCGGCATAGCCGCCGACATTAGCACTCTCCATATTATTCGCCACTTCACTATTCTCCGCAGCCGCAATCGACGTCAATCGCGCTTTTTCTACCGCCAAATCTTCTTTCTTCGCTTCCAAATCGGCAATTTCACTATCAATTGCCGAGAGTTCATAATCATAATTCGTCGCACGCGTACTTTGCGCTACATAAATCAACCCCACAATTAAGACCATCACCCCTACCAAAAAAGAATACGCCAACGGCCCAATCGTTTTCTGTGTATGCCGCACCGTATTATAATTGCGTGACCAAGTATTCGTAGTTGTCGCCGCACTCCGCCTCGAGACATAAGTCTGTGGTCTCATTTATTTAATTTCCTCGCTGTTTTAGTTATAATTTTTGTTTTCAAATCGCAAAAAGCTGTCGTCATCAAAGCTCAGCGTCCAAATTCATAGACCAGGAGTTAGCATATGACAGAGCTACCAGTAATCATATGCTCTCCTGGGAAGGTCATGTATTTTTGGACAAACACGCTACGGCTTTAACTCTTCAACCGTGGTGAGCCTTCCGGCCCATGTCACGAGACGCTCACCATATTTACGCTTCAAGCGTCTCGCGTAGTAAGTTATTTAGTTCTAGCGAAAGTGAACTTGCACTTTTTGAGCACGTGAACGATTGCTAGTTACAGTGATTTGACGTGGCATAATATTGCCTCCTTTTTGTTTATTTTGTTTTTATTTTTATCAACAGCGTTTCCGCCTGCCAAAAGTCACTAGCGCATTAGCTTAGCTGCCTCAAACTCGCAAAGTCTCCACACTCTACTTTTTGATTGCAACTCGTAGCTTCGCGCTCCGTGCTCTTGGGTTGATAAACAACTCCTCATTTTCCGCAACTATCGGTTTCTTCGTTAGTACTGTCAGCTCCGATTCCTCGCCAAAGCTCGACGCCTCTTTCAGCCAATCCTTCACCAGTCTGTCTTCCAAGCTATGAAAAGTAATCGCTGCGACTCGCCCACCCGGGTTCAAAACCTTCGGAATCAATGGCAAAGTCCGCTCAATCTCTCCAAGCTCGTCATTTACCGCGATTCTAATCGCCTGAAAAGTCCTCGTCGCCGGATGCGTTTTACCACCTCGACCATATTTACTCAAGACATCACCTAGCTGCTTCGTCGACTTCCACGGTCGCCCATGTACAATCGCTCTCGCAATCAACTTCGCAAACCCCGGTTTTTCTTCGCCATATTTCTCCAAGATTTCCACCAAATGTGCCTCGCGATATTTATTCACAATCACATCAGCCGACAATTCTTGGCTCTGATCCATTCGCATATCTAACGGACCATCTTTCGCAAACGAAAACCCTCGCTCTGGTAAATCTAGCTGCGGAGAAGATACCCCAAAATCCATCAATATCATATCAAAAGCGTTTCCACACTCAATTTCCTGTAGCACCGCACTATAAAAATCTTCATGCAATAAGTTTAACCCTTTACCTTTAAACTTTTCTCGCAAAACTTCAATTGCATTCTCGTCCCGGTCTACCAAGACCGAGCCTTTATAGTTCCGTGTTACATCCAAAATCTCACTAGCATGTCCAGCATACCCCGCCGTCAAGTCTAAATACGACTCGCCCAGCTTCGGCTGCAACATCGCCAGCACTTCCGATAATAATACAGGCTTATGGAGTTCTTCCATGTGTATATTATACACTCATTGTTTGAGATTGTTCAACTAGAAACTTTCGCGTTTTTGTTTTTAATTTCATGTTTGTTTAATTACGATGCTGATGTACGATATATATCTACCACGATTTCGGCTTACCGAAGTAAACCACGTATCGTAGCCGTTGAGAGACTTATAACGTATTAGATTTGAGTGGGTTGTTCTGGCCTCAGCATCACAGACCAAATAGAGTTAATTGGGAGGTGTTTGTTGGAAGTACTTATCGGTTTCTATTTCGCGTGTCCTAAACGCGCGCAAAAACTCCTAGTTGGTCAATCTCAAACTCTGTTAATCTACTTTATCTTTATTTTTGATAATGTTCATTTGTGTCTTCACCCTCGCAAAAAACGTGTCTACTTTTCTTTTTATCTTGCTTTTATTTTTGTGTAGTTTTTCACTTTTTGTGTGGGTGTTCGTCCACTGAACTTAGTATACCTAAGTTTTCCAAAAAACACAAGCACATTTTCCAAACAATTTTCAAACCACCCACCAAGTTTTCCACAACCAGCTCATTTTTCATCTAGCCTTCCCTACCAAACTTTTCCACAGTCTACCTCTACCCACCTTAGATTATTTTGGCATGACAAAGGCGGCCATTTCTGACCGCCTAAACACTTCTAATAATCTGAATCGCTTACTTGAGCTCCTGCACCATCTCATCATCAGTCAAATCATACTGTTCCGCATGCCACATTACAGTATGCAGCATAGTCGATACTGCCGCCAGCATTAGACCAGCTACCAACATACAACTGCTAGCACCACTATAAAGCCATTGACTCACCCCGCTAGCGTCACTAGCCCAAATCTTAGCCGACATATCTAACCTAGCTAAAACTTCGACTGGCATAATCAATCCAAACCAGAATGCAAAAGCCTTAGCATGAACGTATGCTAAACCTAACACCAACGCGAGCAAAAACTAATTGCCCCACACGTTCAGCCGTCTTTGTTGACGGTTTTCTATCTGACCGTTCAAGCACTGCCGCACGCATGCGGCTGCTATAACCGCCAAATAACATTAGGCAAACCAGCAGGCACAGCCCAACTACACAGAGAAGTCCAACAGCCAGCCCAACCCAGCTGACGGTCTCCATCATCATATTCCAGGCATCGGCATAGCCAACAGCACCGGGCACACGCACAGACACAGTAAAAGCATATCAACAGTAGAACAAATACGACATCAATTCAATATACAGTTTCTTAGCCAATTACCTTTCCACCCTTCCTGAAGTCTAGATAACGTGCTTTTGCAGCCAACAGCTACTCATCCAGTTTTCTCTCAGTTACCAAGTCGCAACTTGCTATTCAGCCACCCCACAGTCTTGTTCTTTGTCGCCCTTGAGTTCATCCTTCACGGCATCGCATGCCATACTAGACACACAACATCCCCCAAACAAGAAGGCGACTGCAGCCCGCTCTATGAGCACTTCCAGCATTGGACGATAAGTTTTCCAATTAATCGAGTAGTCCATTGTAAGTGATGAAGATATGAACTCGTTAAGTTTGCAAAAAATCATAAAAACCTTCGCGGCCGCAGCCAATACTACGACTAGAAATATCGACGCCTTCACCCAAAAGTGCCACCCAGGTTTGCCCTTCGCAACCGACAATTTCGTTCTTCTAATCTCCGTTAACGTCACGACCTCGACAGTCATCGCTATGCCTATAAAAAGCATGAGAAGTACCTCGCCCATGACAACCCAACCAGAAGTCAGCGCATCACCGTGGTTCGCAAGCGCAGACATTCCACCAACAATGGTACCCAATAACTCGGGCAATAACAAACTAGACAAGCAAATAGTGATTAGGACAGCCTTCATTATTAATAGCTGCCTATATAGCCTCTGTTTCATCGAACTTCCCCTTCCTTTGTCGAAATGGCTCTTTTTCATCTTGCAGCAGATTTTACGAACATTTTACGAGCTTATTTCGGAATCACATTTTTCACCTCAATTCAGATTATTTTAATGAACTCTAGGCACAAATACCCAGTTAACTCCATTGTAGCACACATTTCCATTTTTGTCAAGCGTAGCCTTTTCACCACATTTTACAGAGGTAATATTGACTTATATATTTATTTATGTTCTAAAACCCGCACACACCCCATTCCCTCTTGCAATATTATTAAAGACATTTCATAACCGCCGAACACAAACATTTTACGCCCTTGCAAATTAACTAAATTAAATTATAATAATAGCAATGTCCAATTTTCATATCATCATTCCCTCCACCATCAAACAAAAACCAAATTCCTATGAGTACACTGTTACAGAACTTCTTGCGAATTTCTCTAAGAGCGATGTTCGCTTCGTTGAGCCAAGCATCCAACGCGCACCGGATTTATGTGTTGTTCGTACCAGGCAAACCTGAGAAATTAAAAATATCAAAGGTAATAGTAAGCACACTATCGCCAACAATTTGCGCTGCGCCAAATATCAATCCTCAAATATTATCATTTCATTATTTCAATCTAAAATGACCCCAGCCCAAGCCAAAAATCGCATCCTTGAATACCTTAATAGCGGCCCATCCTCGATTCGACACGTTATTCTCATCACTAAATCCGAGAAAATCCTTGTCATAAAATAAAAAATACTGTATAATACTAACAACGGGGTTTATGCGGCACTGTACTGAGCTTATAGTAAACCCGACAAAAGGTGCGTCTACAGACGCACCTTTTGGGTTTTCTCTTCCCTTTTCTTTCTCGATACGTTATAATAGAATAAATTTTGGAGGTAAACACGTTTATGGACAATCAAGACACGAGCAGCCAAGCTCCCCAAACTAACCAAGAAATTCTCGAAGCTCAAGCCAACGCTTCTTCCGCAACAGAGCCTAACGCTGACATGCCCGATGACATCACCAATCTACAAATCAATGATTCCGACAGCTCCGATGCTTCCAGCGAGCCCGTCTATCATTATGCCACCGACGATTACGTTGATGTTTTCCATTGGGCCAACGAAATCGACGAAGTGAAAAACAACGTCTCGGTCGAGCTTTTCCTCTTCAATAAGAACTATACGCCTTTCCGCGTCCGCTATTCCGACCAGCTCACTGCCAGCGTCAAAGCCATGTTTATGCAAGAAGCCACCAGTTATATTATTAAAGAAGCTGACAAGGGTCTCGAGTGTCGTGAATACGAAAAGTCCGACGGTGAAGACAAAGTAATTTATCGCACCAGCCTCAAAAACGTCGGTCGCGCCGAGACTCTAATTCACCTTATTGAACACGAATATCGTAACATCGATTCTTGGAACGACCATGTCGACGAATTTAAGAAGGTCAAAGGTATTATCGCTAAGTTTAGTTACCCTAGCGATAATGGCGAAACCAAAGTTTTCTACATTGCAAAAGCTTTAAGCCCTTCTTCCGCTCTCAAGGGCGGCACTAGCTGGGAGCTCAATGGCGAAAGCTTCGAGCCCTTCTCCGCCGAAGTCGCTCTTAAAATGCCCGACGACAACCAAGTTGCCATCATCGACGGCACCGTTATTATCTTCAATCAATCCAAGTTCGAAAATCTCTTCCAGTACGATTACAAGTCCCAAGTTATCGCCGACGAAAAGGCTAAAGAACTCACCGATAAATACAAGCTTTCTTTCGCCGAAGGCCTCACACTGAACGCTCTACTTCAAGACAAGAAACCTCTTGTAAAAAAACTTCAGTCTCTCGATATTGCCACCGAAATGCCTCAAGACAAATTAATTGACTACGCCGACGAAATGCAGCTCGAACTTATGACCGACGACGACGGCTCCATCATCATCATGGACGACCGCGACCTTACCATGTTCGTCAATCTCCTCGCCGAAGATTACTTTGTTTCTCCTGTCAACGGCCGTCGCTACGAAATCAAATCTAAGAAACTGCTTTCCGAACCCGAAGGCGAACCGCCACGAGGGTAGCGAGTGTAGAGGTGGTCAAGGAATAACATACCAAACCGTCACGCAGGCAACAGATAAAATAGTCACGACAACCGCTTTCGTCTCTTTTTGCAAAGCGGAATCCGCAATAACCCTTATAATGCATCACATCGGCGTGGGTCCAGGGAGCAGAGCTCCCTGGCGGTTTTAGGGGTCCGGGGGAATCCGAACCCCCGGCGGCTTTTCTGTCCACTTTTTGCCGGTAAAAAGTGGACATAATAAACTCATAAGTTGTGCAGATGAAAAACTATTTCTACTCATCAAACATCTGTTATTGTGATACAATGAAAGTATGAGCAAGATTCTAATCATCGGCAACATTCTTAAAGACGTCTATATCAAATTAGACGACCGCGCCAACGTCTTCGAAACCGACGCTCATGATATCGACTGGCTCAATCTCGGTTTTAATGGCGAAGCTCATAAGTTTTATCATCGCACTAGTGTTTATGGTGGCGCCGCTGTTTCGCTGTCTGTTTTGCATCGTTTAGGTCTTAATGCCGAGATTCTCAATTCTCGCACCGAATTCGTCGATGGCGATGTCGTTTGGCATGATAATCCCGACGATTATCGTTATATTTTCTGTCACAAAGACCAAATCGCCTATTTCGTGCCTAGCAATCGCAAGATTACCGATTGGTCAATGCCTTCTGGCACGCCCGAGTGGATTCTTATCGACCGCTCTACTAATCCTTCCAATCGCCTTGTCGATGAACTCAAGAACTTTCTCAAGTTTTCTCCTACCACTAAGCTCGCCGTTCACGCCGAGAAACACATGACTCCCGCCGGTCAGCGTCTCATGCAAATGGCCGACCTTCTCTTTATCGAAGACGAACCCGCCATCCATCCTGCCGATGAGATTGTCGACCAAGCCCCGCTCGACCAACCCAACCATCAGCTCGTCTGTCATATCACTCCGCACAAAATCATTTTTAGCAACGCCGAAGAAAGTTGGCTCCTCAGCAAGACCGACATGATGACTCATCTCACTGTTTATTCTACCATCGTCTCTACCATTCTTGGCGTCATCTCCGTTGGCGGTTCCCCAGCCGACGCCGTTCTCTGGGCGCGTATCAATGCCGAGCAAGCCACTATCGCCGGTTCCCTCTCTACTAAGAAGCTCCAAGAACTCGCCCAAAAAGAAAAAGACAAACGCGCCAACCTCAAGCCTATTGCCAGCCTTATCATGTCTCCTAAAAAAGGCGTCCTCGCCATGGACGAATCCGACCTCAAGCTCACTGAGCGTCTCGCTCACGCCGGCATCCCCAGTACCGCCTCTTCGCGCAAAACTTATCGCGAACTTCTCGTCACCACTCCCGACCTCCCTCGTTATGTTAGCGGCATTATTCTTAGCGACGTCGCCGCCAAGCAAAAACTCAAACACGGTCAATCCATCGCCGAATATGTCACCAATCTTGGTATCATCCCCGGTATCAAACTCGACCTCGGCCTCGCTGATTTACCCGAAACTGGCGAGCCTTATACTACCGGTATTGACACCGTTTACGAGCACGCTCGTACTGCTTATGCCAACGGTTTCCGTTTCGCGAAATGGCGCGCCGCCTTCCGTCTGCAGAAAAACGAGCCCAGCTTCATCGCCGTCGAACGCAATGCCGACCTTCTCGCTAGCTTCGCCAAAGAATGTCAGCTCGCCGGCCTCGTTCCCGTTATCGAATCCGATATTCTCTGGGACGGCGATTACACTATCGAAGCTTCCGCTGCCGCTACCGACCGCGTCCTCTGCGCCATTTTCGAAAAACTCGAGCAGCGTCATGTTGACCTTAGCGGCTGCATTCTTAAGACTAGTATCGTTCAAAGCGGCAAGTCCGCCGCCACTGTTGCTTCCACCGACGCCATCGGCATGGCCACCGCCGCCATATTGCGCCACGCCGTCCCGCGTTACACTGCTGGCGTTCTTTTCCTTAGCGGCGGACAAGACGCCAAGACTGCCACCAAATCTTTCACCGCCATCTGCCAAAACGCCCCCTTCCCTTGGCCGGTTAGTTTCGCTTTTGGCCGTGCGTTGCAAGAGCCTGTCCTCCTCACCTGGAAAGGCAAATCCGATAATCTTCGTTCCGCCCAAGCCGCCCTCAAACGTCACCTCGAAGCCAATGTCGACGCCCTCCGCTATTTGCACTAACCCTTTTAAAGCTTATTAGTTATTAGTTATTAGTTATTAGTTATTAGTTATTAGTTATTAGTTATTA
>CAYODP010000025.1:0-11360 GCA_964402815.1 uncultured Candidatus Saccharibacteria bacterium | reverse complement strand
GTTATTAGTTATTAGTTATTAGTTATTAGTTATTAGTTATTAGTTATTAGTTATTAGTTATTTTTCCTTCACATGAAACCCAACTGCAACACTCCCAGTAACTTTCACAATTTCATCGCCTCACATTTTCATAACTTCGTAATTACACCATCCTCACAAAATTATCATCTCCCACAAAAATAGACCCCCTATCGAGGTCTATTTTATTACTATAATATATATATATATATATATTATTCTGCAGTTTCTGTCTCCATTGTCGCTTCTTGCGCCACCGGTTCAGTTTGCGTTTCTTCGTTCTCGCGCGCTTCCGCTTCTGCTGCTGGGTCATAAACATTCGCAATCACTGTCTCTGCCGCCAATTCTTTATCAGCTAATTCCACCCCGCCAGGCAATTGCAAATCCGCCAACGTCAACCTATCGCCCACCTTCGCCAACTTGCTACCGTCCGCAATCACTTCTTGTGGCAAATCTGCTGGACGTGCCTTCACATCCACTTCTTCCATTACTTGTAGCAAAGCCAAATGCAACTTCGCCGCTTCCGATTCATCAAAGTTCATCACTTTAATCGGCGTCGTCGCCTCCACTACTTCATTCGCCGACACCGCTTGGAACTCAATATTCACCAAGCGTCGATTCACCGGATTCACCGTTACGTTCTTCACGATTGCCAACTGCTTCTTGCCGTCAATATTTAATTCAATCGGCGAATGATAACCAGCTTCTAGCAAAACCTTGTCCGTATCGTTATAAGTCGAGCTCGTCAAAATCGGTTCCCCCGCACCATAAACCACCGACGTCACCAGCCCCGCCTCACGCAACTTTTTCGCCTTATGACCTTGTTCTGTTCGTTTCTGCAAATCTAACTGATATGCCATAATACCTCCTTAATACTTCCATTTTACCACGCCCTTCCCTGTTCCGCAAGGGCTCGTTACTTTACACTCTCAAGCTTCTTAATCAGCTGGCCATAATCTACCGCATAGACACCTATGTTATTTATGGCCGCATTATTATCAACAACAATCAATTCCTCACGAAAAAATATCTCACACGCAATGTCTTTATGATTACTACTAATAAGCCTCACTGGAGTCTTAGCACCTGCGGATAATACATAGACGGCAAACATCAGCAATTTATCAACATAGCTAGGATTATTAACTTGGCAACGATTCAGCATCATCTGGAACAAAGCGCCCCGACTCGACATATATTCCTCCTCGACATTCTGCAACCACTCAATCTCTAAGCTTTTCAAAAAGAGCCTCATTCCCGCTCGTTCGTCAATACTCTTAGCAACACACATAAATTCAGTCGCCACCGGCGGTAAACAAACGAATTTACATCCCCGCTTCTGCAGCTCCTCATACAACATTCTCAACTCTGGAACTTTCGACAAGTCAATTATAAAACTTGTATCTACTACAATCGTCGCACCACCCAGCACAGACGGTAATTCTGCACGATAATAGATTCTAGGCTTTCTAACGCTATTTCCAGCTTCTACTTTGCGCTTTCCCATGCCCGGGCGTCCTCTTCATACCGGCTCCAAATCTTCTGCACTCTCTTTGCGAGCTTAGAAAATTCTTTACCAGTTATGTCCACCCTGTTATGTACTATATTATTGCGTTTATTTTCGATATCATCTATATCAACCAATTCCAAATCATCAAAATCATTTCCAACCCTTTTTGCTACCATATCAATCTGTTTAGCAATATCTTCGCTCATACCCTCATTATACCACACTCACAAAATAAGCGGAGCTTTCCGCTCCACTTATTTCTCCTTGTTTAAGTTCCCTACGCTTCCCTCTTCCGCTTCACCACGCGGCTCACAACCCAGAAGATAATCAAGAACACCAGCAAAATCACGATAAACAAGAACCAAATCGGACACAAGAACACCAATTTCTCCGTCACACTTTCGTCATCAAAGATTTTCACCGTCTGCCGCACCCTGAAAATCCCCAACTGCGGCGCCCCCTCCCACTTGATTTCGTTATACCGCTTCGTCTCCGGGAAAATAATATTATCTTCTGGAGTTTCCTCGTTTGTATATACTTCTTCATCACTAAACAGCGGGAAAACCTGTAGTTTATAAGTCGCACGAGTATACACATTACCAGTATTCTCCACTAACGAAGACCCTACGATTGGCGGATTAAACAAGAAGCTTGGCACTTTATTTTCCAAAACTTTACCAGTCTTAATAACTTCCCCATCGACATTTCCATATAGTAAGTACCCTACACGTCTAACCGTTTCAAGACCCTCTGAGCCTCCGGCCATTTTTACCATAATAGCGGCCGCCTGTGCCCCACCGTGTGTATCTGCTGGCACCTTAACTGTATAATGTATCTCGCACTCAGCCCCAGGCTCTACCGTGCCTTCTTCGACATCCGTGGTTATCCATTCCGCGATATCAGTATATTTAGTAGTCTCCGTATAATTTGGCTCGTACGTCTCAGTGGCTACGCTATATGGCGTAAATTCCACCTCAAAATCGAAAGTTTCCTTACCCATATTTTTAACTTTAAACATGCCCGAATATTCGTTACCGGGTTCAATCGTTTCCAAATTCTTCTGCGTAGGAGTGATAGCCAAACGGTAATCCGGCAACTCCTCCTCGGCAAACACCGAACCGCTAGACAACATCACACCGACAGCAATGACAAGCGTCACCAAACCCCTCAATATTCTGTTCTTTTTCATTAACCTCCTTTTTCTTATTATAATTATACATCAAAAGAAATTGTAAAACAATAAAAAGCGCCACCCAAACAAATCAGATGACGCTCAATATCGAATAACTATTTTCTAGCTATTAGCTTTATTAGTCGCAGTAAAGGTAACCTTACCATTGTAAGTACCAGCAGCTTGACCATTCTTCAAAGAAGCAGCAAAAGTCACATCGGTCGCCACACCTGCGTCTGTAGTAGCGGCACTTTCAGAATGAATAATCTGGTCAGTACCAGTTACGCCAGCATAAAGACCTTCGGTAAAGGCAGCTTCACCAGCCACACTATAGCCCCATTGAGAGACAGTCGTGCTCAAAGCAGCCGGAGCAGTAAAAGTACCATCACCTTTAATAATCTGATCAGCACTTGGTTTAGTATTAGTCAAGCTGGTCGCATTAGGAGTACCAGTACCCTTAATCGCCAAATCATAACCAGTAGAGTTGTTAGTGACCACAGTCACCTTGACAGCACCAGTATGAGGAGCAGCAGACAAATCAACTTCAGTCTTGTCGGTGTCGATGCTAAGGAGGTCTTCAATTATAAGCTTAACATTAGTATCAGAAGTAACTTTGCCATCCTTCGTACCATCATAAGTAGCACCAGAAACAGCACCCTCAGTCGGAGCTGGACCATCAATAACCGGCGCAGCATATGTGCTCAACGGCAAAGCTGCAACGCCAAGCCCAGCGACGACGCCAAGAATAGCAATCGATTGTGTTAATTTAGACATAATAAATAATCTCCTTTTTATTTGTCTTTTTAAATATTTATATATGATTTCCCCTTACGTTTAATTATACACGACCGATTCACCAAACGTCAATCACATTTTCTAAGTTTATTTCAAAACTCAAACTTTTCCACCGTTCAGCCCTTTTTCACACAAAACCTCCTGCGCCAAACCCCAGCAAACGCCCGTCACAGGATTAAACCCATACCTAAGAAGACAGTAAAACTACTCAGGTATAAAATACGGCTGCTCCACTTCCCCACCCACCAGCGCAAAATACCCTTGCATCACAAACGTTTCTTGCCCTAGCATTCGCAAAATCTTAAACAAATCCTGTCTCAACAAATCCACCGGCTCATCATCATTCACATCCGCCTCAATTTTCAAATACGAGTTCGGCAATCCATCCACCTTATCAACATAAATCACCGTCCGGTCGTCCAGCCACAACTCTTGCCGCTGCCGACTAACCTCCGCCACCTTTCTAAATCCCAGCTGATGTATAATCCCCGAAGCTTCCGTATAATCTTTCACTTCCGTGAAGTTCACCCAATCAATCCCGCTATCTTCAATATGCCGTTTTAGATACATCGCATAAGTCGCCGGCTGATCCGTCGCTCGCACTTCAGTCCGCATCACTAATCGCGGAAAATTCATCGCCGGCCGATAGTCATGCGGCAAATACACCCGCTCATGCTGCCAAATCACCGGCGACAATTCCATCCCCACCTCCGCCAGCTGCTGTTCCAGCACTTTATAGTCCGATAATTGACTTTTGACAATCAACCTCTTCATACCTTCATTATATCACAAACCATAAGTTTTTATATTTTTTCACAAAAACTTTCCCAGCAAAAACTTTGTCCAAAACTTTCCCCGCAAAACTTTTTCTATACAATTTCTTGCAGCACTTTTTCATACAACTTTTCAGAAATTTTTTCAAAGCTCCCCTCTCCCACTTTTTATTTACTTCTCTTTCTTTCTCTGCTACAATAAACTCAGGAACGGAGTGTTGGCTAAACTAAAGGTCGTTTTTCAAATTTCCATTAGTAGTTTAAGATTTTTGTAAAAAGGATTTATTCATACAAAAGTAAAATTGATTTTAGGTGGCTCATTTCGCAAAATACCTTTTTCTCGGGACTCCCGGAGGTTACGACCGAGGATGAGCGCCCGAGATTCGTGACGACGAGCTCGAGGGACGCGACCCGAGGAAAAGTGTATTTGCGAAACGAAGCCCCAAGTAAAATCTTTTGCAATACATCGTAAGGACTGCAAAGCCCAACTCGAGTACAAAATAAAGATTACTCTCCAAACTGAAGAAGAGTAATCAAACTTTACATATAAGTCCATATTAACAAACTTTTTTATTCTTGTCAACCTCGCGTTCCATGTTAACCAACAAGGAGCTATTATGCCTTATCTTATTATTATACTTTTAGCAATTATTTTATTGATTGTTATTCCTGGCATTCGCATTATCAATCAATACGAACGCGGCGTTGTCTTGCGTCTCGGTCGCTTCTCGCGCATTCTTAATCCCGGTTTTCGCGTCATCATTCCCTATCTCGACCGCATGACCAAAGTCGATATTCGCACTACTCCGATGGACATTCCTAAGCAAGAAGTTATCACCCGTGATAACGTTACCGTCAATGTTGACGCCGTCGTTTATTTCCGGGTCATCGACGCTTCCAAAGCCGTCCTCGAGACTACCAATTACGCTTACGCTACTAGCACTTTTGCTCAAACCGCTTTGCGTGATGTTACTGGTAATTTCGACCTCGACGAAATCCTCAGCAAACGTGACGAAATTTCCGCCCAAATTCGCGAAATCGTTGATGCCCAAACCGACAAATGGGGTATCGACATCGAAAGCGTCAAACTCCAAAACATCGAGCTCCCCTCCGATATGAAACGTGCCATGGCCAAACAAGCCGAAGCCGAACGTGAACGCCGCGCCGCCATTATTTCCGCCGAAGGTGAAAAAGCTTCCGCTGCCGCCGTTTCCGAAGCCGCGCGCATGCTCGCCCAGACTCCTGGCGCCCTCAACATCCGCACTTTACAAACTCTCGAGAAAATCAGCACCGACCCTTCTCAGAAAACCGTCATTCTTATTCCTACTGACCTCGCCGACAACTTATCTCGCTTCGGCCGTTAAGTTACTCACAAAAATATACGTCGAACTCTCGGCGTATATTTTCCAGCTTTTACTTATTTAGTTTGTCGTTTTACCCGCACCACTTGGCGTTTACTCACCACTTCCACATTAATCCTAGGCATTTTTCTTTCCTTTCACAATTAATACCGTCATCCCCACCGTCGCGAGCACTACCACAATTCCCGCGAGAATTAACACTCCCACGCCCGCTTTCTTCTCTTCGCCAGTTTTTGGCAATTCTACGGTTTCATCTTGCTTTGCTTCAGCTGGCGAATTTTCTGGTTGCTTTTCGTCTGCTACTTCTACTTTTATTGTCGTGTCCGTTAATTTCGCTTCATCTTTAGCATTCGCCTTCACAGTTTTTGCTTCAACTTTTGTCTCAGTTTTCGTTTCAGTTGTTGTTGCGGATTTTGTTTCTACAACTTCTATTTTCTGCGCCTGCACCGTTTCCACTTTTGGCGTTTCTACTTTTGCGTTCTGCTGACTTTGCGTTTTTACTACACTTTCCGTTCGTTCCGCATTACTTTTCGCCACATTATTATCTACCTTAACTTCTAGTAGCAGCGGAATTGCCTCAGTCGCTTCTTCCAAAGCCGCTAACGCTTCGTCCGCATTCGCATATTTATTTTTCTCCACCCCATCAATCAACTTTCCGATATATTTATCAAGCCCTGGGTAAGTCGTCGACGGATTTTGTTGCGCCAGTTTCTTCGCTTCCTTCGCTTTTTCCAAAATTTCCGCCTTATTCGCTTGACTTGTTGTTATCGCTACCGTTTTTGTTTCTTGCGCCTCCGCCGCGCCTTGCGCTAAGACCGCGCTACTATTTACTGTTGCCAGTGCTAGCCCTAACACCAACGCACCCCAAACATAGGTTGTTCTCACAGTTTTCTCCCAAAAGTTAGTTAATTAATTACCTCTAGTTACAGCATAACAAAAACCTCCACAAAAATCAATCCCCATTACATATATATTATATATGTAAATACTTATTCTTTATTTCCTTCCCCTCGTCAACTCCCACAACCCATATATAATATATAAAAACCTAAAAAACCAGTTATACCAATCATAAACGCTTCTGATTATAATATATAAAAACTTAAAAAACCAATTGTGCCAACAATAAACGCTTCTGACTAATACAGTTCTAATCTTTCAACCATCTCTGTCACCACCACGATAATTAGGGTAAGATATTTTCTAAAAAAATGTAATTAAGTTAGCGCAAAATGCAGGGTTTATTTTTTTAAAATAAGCTTCTTCATAATACGGATTTACTTTTTCGAAGACTGTTTGATATTGCAGAATGCAGGTTTTACTTTTTCGAAGAAATCCGGACTTACGAAAGATATGCTGGGGTCATTAGTCCAATGCGTTTTCTAAGAGGAAATTTTATCGAGCTAGAGTAGAAGGTTTCTAGCCAATACGCTTTTCGAAGACTGTTTGATATTACAGAATGCAGGTTTTACTTTTTCGAAAAAATCCGGACTTACGTCCAGACCAAGGAATTGAGAGAAGATATAATTTTATTATATCTTCCGAAATGACGTCAGGTCTGAAGCGATAGCGCCGGAGGACAAGCGCGACAGCCCTGCGACGGCAGGCGCTGGCGACGCGGGTCGAGAAAAGTCGTATTGGCTAGAAACCTCAATACTACAAACTCGCATAAACACCGTTTCTCGTGAAAACGCATTGGACTGATAACTATCATACCTACGCATCAAGAAAAGTCGTATTCTATACTGCACCATCTTATGGCTCCTCGTAAAAAACGCAAATCCGTATTATGAAAAGTAGCAAAACCAATATAAACCCTGCACTCTGTACTCCATCATCATACTTTTTCTTTTAAGAATATTCCCCTAATCTCCAATCAAACTCCCATCCAAAACTTTCAAACAAATCCCGAAAGAATTTCCGGGAGTTAATATGTAACATCGTTCCTTCTCGCGACACAATTCCCTCTAAATCTCCAGTTGCATTCGTGGTAAAGTTGTATGCCGCTTGATAAGTTTTCCGTTTCGCTCTCTGCCCTGGCACAATAAATCCTGGGTACGCCACCGCCCCGATGAACGGCACACCTTTATCCACCGGCTGCTTACGTCGTTTTTGCGGATGCAGTTGCAAATCCAGTTCATTATACAAGAAACTTTCAATCGCATTCACATCGCGTAGCAGTTGTTCTTTTTGTTCCATCGGCACAATCATATAAAAATCATCCACATATCTTCCGTAATGTTTATAGCCGAGTTCCATCGTAATAAATCTATCTAATTGGTCTAAAAATATATTTGACACTAATTGACTTGTTAAGTTCCCAATCACAATTCCCCGCCCCGGCCTCCGATTAAACAAACTTTTGTGCGACGGCAATACCGCCCAATCCGCCCTCGAACCGCGCATGGTAATTCCTCGCATCGGGTCGTCATAAATCACTTGATGCCACACAAATTTCGCCAGATGATATAATCTTTCTCGGTCAAACGGCTGACACAAAATTCCGTTCCGTTTTAAATAATCCGGCGGCAAATCTTCCACTAGCGTCTCCAGTTTAAATTGCCGGTCTAGTCCCCAGACAATTCTTTCGTACAACTTTTTATGATTCAAACTAATAAAATAACTCCGAATATCTAGCGACACCGCAAACGCCGGCTGCGTAAAATTTTTCGTCGCTTGTCTAATATGTTGTTCTAATCTTTGTTGTCCAAACAACACTCCTTTATTCTTCCGGCACGAATACGAATCCACAATAAACCGTCTGTCCCACCAATCTGCGCAAATATTATACAAGAAATGATGCACTACCCTATCTCGAAATGGCGCCGCTACAATTTCTCTTACCACCGGATCGTGCACCACAAAAGTTACTCCTCTACTCGGCTGATAACAATGTCGCACCAAACTATCTCGCAGCGCAATAATATTTTGCATATCGTTTAATTCAAACCGATGTTCATCTATCGTTCCGCGTTTTCCTTTTCGCGCATCTTCATACGCCACCCATAATGCCTGCAATAAAAACTTCCCAAAACTTTGCGCACTCATTTAGCTATTTGCCGCCGCTACCAGTTTCTTCGCTTCTGCAATTCTGTTTCTTTGTTCCGCCCGTCCGTAAGCCGACCGCGCAATTCGCTCCACGCGTACTAATTCTTCCAGAATCTTCCGCGCATCCCGATGATGAATCACTTGAATCTTCGTTCCAAACGCCATCATCCGTCTTAGTTTCACCGCCAACTCTGCCACTTTTAATAAGTCATCTACTTCTGAGCGCGATTTCAGCGTTGCATAATTCAAATACGCTTCCAACATCTCGCACGATTCCTCCACCATTCGTTTTCCTATCGTTTCTCGGAACAGTCCGTCCGCCGAATGTCGCGTTAAGAAATATATCATCTGCCCCGCTCGCGCAATTCCGTCGTATAGTGACGGAATCGGTGACGCCGGCAACACAATTTCCGAAATCCGCCGAATATCTTGCCGCGAATTATCTCTCAGCTTCGCCACTTGATCATCATTATAAACTTTCGCGAGCTTATAAAAATGTAACTCCGGCGTGTCCAGAGTGTTATCTACCGTAATTCCAATTTCTTCCAATAATGCCGCCACTCGCGCCAAGCTCCGAAATGCAATAATCCCGTCTTCCGAAGTCGAGTAATGGTCGGTATCTGGTTTTAGCGAACAGCGCCAGTTAATTCGTTCCGCTACCGTCATCGCGAAGAACAATGCCGAACGTCCTGCCAGTTTTACGAATCCTTGTGTCGATGCGAAAAACACTAAATGATGGTCATTCGTCTGTTCAAATTCCATCACTTGCGCTTTTATTTTGTGCTGTCGTTTCTGTAAAGCAATCCGCGCCGCCGCTAATTCTCGCGCCAGTGTCGTCGTCGGTTTCGCATCTTGTCGTGCTTGCAAACGCGCAATTTCTTGTTCTAGCTCAATTAAGTTTAATCCATTAAATTTATCAATCGCTTTTGTCTTAATCGATTGCTTTGCCACCACAAAACTCTCCCCGCATAACCACTACCATTATTATAACAGACTTTTCGTTCGCACAACTTATTTTTACAAAAACCAAAAAACTACCCTCGTTTCATGCGTCTCACTCTGGGTAGTTTAAAACTTTTACTTATGTTTAGCTCTAATTGTTTTAGAATCGGAACGAGGCGACGCACCGCACCGAGAAGCCGTTGTAGCGATTGTTGTTGTTGGCTGGGTTGACTCCGCCACTATTGAAGTTCAGGTTGTACGCGTTGTTAACATTACTAGAGTTCACCGTACTAGACCAATAGTAACCGTTGGAGCCCGAATTGTTCAGGCCATTGCCATTGACGAGACCGGCAGCGGGCTCAACACCGCACACGGAAAGAGAAACCCTTTTACGCTCACGCCTCACCGTAGCAAAACGTGGTACTTCTAACCTGCTAATCCCGTGCTTGATTTCGGGACGAAGGAGAGTTTCACGATTCTAACTAATCGAGAGCACCGCCGATTGCCGGAGCTTGACCTCAATGACTTTCTTTGGAACTCGTGGGCTATGCCCATATCTCCATTTTACCATAAACTTTTTCAAAATTTCTTCCATATTTTTCATTCTAAGAATTTATCTCCGCAGAAATGCGCCGACAAGCGGCGCCTTTCTGTACTTTTTGTTTTTGATTTTCATTTTCACCTTTGCCCCAGCCTCGTTCTCTCACGTTTTTGACTATGAGTTTCACGCCTCGTTCCAACTGGTCGTTACATTTCGCCCTCACCCGTCCCCGGCTCTACCCTGTTGTCCATTTTCACTGGTCAGGCAGTTCCAGGAGGCGACTGTGTTTCGTCGCCATCGTATTGCTTAGCAAGTTGTGTGGTTATGCAATATTAATTATATTGCTTGCCAAGCTCTACTTATTCTATTATCTGGCGACGCACCGCACCGAGAAGCCGCCGTAGCGACCGCTGCCGTCGGCTGGGTGGACCCCGCCACTATTGAAGCCCAGGTAGTACGCGCGGTTAACATTACTAGAGTACACCGTACTAGACCAATAGTAACCGTCGGAGCCCGAATTGTACAGGCCACCGCCACCGACGAGACCGGCAGCGGGAAAGAACGCGTCATTAGAGTTATAGCCTAATTTTCTACCGTTAACTCCACCAATGGTTTCCCAAGCTCCGCTATGCGCAGAGTTTAATGCCTTATAGGTACCAATATTCGTATCGGTATTTGATGGTAAAGTCCAACCCTTCGGGCAAATGCTTGAAGGAGCGTCTCCAGAGTCTTTACAAGTTCCTGCCGTTGCTGTACACCAAGAGTAATAGTTACCATAAGCTGGTTTCCAAGCACCGCTACCATTTATTTTCATACCTGTACTACCTTCTGCCATATTCTGCGAAGTTTTGTCTGTGCCCCAGTTATTAATATTGCCATTAACGGCCTGGTTAGCAGGCAGCGTATATGAACTTACATCACTATCTGCAGAAGTTAATTTTGTTCCACCTGGTAATCTTAAGTTCTCTACCATCCAGCACTTACCATCATTCATCTTCATGATTTTGTAACTAGTAGTGCCACCAGCGCGAGTATCTTTCAAAGTTTTCGTTGCACCTTTTGACGCACTATTACATACCGCTGGTTGCATTTCTTGCATCGTAGTAATTGCATCGAGCGTGATTGCTTTCCAAGCTGCATATAGCGTTTTTGTTCGATTAGCCTTCTCAATTGTTATCGTTTGTCCTGGCGCGAGACTTGC
>CAYODP010000024.1:0-11590 GCA_964402815.1 uncultured Candidatus Saccharibacteria bacterium | reverse complement strand
AGTGCCCTTATGTACCTTTTTATGCATTGACTTAACTAGCAATCGAAATTCGATTTAAAAATCTAACGTCAAATATATATTAACGTTTGATGCTAGATCCGTCTTACAATTAATACTTCGTTGTTCTTGAAAAGATAAATCTTTTCTCGTCAACTTGTATTTTTCATCGTTGTCCTAAATTGTTAATTCGAAATCTCATCGCAAGATATTCTATGATAGATTACCTCGCACTATTTCTATCGTAAATCAGAGGTTACTTTGGCTTTTCCCTGTAACTTGTTTAACTTTCCTCATTATAGCGCGCCTCCTAAAATAATGCAAGACTTTTTTTAAAGATTTTTTGAGTTTTTGGGCTTTTTTGGAGTTTACCTCTGTTAAATCCTATAAAAACTCGTAAAATTTTGCCTGTTTGAGGGCGATAGAGTCTTTCAATTTGCATTCGGTAAACTATTTATATTATTATAGCTAACCGAACTTATTTCATTGTAGCACACTTTTGTAAAAATGTCAATACTTTTTATGCTAATTTGTGAGGATTTTGCAAGTTGACTGAGCCAAAAGAAAATTTCAATAGCTAATATTTAATATATTATGTGTGATTATAGCCACTGGCGGACGCCGCCGTGATGAGAGCAGGTGCCGCGACGGTTGCGACTATAGCTATAGCTACCATCGCGACAAATCGCTGTGGCGCCGCCTGTATTGCTGGCACTAGGTCGGCAGACAGTTTGGCCGGCACTATTAATATATGTGCCATTTTCACAATACTGCTGCTGCGGAGCAGGCGTAGGGGTAACGTAGGTACCATTATGAACAATACGGTCGACGGGCTGCTGCGCGATGTTTGAAGAGGTGAGTTCGCGTTTAGTCTCGACGCCGTCGGTATATGTGATAGCGTAAGTTTCTGTACGGACGCCCAGGCTACCCTCTTGGACGACTTTGGTAGTTCCCTTCGCAAGAGTGTTATCATCGCGATAAATAGTATTATATGGAATGCTGACGAGCTTAGTCTCAGTTTCAGTAGTAATACTTGGAGCAGCTGGTTCATCAATAGGCTGGTTCGCGGACTCTTGCGGAGCGCTAGTTAGTGTTGTCGTCTGGAAGCTACCTGAAGATTGGTTCGGGTCGGGAGTATTGATACCAACGGCAGCCAAAGCTAACAAAGAAATTCCAATGCCAACTAAAAAGATTTTCGATACGCGTTTCATATTGATTTTATTATATCATACAATGCTAGTTATTACAAGTAGCAGCACACCTTTTTACCGAGCATACGGAATTACTAGATTTCATACTCTCGCATCTCGCAGTTTTCAAAATGCGTAGTACGTAAGTTAGTATCGTCGTCGTAGCCGACAATATTGAAATGCAGGGCGCGCAAAGACCCGCCGTGCGCGACGACCAGAATCGAAGCATCTTGGGGATGAGTGGCAATAATTTTATCGAGAAAGCGTTTAGTACGAGCGAGGACGCTTTTGATAGGCTCGATGCCATATTCGTTGGCATCAATGCGCAAATTAAAAATGTCGAGCTTGAGCCGGTCAAATTCCCCAATCTTCCCCTCTAAATCACCATAGCTACGCTCAACTAACAACGGGTCGTAAATAAAATCATATTGATGATTAGTAATAATATCGGCGGTTTTGCGTGCACGTTGAAGCGGCGAAGCATAGCAATAATCAAATTGTAGCCCGCGCTCTTGGATGCGCTTTTGTAACTCTTCGGCTTGATGGATGCCAGTTTGGTTGAGAGGAATATCCATAATTCCCTGTAACTGCTTGCCAATGTTCCAATCAGTTTGCCCATGACGAACGAGATAAAGTTTCATAACTATTTTCCCATTAGCTCGCTCAGTTTCGCTTGGACGGCAGCAGAGGCTTGCGCAACCAGAGCGAGGCGAGATTCAATACTACTGCGCGCCATGACAAGAGTGCGCTTAAGCACAGGATTGTCTTTTTGCTGCTCGAAGAACTGGTAGAATTGGTCAGCTTCGGCACGAGTTTTAATATAACTAGACATACAGCGCGGGTAATCTTCGATGGATTTCTCGCCAGTGAGTTGTTCGACATAGCCCCAGTTATCATAGAGCCAAGACAAAGCTTGCGTGCGTGCCTTAGGATTACGCAAAAGATAAATATATAAATAAAGATGGTCTTGCGGACGGACAATTTCGGGCTGTTTTAATAACTTGATACAAGTTTGAAGATTTTGCGGATGTTTAACGATAGCTAAAGTGCCAAGAATATCGTCTTTGAGTTCGGGGTCATCCTCGGTCTGGTAGCGGGAAAGGAGCTCGGCGAAAGTAGTATCTTCGTCGCACATCATTTTAGCCATGAGAACGTTGCTGCGAATCTCGGCATCAATCGAGGACAAATTATCGCGATATTCCTGCGCGAGCGTGCTTATAACTGTTTGGTCACGAGCGAACCGAGCGATAACTAATAGGATTTTGCGCAAACGTTTTTGATTGGTGTCATCCTGCGAACTCGATAAAATACCTATTCTACTAAGACGGCTGTGAACTAGTTTTTGCAAAAAAGTACGATAAGCTTGTTCGATATCAGATTCATCTGGAAAGAATATTTTGAGGTCATTAATAATACTAAGGAGAATGTCCCAAACTGGCGCATCTTCTTGAACAAACTTAGGTAAAATCTCGAGCAATGAAGCTGGTGTAACCGCACAAGTTTTGGCGAGCAGCATGCGGTCGATAAGGAGACGAAGCTTCTGCTCGTTGGAAAGAGTGTCATAGTGATGAATTTTTTGTTGGAATTCGTGGTCATCAAGTTTGAGAAGATAATGTCCAGACATATCGTCTTTGATTTTGGGAAGTGGCCAAGTGCTAGAATCGGTGGTACCATCAATCAAAAATCTTTGTTGATGGATTTTATCATCTTCGCGCCAAACGACGGGATAGCCAGGCTGAGAAATCCAAGCGTGCATGAATTCTTTAATATTAAAATCCGCATACGGCTGCAAACAAGACCATAAATCATCACCGACAGTATTATTATATTGGTATTTTTCAAAATATTCGTGGACGCCTTGATAAAATTTATCTTCACCCATGAGCCGCATCAGCATCAAAACTAAGCGCGCACCCTTAGCATAAACAATGGCACCGTCGAACAAAGTAGCAATCTCGGCAGGGTTATGAACTTCCTGTTGTACCGCTTGAACGCCCGGTAAACAATCTCGGCGCAAAGCAGCCACACAGTCACCAGCATAAAAATCTTGCCAAACATGTAATTCTGGGTACAAAGCTTCGGTAGCATAATATTCCATGACCGTAGCAAAAGATTCGTTGAGCCATAAATCATCCCACCATTTCATTGTCACTAAATCGCCAAACCATTGATGCGAAAGTTCGTGAGTGACAGTGACGGCGACGGATTGTTTAGTGTCGACGGAAGCGTCGGACTCAGCCAACATGCACGATTCACGATAAGTTACCAAGCCCCAGTTCTCCATGGCGCCAGCCTCAAAATCAGGCAAAGCGACTTGGTCGAGTTTGGTGAGTGGGTATTTAATGCCAAACGTATCGTCATAATAATCAAGCGCGCGGCACGCAACTTCATTGGCAAACTCGAGCGAGGAATTAGATTGATTTAGAGCGCAATAAGATGCAACTTTCACGCCGTGATTGTTAACAGCGGAAATACTTTTGAGCGGGCCAACTACCCACGCTAGAAGATAAGTCGACATGCGTGGAGTAGGCGCAAATTCGAAACGATTGATATCTTGTTTGATAAGTTCAGTATTAGTTAAAACTACATCCGTGGGCTTATAATCTGGCACTACGAGCGTAAGAGCAAAGCTAGCTTTGGCGGCCGGTTCGTCAATGCACGGGAAGGCTTCACGAGCGTAGTGCGACTCAAATTGAGTAGCGATAAGTTTTTGCGGTTCGCCGTTGAACTCATAAGTTGAGACATAACAACCCTGCATATTATGATTTAGTTTGGTTTCATATTTAATAATAAATGTAGCGAGACGCTGGTCTTCGTAATCTTCATCCAGATTAACTTGGTGAACTTGGTCTAAATCTTTTTTCATCATATCATCAAGTGCGATTTCTAGAATTTCACCATCATAATTATATGTGCAAGGTCGGACAGGCGTAACGTCGGAGCTATGCCAATGCAGAGCCTGAAAAGTAACTTCTTTAATATTCATATTCACGGCGTGAAATTTCACAACATCGCCAGCAAGTACACCATTAACTGTAACCGCCCCTTGAATAGTTTCTTTAGCGCTGAAGATAAAAAGTTCGAGGTCATAATTTTCGGGTTTGAAGTATTCTAAAAGTCTTTCCATATAATTATTATAGCATGGGTAATCAGGGCAGAAGGTTGAGATAAATTGGCTGGCAAAGTTTACATGCCGAAGCCAAATTGAAGATGCTTTATAATATTATAAAATAATTTAAAAGTCAACAAAGTTTATGGTAAAAATAAGCACCAAAATGAATCGCAAAATTCTTAAATACGTTAAAAATACATACCATTTAGAAAAAGTAGTTTTGATAAATCGAGAAGACGAAATTTAATAAAAAATAAGATTTATTTTTGGCCTAAAAAAGATTTTAGTATGTTTTTAGTTAAAAATGAACGTGAAAAAAATTTTTTATTTAAATTTTAGTGATTTTTGGCGGTTTTTGCGGCGAAAAATAATTGAAAAATTTTTGTAAATTGAATTTTACAGCTTTTATAGGCCTTGAGACGAAAAATAATTTTTTGTAAATTAAGTTTTGACGATGAAATTTTTAAATTACGCGCGAAACTTCTTCTAAAGTTGTCTCGCCGCGCAGAGCGGCAAGGATGCCTTTTTGTTCGAGCGTGAGCATGCCTTGCATTTTGGCACTTTGTTCGATAGCTTGTGTACTAATATCTTTCAGGTCACCGCGCAAAAATCCTTGAATGTCTTCGGAAACGACCAGTTGCTCCATCAAAACAGTGCGCCCGCGATAACCAAACGGTGCGTCGGCAGATTCAACTGGCTTATATAACGTAATATCGCTCAAGCCGACGCCTTCGACGCCTTCCATTTTGCTGCGGATGTATGCTAAAGTTGAAGCGTCGGGTTTGTATGGCTGTTTATTGTCGGCCAATTTGCGAACAAGACGCTGTGCAATCAGCAAGCGAATCGAACTGGCAAAAATAGGATTAACGCCAATCAAATCAATCATGCGCGAAAAGGCTGCGGCTGTAGAATTAGCATGGAAAGATGATAAAACTAAGTGACCAGTAATAGAAGCTTGAATAGCAGTACGCGCAGTATCGGAATCGCGAATCTCACCAACCATCACAATATCTGGGTCGAGACGCAGAACCGAGCGCAGACCTTCAGCAAACGAACCACCATCATTAGTATGAATCGGAATTTGCGAAATTCCAGTAATACCGTACTCAATCGGGTCTTCTAGAGTGATGATTTTACGGTCGGTGGTATTGAGCGCGTTTAGAATAGAATAAAGAGTAGTGGACTTACCAGAACCAGTAGGACCAACCATCAAAACTAGCCCGCGTGGATGCGAGATAACTTCTTGCACGGTGTCCATTTCTGAATCGGAAAGCCCAAGTAGTTGAAGGTTAAGTAAACTTTCGTCAAAGTTGAAGAGACGCAGTACTGCGTCTTGACCATACATGGTCGGCACCATTTCAACACGAATATTTAACAAGTGAGAAACACCATCACGATGAATTTCTTGTTGCATATGACCGGATTGCGGTTTCGTAGAGGCGGTAGAGATGTCAGCGCGTGCAGAAAGCTCACCCATAAAAATACGATAGCGGTCTTTGTCGATATTAGCCACGGGATGAAGAATACCATCGACGCGCATACGAATGCGAATCTCATTGCGCATGTTTTCGATATGAATATCGGAAGCACCGAGACGGTCGGCTTGGTCAATCAAGAAATTAAAAACTTTTTCAGTCGAGACGGAGTTAAGCGTGCGGCTAACTTCGGCGATAGTCTCGGAATCACCTTCGGAGGCAATGCGAATATCATCATAGATAGTTTCTTTAGGCGGGTCGTAGCGCAACATAAAAGTCTGGAAAGCGGACTTAGAAATTAAGAAGAAGGCAACGTGTGCACCGCGTTCGGAATAAGCTTGACGCATCTTAGGAATGAGACTACTGGGGGTCTGACTGGTAACCATGAAGCGATAAAATAATTCTTCTTCGTTGACTTGAAGCGGAACGATATAATCTTTATACATTTCTTCGATGCTAAGCAAGCCGGGTACTAGCGGGACAGTCTGTTCAAAGCTGCGCGTGTCAAGATATGGCAAGCCTAAAATACTGGCTCGACGTTTGGTGGCCTCTTCTTCGTTTTCGCGACGCTTACGCTGGATTGACTCTTCGTCCATACGTTATGTTCCCATCCCTATTATGCTTATATTTATTATCATAACACAAAAATGAGGATTTAGGCGGAAAATTATATATGAAAAAATAGTGCGAAAAATCCTTGACTTTATGTTTATGGTTTGCAATAATAGTTACAAAAGAAGATCATAAAAAGGACAAAACAAAATGAAGATAAATAAACACTCAAAAGGCAGGGCGATTGGTTTGTCTGGTTCTTTTGCTCTGTTGGCATTATTAGGACTAGCGGTTCTTTGTCCATCTGGTAGCGATGAGGCCAGTGCCGCGACGTCAGATAGTAAATCGTTTACAGTTAATTTTAATGTTTTAGGTTTGACTAACCAAGAAGCAAGGCAGGATTTTTATGTTAATTTCTTGGTCTCACAGAAAATTTCGGTAGGATTGGACGGTCTCGAGGCTGAAATTGCTGGTAATGTACAGCCGATTCCAGGAGGGAAAACTATGTCTACATCCGACGTCTTTACGGTGAGCACAAATAGTCCGAATGGCTTGGAAGTGTATGTGTTTGGAGATGATAGTAACAGCGCCTTAGTCGGTACAGATGACGCTACGCACACGATTCCAGCGATTTCTGGAGAGAAAACCGGCGTGGCTAGTTTCGAGAGCAATACTTGGGGCTATAGTTTAGCAGATTCGACAGTTGCGGAAGGTAGTTTAGTATATAAGCCATTGACAGCCACGGCTGGAGCGAATGCGGATTACAAAAGTGATGGAGCCGGAAGCAATAATGTGCGTTTGACTTTTGGTGCTAAAGTTGATACATCGACGCCGGCTGATACTTATTCAAAGACGGTGAACGTGCAGGTAGTGCCGAGTGGACAAGCTACGGCAGTAGCAAATAGTATTGCTAATCATCTTTCCGACGGCACTGAATAGATTTGGAATAACTCTAGTGAAATAGGCTGGTCGATGGCTGGTCTATTTTGCTATACGTGAACTAAAAAGTGTAGCTGATGAGTATGATACGAAAATATAGCAACTAAGTTGCAGATTGCGGGAGTAAACCCTAAATAAACAGGGGTGACAAGATTGATTAGCTCGAGAGTATGGTATGTCGCAGCGCGAGTAAGATAGTTGGATTGATGAGTATGTTTTGAAGAGCCAGTATTTCCCTTTTGTTGGCGTTTTTGAAGACTGGAGAAATTTTATTTGTTACGACAACCATCTACGCCCAACAAATCTAGTGCCAGGCAAGTGTCATGGAGCAGTTTTTGGCGAAAATCGAAAACGCGAGTTTTGTAACCGAAGACTTGTTCAAAATTATTTTTGACATCCCAAAAACTGGTGTTGAGAAGAAGGACGACATCGCTGGGGATGAGTTCTGCGGTAGGATGAGAATGGGGAGCTGGGTTAGGACTCAGTGCGGCTTGACGTTCGAGAGGAATTGCCTCGAGGAGAGGAAGTTTGGAAAACTCTTTGAGATTGGTTTTGGGCGGACGACTGAGCTCAAAATACATTTCGAGGTCACTGCGCAAGATGTGAGCCGAGAGTTCGCCGGCGTCGGCTTGGTCTTCCCAACCTTCACTGTCGGGAATAGCAAGCATAGCGTTGGGTAAGTTGTGCTTGAGCTCATCACCGAGTGGAGTATCGAGTAAAGTCTGGTCCATAATGACCGTAATGCAATGTGGATAGTTGGCGGATTTGAGAACGCGATAATAATTAACGCCGACACTGACAAACTTTTGCTCGTGATAACGCATGCGCAAATAATTAAGTGCGAGCGCAACAGTGTAGCCACCGAGAATGATTAAATCAACTTTGCCAATATATTCCGCGAGAGATTTATCGACGAGCTGACAAATCTCGCTGACGGTTTTGTGAACGTAGGGAGCATCCTGCCAGTCGGTGACATATTGCACATCGACTACACTTAGTTCATTTTGTAAATAATCTGCCACACTTACGCCACCTAAGCTATCATCAAAAACTACTACTTTTAACATATTGTCCTTTTTGCAGACCAGTATAACAAGATTAAAGATGACTAAAAATTTGAAAATCTAAAATACTTAACACTTTGTTAAGTATTTGCTAGTTTTCTGACCCGTAGGCGTGATGTGATTGACAAAAAATGAGATTTCCTCTTACTTTTTGAGGAAAGTGTGTTATAATGATGACATGGTTCTGTAGCTCAGTTGGTAGAGCAGAGGCCTGAAGAGCCTTGTGTCACTGGTTCAAGTCCAGTCGGAACCACCATTTGGATTCGATGAAAACCGCAAATAGCTATGCGGTGTTTTTGTTTTGAAAAGTAAAGTTGATAGAGCATGAAAAGACCCCGCTAGCAAGCTAGCGGGGCAAGTGGTTGAACTTAGAGCGCCCACGAAACGAGGTCGTCCCAGAGTTCATCGAGATTGTAGAATACTCCCATTTTCTCTGGCTTAGTAGCCATAACTTTGGCGATTTCGAGCACATCGTGCGCTAATTCGTCAAAGCCGACCGTACGGCAGCAGAGGTCACCAATTTTCCATTCGCAAACCAAATCATTGCCGTCGAGCGTAGCGGACGAGCGAACGCCGATGGTTTTGCCAGTGGCGGTGTAAATTCGGTCTTGCAAAACTTGTGAAGTTTCACTGGGCAGACCCTTGCCGACGTAGAAGTTTTCGCAAAGCGTCAGGTCGCCGCTTGTACTGGCCGCCAGCTTGACCGCTTCGTCAATAAACTGCTTGACTTTGAAACGGAAGTTACCACCGCGGAAAATTGGAATAGCCCGCGTGGCGTCGTAGAGTGCAGCCATCTGCCGATTGGACAAGTCGGACGTGCCACTAACAAGCGGCAGCTCAGTGCGAACCGCAAGTTCCAAGACCGTATCGAAGGCGTCGGGATGGGAAAAATCAACAATGACGTCGATTTCCGCTCGCTCCACCAATCAGACGAGGCCATACAGACCAAACATACCAGTCTGGTAATTGAACCAGTCCATGCCCTCAGGGACTTCGTCGCGCAAACGGTAATAATCTATATCTGAGGTATTGCGTTTGAGGCCGGCGACAATTTCTACGTCGGGAATTTTTACCATTTGTTTCATGGCTGCCCGACCAGTCTTGCCGGTCAAACCGCTCCAAAGGATTCTGGTAGTTTTCATTGCTATGCCTCCTGTTCTGCGCTGATGGTAATAAAATAGTCTAAACCATCGGCGGTCGGCGGATTCGCTTCCAGCTGCTGAATAGTCTTGCGCAGTAGTTTTAAATCTGGTCTGGACATGAAGCCACGGCCAGGCAAAGGCTGAGGCATCTGGGCTTTGACGTAAAAACCGACAACGGTTTTGGCGCCGGCGTTACGCATAACCTTAACCAATTCGTGCCGCAAGTCATGCATACCCGACTCAACAGAATCTAGCACCACGGCCATAGCACGATGACGTAGCGCCTTGATTATGGCGACAGTGTCTGGTGTTTTGGTAAAACAGCAGGTAAAACCTTGCAGTTTACTCATCATTTGTTCTACAATCTCGTTCTTAAAATCGCTGTCGGCGCCGATAATGACGATGCCGACAGGCTGAGCCATCTCAGTTTTAATCTTGTCGAGAATGCGCTCAGGCGTACTTACCCGGTTAATTTCCCATCTTTGATTCATATAACCCCTCCTAGGATGTATTTTTGGAAATGCTTGGGTACTTGCTTTAATGTATCATATTATTATATTTCTGTCAATTTTAGGAAACAACTGCGCTGGTGGCGGGTTTAGTGCTTGAGATTGATTTGTTGCAATTCGTGATGACTGCTTTCGCTAAGAGCCTGTGCGAAAGTTTGGTCGTGCGTAGCAAAGAGGATTGCTCCAGGGTAGTTTGCTAAAGCTTGCTCAATATTTTCTCGAGCTCTAATGTCGAGATGATTGGTCGGTTCGTCGAGAATGAGTAAATCGACCGGCGTGAGCATAACTTTGAGAAAAGCGAGTTTCGTGAGCTGGCCACGTGATAATTGATGAACAGGTTTCTGCAAATCGTGAGGACGAAAATCCATAGTAGCGGCCGCCTGAAAAACTTCAGTGGCGTTGGCCGCGGTCTGGCTGAGGAAGTTGCGATTTAAATCTAAGCCAAAAGTCGTCTGGGCAATATAACCAATTCTGATATTATTCCTCAGCTGAACGACGCCATACGTAGGAATTTCTTCACCCATAATGATACGGAATAAAGTAGTCTTGCCGGAACCATTATCGCCAGAAACTTGGCACCGATTGCCAGCATAGAGTTCGAAATTAAGATGTTGAAAAATAATTTTTTCATGATAACTTTTGGCAAGGTCTTGCACTAGGAGCAGGCGACCTTGCCTGAGAAAAGAAACAGGAAGGTTGGCGCGGTAAACCTTGTGCACTTCTGGTTTCTGTACGGCATCAAGCTTTGCTAGCTGCGTGCGCGCAGAGCGAATGATTTTACCAGAAACCGCCTCGGAATTGTTACGCTTGAGTTTGAACGCCATGCGATTTTCGTCTTTGATTTTATCAAATGGCCGATTCTTGACTTTAATGTGAGTCTGAGCGTGATTAATACGAGCGCGGAGGGTGGCTTTAGTTTTTGTGGCTTGATGATAATTAAATAAAGCTTGGTCGCGAAGTTGCTGTTGACGAGATGTATAGTCGTGGTAGTTCCCTGCATAATCTTGAAGCTGGCCAGATTTTAACTCAACAATACGGTCGGCAACTTGGTTCATGAAATCACGATCATGACTAACAATCAGCGCGAGACCTTGGTAGCGTTGAAGCTGAGAAACGAGCCAATTTATATTTGATGCGTCAAGATTGTTGGTGGGTTCGTCGAGCAACAAAACATCGTAATTGCGAGCAAAAAGCTGCGCTAACTCACGGCGCGTACGTTCCCCGCCAGATTGCATACTAGTGTCGCCGGTTTGCGGTAGAAGGCCGACAGTGCCATCAACTTTAATGCTGCCATCATCGGGATGCAATTCGCCAGCGATGAGATGGAGTAAAGTACTTTTGCCGGTGCCGTTGTCGCCAATAATGGCAATTTTTTCGGGATTCGATACGACGAGGTTGGCTTGAGTGAAAATATCTTGATTTTGATAGGAAAAACTAAGATTAGAAATTTTTAACATAAAAAATACCTGTTTAGAAATAAATAAGTTGAGGTATTTTTAGTTTCGCATGGTTATATTATAGCACAGTTAATGATTGGAGCAACCTCTACTTCCCCACTTCCGCCAACTTAGGAATGTTAATAGTAAGGAGATGATTAATACACTTAGTAG
>CAYODP010000023.1:0-12888 GCA_964402815.1 uncultured Candidatus Saccharibacteria bacterium | reverse complement strand
TGGCCTAACAGGGGTGACGGCTACTACAAACTCTAACTCGGATTAGAGTTTGGGAGAACTGCAAAGTTAGCATTTTTACCAGAACTTTAGGCAACTTTTGGTGATTTTTGCCTATTTTGAGACCATAAGGCAGCTCTAATGAGCCGCCTTCGGCACACTAATTTTCTAAGCACTCGAGCCGCCCTCTATAACAATAGTAAAAACTGTCTAGCTACCTGAACGGCTTAATGGATGTACGTGAAGTTACCAACAACGTTGGCAGGGATGGTAGACTCGGTGATAACATTGGCACGATAGCCGTAGTTCATCTCGCGGACGATGAGCGACCCGTCTTCGAGGATGCGGAGCACCACGCCGACGTGGCCGTACCAGCCAGCGGTGGTCTGGAAGACGGCGCCAACTTCAGGCGTATTGTCAACCCGCATACCGAGCGCGCGAGCGTTGATAGCCCAAGTTTTGGCGTCACCAGTCAAGCTCGGCGGGAGAGGCCCAAGACTGTACGGGCTGGTGGCGCGCCACCACCAGGCGTAATAGGTACACTGACCCCACGCCATGCGGTTGTCGTAGCCACCAGTAACATTCTCGTAGACGACACGCATGTCTTGGCGGTCGGACGTAGAGCCATAATAAGAGTAAGTGTAAACCGGGACGTATTCAGGGCGCTCTGTGAGTGGCAAAGCTCCGCCAGGCAACACAATTGACATACCTTCAATCAAGCCACTTTCTTCGAGGTTGTTGTAAGAGATGATGCGGTCGGCTTGAGCGCCATAACGCGAAGCAAGAATCTCCACCGTATCGCCAGATTTAACGGTATAGACAATGCCAGCAGTTTTAGGAATGGAGAGGGCTTGCCCCACCGAGACATCAGTGGTTTTGAGACCATTAGACCAGCGGATTTGGTCGGTACTGAGCTGAGTGCGATACTCGCTGGAGAGTTTCCAGGCAATTGATTCCATGGTATCACCTTCGGAAACAATATAAGTCTCAATACCCGGAGAATAGCTCACGGCTACATAACCCGGCTTCTCGATTTTGTCGGTGCTAGTCTGGCTGATTTCTTTAAGCACGGTAGCGGCCACATAGTTACCAGAGACGGAATCGGTACTCGCGAGGTTGAACGAGCTGGAGAGGCTAGCGACAACGTAAAGCTCCGAAAGCTGGTCGGCCGAGACACTGTTACTACTGGCCATGGCATTCATATTAATATTGGCGTCGCCAAAACCGCCTTTGTCCTCGGAACCAAATTTTGCGATACCAAAAACCAGAGCCGTAACCACTAAATAAGGTATTGAACGGCCAATTGTTCGCCAAAAACCGTGTTTTTTAGTATTAGGTTTCATATTTTGAGCAAATGCGAAGGAATTCTCGCAGATTTTATGATGATAAAAGCCGAAAAATGCCTATTTCTCGCAGTTTAGCACTCCATTTAGTTATTTTACAATGCAACGTTACAGAGCTCCTGGCAATGGTCGATAATATTCTGCTGATGCTCGGAGTCTGTACTACTATAATACATCATACCGTCGTCTCCTGTCAAGAAGTAGAGATAGTCGGCAGCGCTGCTATCGGGCTGAGCAGTAGCCAGCAATGCGGTTAAACCAGGGTTAGAAATCGGCCCAAAGGGCAAACCAGGGTTCTTGCGAGTATTATAGGGCGAATCAATCTCGAGAGCTAATGCATTGTCGGTATAAGTTTCGCGGTTTGGGTCAACCAGGTCGACGGCGTATTGCACGGTAACGTCGCTGCCAAGCGGCATGTCGGCATGAAGGCGGTTATAAAAAACTTGCGCAACGCGGGCTTGGTCGGCGCCATTGTTGGCTTCACGCTGGACGACTGAAGCTAGAGTAATTCCCTGATAAAGGTTAAGCCCCTGTTCGGCAAATTTGGCTTGCAAATCATTTTCTTTCAAGACGCGCGACATTTCCTTAAGGGTAGTTTCGATAATTGTCTCAACATCGTCATCTTTATAAAATTCGTAAGTTTCGCCAAAAATATAACCTTCTAGGGACGAATCTTCAGGTTTACCTTCGAACATCCAATCGTATTCGGCGTCAGAATAATGTTTTGCGAAGGCAGTATCAACTTGTTCTTGCGAGTAGCCAAGGTCGACTAACTTTTTCTGAATAGTCATAATAGTCTCGCCGGGAAAGATTGTAAAACTGAAGACATTTTCACGACCGCCACGCAATAAAGTGGTCGTAATGTCTTTGACGTCCATGGATTGATTAAGTTCGTACTCGCCCGCTTTGAGAGCTTTGCCACCGGAATTCATGCGCACATAAAGTTGAAAAATTAAAGCATCGCGGATTAGCCCCTCATCTTTGAGATTGCTAGCAATATCACTAACACTGGCACCATTTTCGACGACGAACTTCACGGGAGTGCATTCGTCGGCTTCAAGATTAGCGCTATCATCAGCGCAATCGAGCGCAACGTCAACCGGCGCACGCAGGTTATAACGGTAATAACCATACCCAGCCGCAGCCAAGATGCCGACAAAAATTAGAATTGAGACAATGACTGTGACCAGACGATGCGACTTGGCGCCTTTGACACTTTTCTGCTTGGCGGCAGCCGCGCGAGAAGTGGGTTTGCCGGTGTGTTGCTCGAGAAAGTCTTGCAGAATAATGGCGGCAGCTTCGGAATCGATATCACCTTTTTTATAACCTTTTTTGCGGTTTTTGAGACGCTTCTCGGCTTCGACAGAAGTTAATGATTCATCTTGAAAACAAATTTTGATACCGCTAATTTCGCGCTTCAGTTCTTGGGCGAACTTGCGAACATATTTACTCTGCTCAGTTTCTTCGCCTTTAGAATTGCGTGGCAATCCAATGACAAAACTATTGATGTCCCAAGCACGCGCCAGCGAAGCAATCTTCTTAAACTCGCTGCCATCAACTTCGACGGCACTATACGGAATGGCAATGCGCACCGAAGAATCAGCTTTGGCTACGCCAATGCGCTTAGTGCCAACATCGAGGGCAATTAATTTCATTCTTTCTCCTCGATACTTAAGTCGATAGTAATGCGGCTAGGGTCGGTTGGCACAGTCCAAACCCAGAAATAAGATGGGTTAATGGTAACTGAGCTAATGCCGTTGATAGAACGCAAGATGGATTGAACTTGACCGGTTTTCTTGCCTTTGACTTTTTCTAAAATGTCTTCTTCGGTCACAGTAGGGCCAGTCTCAACGGTAGTTTTGAGACGCGCATCGTTTTCGATGTCAGTGAAACGTTCAAAATATGGGTCGCCGATGGAATAAATCTTTTGGTCATTAGTGAGTTTGAGTTTGGTTTTAATATATTCTTCGATGTCACTTTTCTTAATAACATAAATGGAGTAACTAATTTTGACATCGGCACTGCCTTCGGGGTCGCCTTCAATTTCTTCGTTCAGACCGGGAGTAGTTTTTACTTCTACAACCTCACTTTTGAAACTCGCTTCGATAGGAACGACATCTTTATCGAGGTCACTAAGTAAATCTTCTTTACCATCTTCGCGGTGTTCGGCAAGTTGCTTTTCTTTGACTTTCTCAACGTCGGCTTCGTCAATAACTTTGACAATATTGGTAGTGCCGCCGGCAATTGGCCCGCCGTTAGAAACCGTACCGCCCTTGAATGGCGCCCAGTTACTATTAGCGTTCACATCGTAATCTTCCCCAGCTTCTTGAGCTTCGACCGATACGGTTACACTCAAACGGCAAGTGCGATTCAGCGCGGAACCGCCAGAAAGTTTACCATTATCACATTCGACAGTAGTTTCTTCGCCATCCCAAGCGTTGCTTTCGGACGAAGTGGCAACATAAACTAAGCCATTACTACTGTTTGTGAAAGTATCACCTGCGGAGACCGAGACGCCGTAACCACCGATACCAAGATATTCGCGCGGCGTAAAATTAACCGAGACGGTGAGACGACCTTTGGCCTTTTCGCCGCGGTCATCATTGCCAGTAGCTAGGATGCTAGTTTTGTAAGTATTATCGACGGCAACTTGCTCGGCAAACAGAAGATTTTCTTCAAAGTTCTGCGCATTATCGTCGGTTGTAAAATGTACAGATTCAGAAAAACTGTTAGGCGTACTACTGATTGCCACGGTGATTTTCACGGCAGGAGCAAAAACCATGGCCCAGACTAAGAAAACAATTAATACGACAACCGCTCCGGAGCCAATGAGAATAAGTTTGCGATATTTTTCAAAGAAGGAAGCATTTTCGGGCTTCTTAGTAGGATGTTTTTTGGATTTTTTATCGGAAGCTTTCTTGTCGTTTTGTTCGAGACCTTCTTCAGTTAGGTCGATGGTGGCTGGTTTTCTGCTGGTTTCGGCAGATTCAGCAGTATTTTTAGACTTAGGCTCTTCTGCGTCATCGTCTGCTAAATCTTCGATGATTTGTTCGTCAGCCTCAGCTTTTTTGACATTCTCTTCAGTCGGGACGACAGGGCGAGATTGCAGAGTTTTGGCGACGGGAATCTTGGCAAGCATAGCCATTTTGACAATGGCAGGGTCGGCCGTTACGATGACGGCGACTTTTTCGCATTCTTTAGCGACACGCGCAACTAGTTTCATGTTGACAGCGCTACGCAAGATAATTGCCTTTTTGGGTGGGACTAACGCCACAAGTTTTTGTTGGGCCTGCTGAAGCTTAGTTAGGATGTCAGTAATATCATCCTCTGGCTCCAAATATATAACATCCTTATTCATATAATTATAATATAGCACACATTCTTACGCTTGTGCTAAAATTACGTTTTTGAAACCATGGTCGCGAAGACCGGCGAATTGCTCCCGTTTTGGAGCGCTTGTGCTAAAATAGAGATAATGAGTCTGTTTAAACGTAAAAAAGCTGCAGGTGGTTTAGTAGGCGATTTAGACGCCGGAACTTTGGCGCAAAGGTCGCTGGATTTTATTGCGGAAGCAGTGCTGGTGGTGAGCGATAAAGGCATGATTAAGTTTGCAAATCCGGCGGCGGCAGCGATGACAGGTTATGGAGACCCGAGCAATATCACGGGGCTGGATTATCAGCTGGTGATTCGTTTGGAAAATTCGCAGGGCATGCCCGTGGAATCGACGCAAAGTTCATTATATACAGCAATTCAGCTGAATCGAGCACTCAACACGCGAGAATATGTGCTAGTATCGGCGCAGAGCGAACGGCGGATTGCGATTGATTTAACTTGCATTCCGACTGGAAGCGAGCGGGCAGACCGGATTATTACTTTTCGCGATATTACGACTGAGCTTGCCGAAGAGCGTGAACAAACTGAGTTTATTTCGACGGCTAGTCACGAAATGCGGACGCCGGTAGCTTCGATTGAAGGTTATTTAGGTTTGGCGCTCAATCCGCAGACGGCCACGATTGATGAGCGAGCGAAGAAATATCTTGAAGCCGCGCACGCCGCGAGTCAACATTTGGGGCATTTATTTAAAGATTTGCTCGATGTGACTAAATTAGATGACAGTCGAGCGAAGGTACATTTGATTCCAGTGGACGCCGTGGAAGCGGTAAAATATATTGCGAATGAGCAGGCTAAAGCGATGGAAGCCAAGAAAATCCGTTATACTTTTGGCACTGGGCGCATGCTAGACAAGAAACAAATCGCGCAAAAGATTTATATGGCGGTGGATTACGATTTTTTGCACGAAATTGTTGATAATTTAGTGGGAAATGCTATTAAATATACTCCAGAAGGCGGCGAGATTAAAGTCACGGTGCGGGGCGATGGTGATAAGGTGTTGATTAGTGTGGCGGATTCGGGAATTGGGATTCCTTCGGACGATTTGGGACATATTTTCCAGAAGTTTTACCGCGTTGATAATTCGCAGACACGTCAAATTGGCGGCACAGGTTTAGGCTTATACTTAGTGAAAGGGCGCGCCGAAGCTTTGGGCGGGCGAGTTTGGGCAGAAAGTGACTTCGGTAAGGGTTCAACTTTCTTTGTGACGTTACCGCGGATTTCGGAATCAGAATATGAGCGCATGAGTATTGCTTATGCGAACGAAAAAATGGTGCAATCTTTTTCGGCACCAAAAACCGCCGCGCAGCCGATAGCAGTGCCGCCTACGCCGCAAGTAGCGACTAGCCAACCAGTTGCGACGGTGCAGCCTGCAGCCGGGTCGGTAGCGCCAGTTACACCGACCACACCAGCAGCTCAACAAACAGCGAGAATAGCAGTAGCAACACCAGCCATAAGTTCAACTCCAGTAGCAACTACTACAGGAGCTCGGCAAGTGGCGGCGCCAACACCAGCAGTAAAGGCAGTTCCTCCGGTAGCGCCTGCACCACAGACGGCTCCTGCGACAGCATCGATACCAAATGCTCCAGCTGCTCCGACGCCCGCTGCGGCAACGACAAGTCAAGCTACGCCACCACCAACAGCTGCGCCAAAGCCGACCGTTCCCGTTTCGCCGCCAATGCCTACAGTTGCACCGATTAATCTGTCGGCACCGACAACTATACAGCCGACAGTACCTGCGAATCCGCCAGTAGCACCAGCTCAGTCGCCGGCCGCAGCAACTAGCCAACCTTTAGCTACGCCATCCGCCCCTACCGTAAACCCAACAACTAACCAACCATAAAAGGAGAAATTATGAGTAAAGTAATGATTGTCGAAGATGATGACAGTTTGCGTGAAATCTACGGAATTCGCTTGACGGCGGAAGGCTATAATGTGGTTTCGGCGCGCGATGGTGAGGAAGCCTTGGCGGTAGCAGTGCGTGAGCGTCCAGATTTGATTGTATCGGACGTAATGATGCCGAAGATTTCGGGCTTTGATATGCTCGACATTCTACGCTCTACTCCGGAGACGCAAAATATTAAAGTAATTATGATGACGGCGTTGTCTTCGGAAGATCAGCGGGTGCGAGGTGAGAACCTCGGTGCAGACCGTTACCTAGTGAAATCGCAAGTAGGGATTGAGGATGTGATTAATGTAGTGCACGAGGTTTTGGGCGACCGAGGCGCTGACGGCACGATTAACCCGAGTGCGCCAGCACAGCAACCAGTCGCTCAGCCCGCTCAACCGATGGACATGAATATGCAAATGCCACAGATGTCGCCGATGCCAGAAGCGCAAGCCTTGCAAGCGCCAGCCATGCCGGTAGCACCAGAAATGGCACCACAGCCACAGCCGCAACCCATGATGCAGCAGCCGATGCCAGAGATGCCTGTATCACAACCGCCAATGCCAGACCCGAGTCAGATGACGATGCCGCAGCAGTAGCGCACTAGTTGGCTCTATGGTATAATTTTAGCTATGGAGAAAACAATTCGCCTGAATAAGTTTTTGGCTGAGAAATTGGGGATTTCGCGTCGCCAGGCTGATGATTTGATTGTGGCTGGCAAAGTTACAGTTAATGGCCAACCAGCAGTTTTAGGGGCGAGAGTGCATTTTGCGGAAAATGGTATTGACAAAAATGATAAAGTGTGCTACAATGGAGATATAATAGATAGTTCTGTCTCTTACACCTATCTGGGGATGAATAAACCGGTAGGTTATGTCTGTTCACGCAAGCGTCAAGGTGAAGTACCGACGATTTATGGGTTGCTACCAGAGAAATATCAAGGGCTAAAAACCGTGGGGCGGTTAGATAAGGATTCGTCGGGCTTGATTTTATTAACAAATGACGGGGATTTTGCTTTTCGGATGACACATCCGAAGTTTAAGAAGGTAAAGCTTTATGAAGTGGAGCTAGACCACGCCTTAGCGCCGTTGCATCAACAAGAAATCGCAGATTTTGGGGTAGAAATTGGCGATGGGATGTCGCGAATGGGATTAGAGCGACTAGATGACACGCGCAAGCGCTGGCGAGTGAGCCTGGCGGAAGGCCGGAATCGGCAAATTCGTCGGACGTTTGGAGCGCTGGGTTATACTGTCTTGAAACTACACCGGACGCAATTTGGACCATATCAGCTTGACGGATTGGAATCAGGCAAGATTATAGAGATACCGAAGCTTTAGATACCGGCGCGGTTATGCTATAATAATAGCAGAGATGGAGATGGTGCGCCAGTGAAACAGGATTCGGAGGTAAAGAACTACACGCTGCGAGACGAACAGCGGGCGGCGGTGCGGTTGACGCAGGCGTATTATCAGCGATGTCAACAAGATGCGCAGCTGGACGCCAAGTTTCTCTGGAATGCGAAACCGCGGTTTGGCAAGACACTAACGGCATACGATTTTGCGGCGACGATTCAAGCGCGCAAGGTTTTGATTGTAACGAACCGCCCAGCGGCAGCGGATGGTTGGTATACGGATTTTAAGAAGTTTGGCTTTCAAGATACGGGGCAGGGCGATGAGAGATTGAGGTGGATTTTTACCAGTTCGGAAGCAGTGAAGAAACGCTTGGGTGACCCAGCAGACGTACTGACGCGTGAGCAGCAAACGACCGACCCGAAGCTAAGGGTGAAAAATTTAATTCACTTTATTTCACTACAAGACATGAAAGGGCGGAGCATGGATGGGTTCAAGAGTCGAAATAGCTGGATTTTTGACCTGGGCAAAGAAGATGCGCAACTAGGTTGGGACTTGGTGATTATTGACGAGAGCCACGAGGGCGTGGAGACGACGAAGGCTTTTGCGATGTTTGAGAAGGTGCATACACGTTTTACGCTGTATCTTTCGGGGACACCTTTTAAAGCACTGGCGAGCAATAAATTTAGAGCAGAACAACTTTATAACTGGTCTTACAGCGATGAGCAGCGACGGAAACTGAGTTGGGCGGAGGAAGCGCCGAATCCTTACGCTGAGCTGCCGGGGATGAAAATTTTTACTTATCAATTACCGTGTGCGCTGGGGCGCTCGGCGGACGAAGTGCGGAGCGAAGAGGATGAGTATTTAGTTGATTTGGGTGAGTTATTCCGAACAGCAAAAGTGGACGGCGAGAAAAAATTTGTGCATGAAGCGGCGGTGCGTAAGCTAGTGGCGAATTTGCATAATCCGCGACGGCAATACCCTTTTAGTACGAAAGCGCAGCGCGAGTATCTGCGGCATACGTTTTGGTTGCTACCAGGAGTGGAGGCCTGTCGGCAACTGAAGAAGATTCTGCTCGAGGATGAATATTTCGGGGCGAATTATGATTCGAAAGATATTATCATGGCAACGGGGCACGGTGACGCAGACCGTGCAGCGAGTACAGCGCTCGACGAAGTGCGACGGCGGATTGGTAAACCAGGGTTTAAACGGAATCCTTTGACGACGCGGACGATTACGTTGTCGTGCTCACAACTGTCGACGGGCGTAACGATTCCGGAATGGACGGGCGTGCTGATGCTGAACAACTGCAAATCACCAAGTTTGTACATGCAGGCGGCGTTTCGGGCGCAAAACCCGTGCCAAATGTGTAGTTTGGAAGGTGAAGTGGTGCAGAAGCAAGATTGTTTTGTGTTTGATTTTGCGCCAGACCGCATCTTGCGGACTTTGTCGGAGATGGCTAATGCGGGCGAACTAAACCCTACAAAAACTCAGCGCCAACGCAAGGTGCAAGAACTAATTGAGTTTTTGCCGGTAATAGGCGAAGACGAAACTGGAAAGATGCAGCCGCTCGATGCGCAGGCAGTGCTGACGCTACCCTTGCAGCTGGTGTCGGACGAGGTGGTGATGCGAGGGTTTATGAGCAACCGATTGTTCAAGAATATTAGCGGAATTTTTAGTTGTCCGCCGAAAATTCGCGAAATTCTGAACAAAATGGACGAAGCCCACGCTGACAAGACCATCGAAAAGGACCCGCAGAAGAAAAGTACAATTACGGGGCGGCCACGGATTTGGCTAGACCGTGAGCGACGAATTCATATTAACGAAGAGATTGTCGTGTCGACAACACACGGATTTTTTGATGATAGAAATTACGTTGAAATTGGTAGCGCAGAACATAATGAAATAAAACAAGTGACGAGAGAGGTAGCAGCGCAAGCGCAATTGGTGGGTTATACGGAAGAAGCAATTCGCGCGGTGACGACAGCTTTGACTAAAAGGATGCCGCGCATAGTGGTAGCGCTGCCGGAGCTAGAGCCGCGACCAGGTGATGCAGATTATTGTAATCGCGCCAAAGATGATACGGTGCATCGGCGCGAAAAATCGGACGAAGAAAAAGTACGCGACCGTTTGCGGGCGTTTGCACGGACAATTCCGAGTTTCTTAATGGCTTATGGCACGGAAGAAACTACTTTACAGAACTTTGATAAAAATGTACCGGACGAAATTTTTGAAGAACTCACGAGCATTACGAAAGCGGAATTTCATAAACTGCGCGACGGGATGGATTACCAAACTCAGGACGAGCAGGGCAAGCTTATCACAGCGCATTTTAAGGGTTTGTTTGACGAAGAAGTGTTTAATAGTGCAATTCAGAAGTTTAATCAGAAACGTCAGCAGTTAGCGAATTATTATAGGGTGGAGGCAAAAGAAGATATTTTTGAATATATTCCGCCGCAAGCCACGAATCAGATTTTTACACCGCGCGCAGTGGTAAAGTTAATGCTTGATAAGTTAGAAAAAACTTCACCGGGAATTTTTCGTAGTAAAACTAATACTTTTATAGATTTATATATGAAATCCGGAATGTACATAGCGGAGACTGTGAAACGGATTTTTCGGGCGACTCATCGTGATTATGCAAACGATGCGGAATGTATTAAACATATTTTAGAAAAACAAGTTTATGGTTTCACGCCGACGCCGATTTTAAAACGGATTATTCAGAATTATTTATTCGGTTTTGATGCAGAAAATAAAATTACTAAAGATAATTTCCAAGAATTTGATACAACCACAAGTGTAAAAAATCAGCAATTAGATGAGCAGATAAAAAATATTTTCGGAAAGGGAAAAAAGATGAAGTTTACTGCCGTGGTAGGAAATCCACCTTACATGGAAATGGCCACTAAAACCACAACTCAGACCCAACGTAATTCGAATTGGATTTATCAATATTTTCAGCGAAGTGCAGATAAGCTAGGGAAACTAACTTGTTTGATTTACCCGTTTGGGGGATGGTTTGATTCCCCACGGCGGCTAGGTGGATTTGGAAATGAACTTATGAAAGACGGTCATACGGTGTCGATTGAGGCCTACGAAGCAACGGCCGACCGACGGGCGTGGTACCGAAACGACCGCGAACCGCAACCGATTTTTGGTACGGGTGCGAACTTATCGGCGGGCGTGGCGATTGTGTTGCGTAATTTAATGACTCAGCGAAATAGTTTTTGGTATGCCAATCGGATTTATACAGATGAGCGAATTCGGGTGAAAACTAGCGAAGTAGTAACTTTGACACCCAATCCGGCTTTCCAGAAAATTAGCGCTAAATTAGTTGGTGAGCGTTTAAGTGCCAACATCAAGAAGGGTATCTTTGGGATTGAATCAAACTTTGCAGAATTAAATGCTGATAAAGTTTCGGACCATGCGAGCGATTGGCCAAATCCAGTGCGTTTGCTGACGAATGACCGAGCGGGTTCGACGGGGCGGGCAAGATTTTATTGGATTGACCGAGCGAATATTCCGCGCGGGCATGAATATATTGATACTTATAAAGTCGTGACAACTTCGGCTTACCCGAAAAAAACTTTTGTAGCAGGTAATCCAACAATCGCCAACGTAAAAGCACGTTTGCATGAATTAGTAGAAATTCTGCCAAAAGGTTCGGCATATGGGCGCAGTCGAATTTCCCTGTTCATGTCAACCAACGAGCAGGAATGCCAGAACTTTTTACGTTATACGCAAACAAACTTTTTTGCGGCATTACTTTTGCAAGAGCCAAATCGGCGATCATCGTTTGGTGATATTATTCTAAGCCAAGATTATTCGGTGAACTCTGATATTGACTGGACGTTGCCGCTGGAAAAAATTGACCAACAACTGTGTCAAAAATATCAGTTGACGGACGACGAAGCGCATTTTTTGGGAATTTATTAAACTAACCATGGCAAGAATAGAAAATGGTTTGCGACAGCAGCCAGATTTATTAAAAATATTATTGATGGACTGCACGCGCACGACGCCGCAAAAAGTTCACAATATATCTTGGGCAACAGATTTATATGTTGGTCATGCGCATGAAGACGAGATACAGTTAGACGACCTCGTGCAAGCGAATGAAAGTTTAATCCAGCCGCGTGTAACAAAATCAAAACTCATGCAACGCGCGCGCACCCAAGATTACGCAGAAGTTTATACTCCATCCGGAGTTGTTAAACAAGTCAATCAGCAAGTCGATAAACAAAGTGGTTTATGGCCGGTGAACGAAACGAATTGGCAAAGTTATGTAAAAGATTTGCGTTTAGAAATAACTTGCGGCGAGGCACCGTTTATGGTGAACCGCTATGATGTAGCGAGTGGAGAAAAAATAGAGGACTTGTCGAAGCGCGCAGGGTTTCTGGATTTTAAATTACAAGTAGTTTCAAGATATTGCAATAGTCAAAATGCTTGGCTGGAGTGGGCGCTACAAGCATTCAAGGCGGCGTACGGCTACGAATGGCAAGGCGATAGTTTATTTTTGGCGCGCGAGAATTTATTATATACTTTTGTGGAATATTGGAATCATCAGTTCCCTGGTGATGAAATCGATTTAACAAAAAAGTTATCAGCGGAACAGCTGAAATATTTGCAGAAGGTAGCAAAAATTATTGCATGGAATGTTTGGCAAATGGATGGGCTGAGCTATACTTTGCCGCTAAGTTGTACAAAAAATGCCGCGGTTGCACAGAACATAACTCTTGGAAACATGACGGTATTTATGCAAAAATTATGGATTGGAAAAAGCAAAAGACGAGACGATTTGTGGAATTGCTGGGCGACTAATATATATATATATATATATATATATATTATTTATGAACAAAAATGGAGCCTCGAACCGGGTTTGAACCGGTGACCTCACCCTTACCATGGTTATCAT
>CAYODP010000022.1:0-13006 GCA_964402815.1 uncultured Candidatus Saccharibacteria bacterium | reverse complement strand
GCTTTCTCTCTAGAAGAACAGAGATGAATAACAACCAATAATTGGTATTAAGCCCATTTCTTCATAACAAAAACGACACCACGAGGGTGTACAATTAACCAGTCCAACAGAGGTTTGCCCCATCAGCCGATCGCCTCATGGTGTCGTTTATACTGATGGGGAACACAAACAAAATCTCTGTTCCTTTAAAAACTAGTTAATCGTACATCTTCATTGTACCACGCTTCGCCCATCTTGTGCACAAAAACCTCCTCAACTCTCATCCTTCCGCCCAACATCTCCCCACTCCATCACCGCAAAAACAAATCGAACTTGTACAGCCTGTACAAGTTCAACTGAATTTTACCTCTGTTAATTTCGTAAAAATTACGTTTAATTAACCCAAAGTAAGACTGTTCCGTAAATACCTTTTCTCGGGACTCCCGGAGGTCACGACCGAACTGCCGAGGAAAGCGAGCATAGAGAAGTAGCTTGTTGCTTCTCTATCGAGCGACGCAGACAGTAGACCATAGGGACGGAAAAGCGTATTTACGGAACAGGAACTACTTAAACCTATACGCCTAATAGCTCAACATAGAACAGTCCTACTTCGACCTTAGCTCCAACCCTTCATGTTTCAAGAAATTCAGCGTATCTTTCATCGCATCTTCAATTGATAGTCCTGTTGTCCAACCTAATTTTTCCTCTGCGAGCGCCGGGTCTGCATACATCATCGCGAGGTCTCCGGCTCTCCGCCCTGTTACTTGAGAGGGAAGCTTCATCCCGCTGGCTTGGTCAAACGCTTCCACCATCTCAAACACTGAGTGCCCCTCGCCGCTGCCCAGGTTATAGATTTGCACGCCAGCCGCCATATGTTCTAGCGCCGCCAAGTGTCCCTTCGCCAAATCCACCACATGAATATAATCGCGCACGCAAGTCCCGTCCGGCGTGTCGTAATCGTCGCCGTACACCGACAGCATCTCAATTTCTCCCGTCGCCACCTTCATAATAATCGGCATCAGATTGTTCGGCTTATCATTCGGGTCTTCACCGAGCAAGCCAGATTTATGCGCCCCAATCGGGTTAAAGTATCGCAAGATTGTAACCTCAAACTCCGGGTCGGCCACCGTCACATCTTTCAAAATCTCTTCAATCATATATTTTGTGCGCCCATACGGATTAGAAATCCCCGCGCCAGTCTGCATCGTCTCGATGCACTTCGGCGAATCTTGCACTCCATACACCGTCGCCGACGACGAGAAAATAATTTTCTTCACGCCGTACTCTTCCATGCACTCCAGCAAGTTAATCGTCCCGCCGATATTATTCTCGTAGTAACGTAGCGGCTGCTCTACCGATTCGCCCACTGCCTTTAGCCCAGCAAAATGCATCACCGCTTCAAACTGATTCTCCTGAAACACTTTTGCCAGCGCTTCCGCATCGCGCAAATCCACATCATAAAACTTCGGCTTCATTCCCGCAATCTGCTCAATTCTGTCCAGTACTTCAATCTTACTATTGTAAAGATTATCGACAATCGTCACCTCATGTCCCGCCTGAATCAATTCCACTACCGTATGTGAACCAATATAGCCCGTTCCGCCAGTTACTAAAATCTTCATTACTCCATCCTCCTTAAGTTGTCTCTATTATACCATATCTAATCCTGTTTCAGCTTCTGTGATAATTTCTTCACCGAGAATTGATCTAGTGTGAGCAACAAACTCATCGGCGCGGCTATTAAGATTGTCACTACCACCCATAATACATCCCAGTTCCAACCTAGCAGTAGTACCTTTGGCGAATCTACGCCATAAAATTCCGTGAGCAATCCACCGAAGTAACTTGCGTTCATTCCGCTAAATATCAGCACTCCGAGTGTGCTTGCGATTATCACGAACCCTGCCATGATGAGTCCTATCTCTAGTAAATACCCCAAGGAAATCACCAGCAAATCTCCCACACTCGCCCCAATCGCTCGATATACCACCATCGAGTGCAGTTCTTGGTCGAGCAAATACACGAAAGTCCCAATCAAGATAATTCCTGATATCACGAGACCAATAATTAATAATATATTACTTCCGTGCTTAAATGTCTCGTAGATTGTCAAAGCGTTCGTAAACGCTTCGGTCACATCGATGTACTTTCCCGAATGCATATTGCGGTCTCGCAGCGCTTGGCGGTATTGATAGGCTTCCTCCAGGCTCTCAAATTTCACTAGAGCTACTTGGTCGGTACTGAGCACCGCCCTCAAATCGCCCATTCTGTCCCGAAATGGCGCTCGATAGCCATAAACGCTTGATAATACGAAATCTATCGGTTTCACCTTCGTAATCTCATACCACTCTATACCTTCTAGAAACGTCTCTCCTGGCGCCAGCGCCACTTTCTCGGCGCCGAGCCCCGCCATCGTTGCCAACATTTGCACCGGACTCTCATATTGGTCGAGTTTTTCTCCCGTCACTTTGCCAATCACTTCACCGTGATAAGTATCAATCAGCTTTAGCATGTTTACGCCCTTTTCCGCTTCCAGTACCAGATAAACTTTTCCGTCCGTCGGTCGGTTTGAGTAACTTAGGCAAATATTTCCCACTCCGCACCATACTAAACTCACCATCAAAATTATCACCAGTGGCACACTCGCGGCGAGTACCGACATCGTAATCGTTTTGCGCCGCATGATTAGCTCAGCGTGGCTAAGCTTGAGTAGTTGCAGTAACTTCATTAGCGTTTTCCGGGTTAATTTCGTTGGTTCTTGGCAGTTCTTTCACTTGCCCGTACTCTACACGCAGCACCCTATCTGCCACTCTAAACATTCTTTCATCATGGCTGGCAATAATCATCGTCGAGCCAGTCTGTTGCCAAACCGTCTGGAACAGCTCCACTACATTTTGTGCGTTCATCGGGTCGAGATTATTCGTCGGTTCATCCGCCAGAATAATTTTCGGTTGCATAAACAGCGCCCGCGCAATACACGCGCGCTCCACTTGTCCGCCCGACACCGCCTCCGGCTTGCGCGACAAAACTTCTTCTATACCTAGCATCTTCGCGAGCTCTGTCACTCGTTCATCACTCGTCCGTTTATCAATATTTGCAAACACTCCCGGTAGAGCGATATTTTCCGCCAGCGTTAGCTGCGGTTGCAAATAAAACCCCTGAAACACAAACCCCACTTCATGTCGGTAAAAATTCGTCCGCTCCCTAGCGCTTAGCTTTCCGATATTTCGCTCGCCAATCAACACTTTTCCCGCGCTCGGCAATTCCAATCCGCCAATAATGTTCAACAACGTTGATTTGCCCGCCCCACTTTCTCCCGTCAAAATCGTAAAAGTCTTATCGGGAATCTCTAAGTTCACCTCCGACAGCACCGTTTTGCGCCCCGCTTTGGTTTTAAAAGTTTTCGAAACACCCCGTAAAGTTATCTTTGGCATAACTTAATTTTAACACAAAGTTTCCAAAATGATATATACTAAAAGTAATCATGAGAATCTCTCAAGCCCTCAAACTCGGCCACAAAAGCATCATCGGCCACAAACGCCGTAATTTTACCACTATCGTGATTATCAGTCTTTTGTTTGGCCTGCTTACGGGCATTATTCTCTCTCTGCAGGGAACGGAGAATGCGCTCTTGCGCGCTGCCGACGAGTCTCTCGGCGATGCTTATTATGTCGCCACCATGACCAATTTCTACAACGAACAAATCTGTCGCCAAGAGCCCATCCCCGACCAGCCTAATTCTTTTAATATCATTTGTCCCGAGACTACCGCCGCCGATTCCGCTCGCCTTGTTGAGCAGTACGGCGCCGAAGTTATTTCTCAGGGCAACAGTTATTCTCCTATCGTTGCTCCGTCTCAGCTCCCGCAATTTGTCACTGCCGACCTCGCCCAGCTCCCGAGTGACGCTCTAGCTATGCTCGTTACCCCAGATATCGTCTACTCCGCCGTCAATTCCCATGGCGATATCACTAGCGCCGGTTCTACTTACGATTTTCGGGCTCTTCCGCTCGCTCAGCGCGCCGAGTTTATTCGCAGCGAACTTCCACGATACATTGGCACTACCCTCCAAGTAGGGAATTACGGCACCAATCCCAATTGGTATATCGCCGGCGCTATTCCCAGCGGCGCCATCACTCATACCTACGACGGCCCCGGACAATCTCCTAATCCTTTTGACATGATGCTCGATTTTCTCGGCATGAACAGTAGCGGCCTTGCATGTATCTATCTCGATGTCGACTCACCCGCCGTCCAAGCTCAGCTCGACGCCTTCCAGAGCGCCCACAGTATCGGTGAGAACGTCACTTACACTCTTGCCCGCTTCACCGACGCTTCCGCCGCTCAGCGCTTCGTCACGCGCGAAATCTGTAGCGTTAGTGATACCGTGAATTGCCAGCGCCCCCTCCTCAGTAATTCCAGTTTCGACAACCGCATCAGCCTCCACGAATCCAGCAAAATCGCTTGGGGCGTGCTCGACATCGCCACCACGGTTATTATTGTCATTGTCGCCATCATCATGCTTTTCACTTTTATCAAAGTCCTTGGCGACCAATCCAGCCAAATCCGCCTTTACCGTTCGCTTGGCGCCTCCACCTTCGACCTCTATCTCATTTATGGCGCCTACTTACTCGAAGTCTGCCTTTACGCTATCGGTTTCATGTTCTTGCTCGGTTTAGCTATCTCGGCTCTCATGAGTTTTCTCAATGCCAGTGCTTTCTCCGACATCCTCACTATCGCCTACGGTCAAACTTTCTCTTGGCCCAAAATCCTCATCGGCTGGAACTCTCTTCTCATCAAACTCGTCAACGCCATGCTCATTGTTGCTGGCCTTAGCCTCCTTTGGTTCATTTTTACCAAAAAATACCGCCAATCATCACGTTAGTGCTTGCCATTTTACTCCAAAGCATAATGTTTTAGCTTTTTATCTTTCCATTTACGCTTTCATCTCCGTTACAGATATGGTATAATTACCCCATGAAGAAAGATTCTGGGTTGTTTTTTCATATTTTCCTAGTTTTTGGCGACGCTTGTGCGATTTTACTTTCTTTTTTGGTTGCTTATCTCATGCGCACCCATCTCGACCAGCGCCCCTTCTACTTCGATGCCGACCCTTGGCGTTTCGTTATTTCCATGGTTGTCATGGTGCCAGTTTACTTAGTGATTCTCGCTTCCGTCGGTCTTTATCGTAAATCTGTCTTTCTCGGCAACAGCCGTTGGCACGAAATCGGCCGTTTATTCTTAGCTTCCGTTATCGGCATGATGGCTATCATCACTTGCGATTTCTTCCTCGACCTCGACCTTTTCCCAGTTCGCCCCGTGGCGCTCTATGCCATGGTTTCTTGTTTTGTTCTTCTCGGGCTTTTCCGCGGCGCCGTTCGTTGGGGTAGGTTAATTGCTTTACGCCACAATCGCCGTGCCGCCTTGCGTACCATCATCATCGGCAACACCCAGAACACCGAATACCTCGCCGATTACATCGCCTCTTACCCTGAGTCCGGCTTTCGTCTCTGTGGCGTCGTCGCCAGCGCCAAATACATCCCCAAAGACCTTCGCTCCAAGCAATATTCCTCTCTCAAAGAAGCTCTTAAGAAAAGTCGCCCCGACGTCATTTTCCAGACCGACGACAAGCGTACCGAATACGTTTATCGCCAAGCCATCAACCAGCACCTCCTCTATTATTTTGTCCCCTCCAACGCCGCCCTCACTTCGCAGACTGGCGACCTCGAGCTCGTCGGTAGCACTCCAGCCATCCTCGTCCGTGCCACCCCGCTCGCTGGCAGTGCTCGCTTCATCAAACGTTGCGGCGACATCATCTTTAGCATTATCGCCCTCGTCATTGCCCTCATTCCCATGCTCATCATCTGGATTGTCGAGAAGCTTTCCGACCCTAGAGCCCCGGCTTTTTACTCCGAGATTCGCCTTTCGCGCTACAATCGCCGCTTCAAAATCTACAAATTCCGCTCCATGAAGCCCGAATATTCTGGCCTCTCCCCCGAAGAAGCCTTTACCAAAATGGGCAAACCTCAGCTCATCAAAAAATACCGTGCTGGCGGCGACATGATTCCCAACGACCCCCGTATTACCAAACTCGGCAAATTCCTCCGTGCCACTTCGCTCGATGAGTTACCTCAGTTGTTTAATGTTTTACGCGGTGACATCTCCCTCGTTGGCCCTCGCGCCCTCGTCCCTGGCGAGTTGCATCACTACGGCGACCGTTCGCTCCTTCTCTCGGTTAAATCCGGTCTCACCGGCCTCGCCCAAGTCTCTGGCCGCCGCGATATCTCGTTCGAAGAACGCCGCGCTCTTGACCTCTATTACATCCAAAATTGGTCAGTTTGGCTCGACTTTCGCATTATTTTCCGCACCATCGGCGCCGTTCTACTTTGTAAGGGGGCGAAATAACTCGCATGACCACCTCGCCGTCTCAAGCACAACCGTCACGAGATACTTCTTCGTCAGCCTCCGCATCTTCCGACGCAAAGTCTCATCAGTCACTCTCCTCCGCACAGGGAACTAGCCCTCGTATCGCCTTGGTCTGTGACTGGCTCACCACCCCTGGCGGCGCCGAAAAAGTCCTCCTCGAGCTCCACCATATGTACCCCGACGCCCCAATTTACACCTCTCAATATAGTAAAAAGGGCATCGACTGGTTCAACGACGCCACCGTCAAAACCGGCTGGCTCCAAATTTTCCCCAAATCTCTCCGCAAATTCCTCGGCCCCTTGCGCCAGCTCTATTTTAGCCATCTCGACCTCTCTAGCTACGATATCGTCATCTCTGTGACCGGTGCCGAAGCCAAGTCGGTTCGCACCCAGCCTCGCGCCCAGCACCGCCTTACCGCCCCTCCTACAGCCTCGTCTAAAGCCCCAGAAGCTGCCTCTAGCGTTTTAGAGCCATCAGATCCAGCTCCCGCCTCTATCGCCCCAGAATCGCCTTCTCAGGCCTCTAGCGGGCAAAATACTCATGCTAATACTGCAAATTCCGATGTTTTTATCTCCATCCCCGGCCGCTCTCCAGAGGTGAAACGGTTATCACTTTCCCAGAATAATAATCACGGCACCTACCACCTCTGTTATTGCCATGTCCCCACCCAATATTATTGGCAAATGTACGACCAATATCTCGCCAACCCCGGTTTTGGCGTCCTTAATCCGCTCGTTCGCCTCTGTCTCAAGCTCTTTGTCAAACCTCTGCGCCAAGCCGATTATCGCGCCGCTCAGCGCCCCGACCAGTTTGTAACTATCTCGAGCTACGCCCAAGCGCAAATTCAAGAGTATTACCACCGCGACGCCGTGGTCGTCGCCCCGCCCGTTGAGGTAGATAAGTTCACGCCGGCGCCCGACAGGGAATTGCATAGTTCAACTTTTCCACCGCAATCCGCGCAGAAATCCACCGTTTCTCCACAGGTTTTCCACCATAATTCCGCCGCTTTTCCACCAAAAACCCACAGTTTTTCCACCGAATCCACCGAGAAATCCACCGCCAACCCCACAGATTTCCACAAGTTTTCCACAAGTTTTCCACAAGCAACAGTCGAACCGCCGTTATCGACAGAGAAGGATTACTACATCATCAGCTGCCGCCAGGTTACTTGGAAACGAGTTGACCTTGCCATTTCCGCCTGTCTCGAGGCTAACATTCCGCTTCTCGTCGTTGGTGACGGCCCCGAGCACGCCAATCTTGTCAAACTTGCGCACGCTTCACCCCTCATCACTTTTCTCCCCTGGACGCCTAGCGCCGAGCTTGCCTGTTATCTTCAAGGCGCCAAAGCTTATCTCTTTCCCAGTCTTGAACCTTTTGGCATCGCCGCCGTCGAAGCTCTCGCCGCTGGCTGCCCCGTCATCGCCTATCAGTCCGGTGGTAGTCGCGATTTCGTCACACCTCCTCAGAATGGTCTACTTTTCCCCGAACAAACTACCGCTTCTCTCGCCCACGCCATTTCCGAGTTCCAGCAGCTCCAGTTCGACCGTGCCGCTGTCAGCGCTTCGGCCGAGCGTTTCGCCCCGCACTTTTTTCGCCAGGGAATTAAAAGTTTAGTTAAACAAGGAGAACCCGCTCATGAAACTACTTAACCGCTGCCTTTGGGCGCTCATCTATGCGCTTCCCGCCGTGCTTTTCTTCTCCTATTACCCCATTATCAGCCTCGGCGCCAACTCTTCCATGAACTTCGAGTTGTCTCTCCCGCTCATCTGGCTAGTCCTGTTCGATGGCGCTACTCTAGCCTGGCTCATCGCCACTTATGTTCAGCAACGCCGCCAATCCAGCCGCCCCCGCTCGGCTTCCGCTCGCTTCTGGGGTAAATCTCTCGTTGGTATCTCCGACCGCCGTTTCTTCCTCTTCTCACTCTTTCCGCTCTACCTCACCCTTTCCATCTTTTGGTCTGCCAACCCCTTGCGCGGTCTTCTTACCGCCGGCGTCATGTGGCTTGTCTTCTTCGCCGTTTTCTCGATTCTCTATGTTCTACCGCTTTTGCCGTCACGCCGTAACTGGCGCCAGCATCTCCTACTTGTCTTATTTGTCTCTAGTTTAGCCATCTGTCTCTTTTGTTTCATTCAAAGTATTCTCGATTTAGTCGGCTGGTCACGCGAGTCCACTCTCCTTTGCGCTGGCTGTACTTATCGTTCCTTTGGCTTTCCGCATCCCTCGGGCTTTGCCATCGAGCCGCAGTTCATGGGCAATCTCTTACTCGCCCCCACCCTCACTGCGCTCTATCTTTTAGTCTTCCGCACTCAGCTCGCGTCTTCCACCTCGCCCTCTACTCCCCGTCTTGCTAAATCCTCTCGTCATGTTCAAGCTAAACATCTTTCTCCCTCCGCGCAACTCTCTTCGCTAACCAAACCACAGCTCATCGGCCTCATCCTCACCGTCTTTATCTTATCGACCACTCTTTTCTTCACTTTTTCTCGTGGCGCTATTTACGCTTACGCTATCGCCCTAATTATTATGTTTATTTTCGCCCTTCGCCGCCATCAATTCCGCTGGAGCTTGATTATCATCCCTGTGATGAGCTTCCTCGTTTCGCTCGGCCTGCAGGGCACTTTTGCCGCTCTCAGTCCTACTTCCGAGACTTTTGTCTCTGGCATCACCAAATCCATTCACCAACTCTCTCTCGGTCGCATCGACCTTCGCCCTGCCACGACCAGCTCCACCTCTGATAACTCTACCTCACCCTGTGGAAATCCCGTGGAAAACTCAGCTAATTCTGTGCAAAACTCCTCCTCCGACTGTGCAAAACCTGTGGACAATCCTGCCAATTCCGTGGAAAACTCTGTGGATTCCTCTACTTCTACTGCTTTTGACGGTTATGTCGCCGAGTCCACCAACGTCCGTCTTAGCCTCAATCGCGCCGCCATCGACACTTGGCTCTCCGCCCCTGGCCACCCTCGCGTCAATTACGACGTCTGGCTGCACTGTCTCACCTCTTGCTGTCCTTGCCCCGCCACCAGCCCGCTCACTCCTACTAGTGTCCTCTTCGGCGTTGGTCTAGGTGGCGCCGGCACCGCCATGTACCTCAACTCCTTCATGACTAATGTCACCTCTCCCAAAGAAATCGTCCAAAACCAAGCCTTCTCTCTCCTTCTCGAGACCGGGCTTGTCGGCATCGCGCTCGTCATTTTTAGTCTACTCATCGCTTTCGCTCCGCGTCTCTTCTCGAGCAAGTTCCTCGACGGCCGTTCCGCTCCCGCCACACGCCCCGTCAATACTTTCTGGCGCCACCCCGCTCTCCCCCTTCTCGTCCCACTCCTCGTCGCCTATCTCATCACGCTCAACTTCTTCTCCGGCCTCCCCAACGCCCTCCATATCTACCTCCTTCCGCCGCTCCTTTATATACTTTTTCTGCCGTCTACTAAGCCTACCGTTTCCAATCGCAGTGCCTAAATCAGCCGTTTTTAAGCCATAAATCTTCACTAATTTTTTCGATAATTTCGCCCAAACCCACCCAGGCCAAAATCATAAAACTCTCATCCCGATTAGAGTTTTACGAGAGCTTAACAGGGGTGGAGGTTATTACAAACTCTAACTCGGATTAGAGTTTGGAAAAATTAAGAAAGTGGCAAGAATGGTAGGAATCTTAGGCTTTTCTACCCAAAGGTTGGGAATTACCAACCAAAACAACATATAGCATATTTATCTTTACGCACCCTTTGTTCCTAGCAGCGTGAGCCAAAGCGACGGGGAGTAACGGAGCGAACGGTATTAAACATACCGAGAGCGTCAGCCGTAGGAGACGAGTAAAGAATAAACTCGTTTATTCTTTCGAGACGACGCCCGGATGGTAGCGACTTGTCGCGTTGTAACGCATCTGTCAACGCTGTATCACGCTAGCTAGGACAAAGGCTTATATAGCACTACTATGCCCACTCCTTCGTTGTATTACTACAACCTCCTACTAGCTAATTGGTGGGAGAGGGAATTGAGGGTACGATTTTTAGCTTACTTAGGATTTATATGTTATAATTAAAACGTCTAGTAAGCTCAATTGTCGTAAACCAGTGTTGGATTTTTTGTAATGGTAAAAATGGCGCCATGAGGCGCGAAATCATTACGAAGATTCAATCTGACTTTTGAGTTTGCTAGACACCCTCGTGGTGCCATTTTTGTTTATAATAATAGGCTCTTCGAGATGTTTAACCTAAAAGGAGGGCTCCATGCTAAAAATACATCAACCTTTAACTAGCAGTAAACGAATAATATTCAGTATACTATTTGTGACCGGAGCCCTTCTTTTAGCTAGTCATCCCAGCCGCATTACGATAGAGAACAATCCTCAAGCTTATGCCGCCGGAGATTATCGCACTATTCACGATATCGAATACATGCAAGATATGAGCCAACAGATTTGCTCTAACACTACCGTGCAAGATGTCGCCACTCTCAAAGACAAACGTGATAACAATACCTACAATGTCGTAAAACTCGTAGATGGCAACTGTTGGATGCAACAAAACTTAAAACTCGCCCCAGAAACCAATCTAGCCGACCCCGAAGGCAAAAACGAACTCACCCCAGACGATACCAATATCGAGAAAAGGTGGTTACTAGCAGATAATGATGAGGCAAGCGGCAGTTTCCTCTTAGTCAAAACTGTTGTTGGCAGTACGGAATTGCTAGGGAATGATTACCGACCAGAATACGGTAACTATTATTCATATTGCGCCGCCGCTGCACTTACGAATAAAGTTTGTTATCAAGATAGTGAAGGCGAAGGCGGCGACAATGTAGCGACAGGTGACGTCTGCCCGAAGAATTGGCATCTACCCGTCTTGCAAGGCGACACTTCATTCGATAATCTCATTAAAATTGCGAATATAGGAAACAACGGCGAATTACTGACACAAACGCCATACAATATGCCGTATGCTGGTTACGTCACAACGAAAGATACGCTGAAGCTTGACGGTGGACGTTATTACATTAATGTATCGTCTGGGCTACCTTTCATGTTGTATTTTACGCAGAGTAAAGTTGACGCATCGCGAGTTGGCGCATCTATTACCAATGCTAGCCAACTTCCCATCCGTTGTGTCTCCGCCGGTAATCTTCCCAAGATTGAACCTCCAGCTGTAGACGAGCAGAATGGGCAAATTCAGGTCGTAGTTCAGCCCACTCTCACTCTCGACGCCGTTTCTGGCATGACCAAAACCGCCGACCCTAACCATATTATCACTGGCGAAATCAATGCTACTGTCACCAGTAACGCTGACTATGATGTATTCCTCAGCGCCCAAGAACCTAACCTCATCGGCAAAACCAACTCCGCCAATCAAATCCCCACTACTTCAGCAGACAATCCAGTCAAAGTTGGCAACAACGCTTGGGGAATCCTAAACGCTTCTGGTCTCTACGACCCTATTACTACCGATAAACATATCTTCCATAACACATCAACCACTAACGGTAACACCACCACCCATATATTTAGTGTAGGCGTCTCCATCAGCCCGGTACTTCCCGCAGACACATACTCAACGGAAGTTACGGTTACGGCGGCGACAAAATAGTAATAACAAAATCGAACTTGTACAGGCTTTACAAGTTCAACTCCAAATTACCCCTGTTAGATTTTGATAGATTTAGTTTAATTAACATAAGAAAGGTTGGAAATTGCCAACCAAAACAACATATAATAATATGTCTGTCTTTTACGTGCCCTTGTTCTAGAGTAACCTAGTGCGAGGAAAAGGCGAAGCACGGAGTGAGTCGTATTTAATGATACGACAAACGAGTACTGGAACCTTTGACGAAGCAATAGGTTACTATTAGAACAAGGCTCTTATAGTACCACACGACTCACTCCTCCGTTGTATTACTACCAACTCCTACTAGCTAATTGGTGGGAGAGGGAATGATGGCTTCTAACCAATACACTTTTCGAAAAACCATCTGGAATTGCAGAATGCAGGTTTTACTTTTTCAAAGGAATCCGAACCTATAAAAATATACTGAGGTCATTAGTCCAATACGTTTTCTAAGAGAACATCCGGACCGTCACGAGGGAGGAAGAGGTGCTCGCCACCCGCGACGGCGGGCTGGCGAGACACCGTTTCTCGTGAAAATGTATTGGACTAATGACAATGCTCGTATTCCGAAAAACGTAAAACTGCATTCTGCATTAACTATCATGTCGTTTCTCGCAATAACATATCGGCCTAATGACAACATCTCACCTCCTAAACCCATAAAACGCCCTATACGCAACAATTTAACCCCAATTTTCCAACTTTTTCCGAAAAAACTCTTGATTTTCTCGTTAAATGCGCTAAAATATAGAAATACGAGCACATCGCTCATATCACATCGCGGGATAGAGCAGCCTGGTAGCTCGTTTGGCTCATAACCAAAAGGTCGTTGGTTCAAATCCAACTCCCGCAACCAAAATGGACCCGTACATCGCCCCCCCGATTGCGGGTCCATTTTGGCTCTTCGCTCCGCCAGTACTCTACTCCTCACCTCTGTTAAATCCCCCTCCCAGGTCTAATACCAAAATTAGGTTGTTGCTAATGGTTGTATAAAAGAATCGCCTGCT
>CAYODP010000021.1:0-14070 GCA_964402815.1 uncultured Candidatus Saccharibacteria bacterium | reverse complement strand
TGTACACAGTCTATCTTACAAGCATAACCAACAACACAATTTTGGTATTAGCCCTCAAAAATCTACTCTTGTCACTCGGTTTTAGAAGTGCTATCATAAAAATAAGATTAAAATTAGTGTTTATGGCGCGCAGATATATTTTACGATACGACATTTGGATTTGTCTTCTCCTAGGATTTTTGGTTAGCTTAAGCACCGAACGTCTCGCTAGCTCCATTTTCTCCGCTCAATACGAACAACACAAATCCGAGCATATTATGGCCGACGGCATCATCGGCGGCAAAGCTACTGATACGACTTTTCGAGCTCAAAACATCGCCGACCTCTTATCTCACGATACTTTTACAGTCATCTCCGAGGGAATTAGCTGGCGTAATGACGGCGGTGGCTTCTATGACAATTTCTATATGCAGCTCCTCGAGCTTCCGTCTGGCGAACGCGTTGCCGCCCGCATCAATAATGACGCCGTTCAGACTACCGGCGACTCTATCTACAGTGGCGATTCCATCCTCCCAGTCGGAAAAATTATTACCGCCGACCTCACTCAGAACGAGAATTTTCTCCAGCAAATCGAACACGGTCACTCACTCGACCGCAAAGATTTTTACATCGACATGGTTGGTGACGCCGCCATCGCTAGCGAGGAAACCGCCATCGAAGCTCCTACCCTTCTTGTCCAGCTCGCCACCGTTGTCGTTATTTTTGCCTTGACACATTTCATCGGGTCTAAAATCGGCTTCTTCCCAGCATTTTATACCCGTAAAAAGTCCGAGGAAAAGCCTAAATCCGATTGGGATTAAAATAATTAAGAAAGGAGTAAAAATGAACGAAAAAATCCAAAAAATCAATATTTTCTACCTCTTAGGTTATATTTTCATACCGCTACTCGTTAGCGCCTTGAGCATTCTCCTAGGCGCACTCTGCTTCAAAGACGGCGGCACTGGCGCCGTGATTACCTTCATGGTTATTCCCATTCTCGCGGTAGTTTGGTGGATTTTTGGCGGTAGCTTCATTTTCCGCAAACAAACTCGTGACCTCGAACAAAAATTCGCCTCCGAAGGCCACAAACGCAACCACACCTTCTACGGCCGCGGCAAAACCGTCGTTCTCGACATCGCTAAGGGCATGATGGGGCTCGTTTTCTATTGGAACCCCGGCAAATTCTACATTCTTCCTGCTTCTCGTGTCCGCAAAGCCTGGGTTGACGATGGTAAAATGGGCTCTGGTTTTATGGAAGGCAGCAGCCGTGTCAGCTTCCTCTTCGAAGTTGATGACATCAAAGTCCGCGTCGATACTTTCACCTCTAATCAGCGTTTCCGCATGGACGATAAGCACATCCTTACCGGCATTTCCAAGGCTGATATGATGGTGCAAAGCATCGAAGAAGCCAAAGCCAATTCTAAGAAAAACACCGCATCTACCTCTGATAAATCCACCAACCAAGTCGATGTTGAGCCATCTGCTGACAAACCCACCAAGAAATCCAAAGATGGTTCAAGCGACGCACCCAAAACCACTAAATCCACCGAAAAATCCGCTTAAAACTATGGGAATTCTCAAAAAAGCCAAGGCTTGGCTGCATGACGATTGGTGCACCGGTTGCGCCGAACCAATGAAATTACTCAAGAAACAGCTATTTTGTCTCCCCACAATGACCGTTGGTCATTATACCGAAGAAACCGACCCCAATTATTACCAAACCAACCTCGTCAAAGTCGCCAAAAAGGCCGACATTCCCGCCGGTTTCTATGCTTGCGGCGGCTATCTCTATCAATGCCCCAAATGCCAGAAAAAGCTCGTCAAACTCACAGTTTTTCTCCCCGTTCGTGACCAAGAACAAGTTGATGGCGTGCAAATTTTCGAAAACGGGGAATTAGTCGATTTTCTCGAGCAATGTTAAGTCATGATAAAGCCGCCCCAAAGAGGCGGCTTCTTGTGAAAAAGCTAAGTTGTTTCTAAATTGCCGCAAATGGTATAACCCAATTTCTGAGTTTTTGCCATCGTGCAGGCCGTCGCAATCGCATGCTTCGCCGATTCGAACATTGACGTCGGCATCGACGTAGCACCGATTTTCAACATCATCCGATAGAGTACTTCTTCCTCGAAGTCTCGACGCTCCTCCGGCGACATTTCATTCCAGTTCTCCGGCACCTCGAGATATACCTCTATCAGCTTTGTTTGCGAACAGTCAAACGCTCCCAAAATTTTTGACCCATCAACCATTACTACTCTCTCCTTCAATCTCTAGCAATTTCGTCGTGCAATTTCGGGCTACTAACAAACCTCGCTTTCCTCTAAAATAACGTACAACGCCCTTGTCAAGGGGCTGTCTTCTCATTGTAGCACACTTTATCATTTTTGTCAATAGTTCATATGCTATTTTTAGATTTTTTCAAGCATTTTCAGCCTAAAACTTGCGTCAAACTCCAATTTACCATCGTTATTTATCAGATTTATCATAATCTTGCTATAATACAACTATAAGCACTAATTATTTAAAAAGGAAACTCTATGGAACCAAACCTCTCTCAAAACACCCCTCCAACGGTCACACCACCACCCGTCACCGCTAAAAGCGCCCCCTCCTCACTTATACCCATCATTATCTGCGCTGTTCTTGCTCTTGGTGGTATTGGCTTCGGTATCTACGGCATGATTTCCTCTAGCCACAAATCCTCGGAAATTTCTAGTCTCCAAGAACAGCTCACCCAGCAAGAACCAGCTCCTACGAAGCCGGAAATAGAAACTACCACCCCCGAAACCCCCAAAGAAGAAATTACTACACCCGAAACTCCCGACCCCTACGCGGTCTTCGCTAGCAACCTTGCTAAAAACTATCACGGTACTGTTCTAGGACAATACTACCATTGGACCGGCTCTGACAACGTTGAATATACCATGTCTGCCGATGTCGACGAAAATAACCACCTACAAATTATCGACCTCAATAACAATCAACAAATCATCGCTGAAGCCGACAACATCATCAGCGTTTATTTCGTCAAACTCGGCAACGGCGGCGTGCCCTATTTCTACATGATTAGTAAAAACGGTCAAGTCTCCCGACTCGACATCAGCGACACTTCTAGCCACACTATCGAAAATCTCAATGATTACACAAACATCGTTGCCGTTATGCAAGGCGGAGACTTACGCGCTTGGCTGATTGACATCGACGGGAATATCTATAAATCAGCCTAAATCTTGCGTTTTTACGCCTTTTTTGCTATAATTTAGTTATTAAATTAACCAGGTTGGGAGAGAATTATAGTTTGTTACTAATTTTGCGAAAATCTAAAGCAAATTAGCCCAAACTCCTCGCTACTACCACAGAAAGGAACATTCATGACCGAAGAAGTCAAAGAAAATCTCGAACAAGCTCCAGTCACAGAAGAGACTGAGCAATTTGCCAAATCTGGCAAGAAATCCAAGAAACATATCGAAGAAGTTAAAGCCGAAGAAGAGCGCCAAGCCCGCAAAGCCGAGGCTAAAGCTCTCGAGGAAGCCGGCGAGAAGCCAAAAGGCGCTGCCCCTGTTACCCGCCCCAAGCTTGAGCGCCGCGGCAAGAACTACCAAGCCAAAGCTAAGCTCATCGAGAAAGCCAAGCTCTACTCTCTCAAAGATGCGCTTGCTCTCGCTGCCGAAACCAATCCATCTAAGTTTGACGCTACCGTCGAGGCTCACGTCCGCCTAGGCGTTGATCCTCGCCAAGCCGACCAAAACATCCGCGCCACTGTCGTTTTACCTCACGGTAATGGTAAAACCGTCCGCGTCGCCGTCTTTGCTCCGCTTGACGAAGCTAAGAAAGCTACCGCTGCTGGCGCCGACATCGCCGAAGACGAAGAATTCTTGAAGCGTCTCGACAAAGGCGAAATCGACTTCGACGTCTTAATTTCTACCCCAGCTTACATGCCTAAGCTTGGTAAATATGCTCGTCTGCTTGGGCCAAAAGGCTTGATGCCAAATCCTAAAGCTGGCACCGTGACCGTTGACCTCGAAAAAGCCGTCAAAGAGTCCAAAGCCGGTAAAGTCGAATACCGTGTCGACAAACAAGCCATCATCCATATCGGTCTTGGCAAAACTAGCTTCGACCAAGCAAAGCTCCTTGAGAATGCCGAAACCTTCTTCGACTCGCTCAAGAGCCATCGCCCAGCATCGCTCAAAGGCAGCTTTGTTAAGTCTATCTATGTTACGACTTCTCAAGGCCCCTCTATCGCCGTCGAGAACATATACAACTAATTGCGCCTAACACAAATTATCAGAAGAAGCCTGCTCTCTAAGCGGGCTTCTTTTCTGTCCTGCACGTATTATGGAGCCAAGTATTTTCTTTGACGTTGTTTCGTAAATACCTTTTTCTCGGGACTCCCGGAGGTCACGACCGAGGATGAGCGCCCGAGACTCGTGACGACGAGCTCGAGGGACGCGACCCGAGAAAAAGCGTATTTGCGGAACAAGACTAATTATTTTTATTTTCCACAAAAAACTCATTTTTATGGTATAGTTACTACAAAAGAGGAGGGAATTATGTCAAAAATTTACATCGTTACCGGCGCTAATGGTTTTCTAGGCAACAACATCGTTCGTGAGCTCAACCAAACTCAACCTACCGCTGAGGTGCGCGCCCTAGTTTCTTCACCCGAACACGCCGATGCCGTCTCCTCCTTACACTGTCAAGTTTACGTTGGCGACGTCACCAAGCCCGATACACTCACCAAAATTTTCACCGTACCCGCCGACGCCGAAGTCTACGTCATTCACTGCGCCGCCATTGTTTATATCAAGTCTCAGCCCAATCCCCAAGTTTTTCAGGTCAATGTTATCGGCACTCGCAACATCGTCGAGAAAACTCTCGAAATCGGCGCCAAACTCGTCTATGTCAACAGCGTCCACGCTATTCCCGAATTACCTAATCACGCCGTCATGACCGAAATCTCCCACTTCGACCCCACCAAAGTCGAAGGTGAATATGCCAAATCCAAAGCTGAAGCTGCTCAATACGTCCTCGATGCCGTGCAAAATCGCGGCCTTAACGCCTGCATCGTCCATCCTTCCGGTATTATCGGCCCTTACGACTTCAAGACCAGCCATCTCACCCAACTCATTCTCGATACTGCCACTGGGCGTCTCAAAGCCGGCGTCAAAGGCGGCTACGATTTCGTTGACGTCCGCGACGTCGCCCAAGGTATTCTTGCCGCTTGTCAAAAAGGCCAGCCCGGCGAATGCTACATTCTATCAGGGCATTACATCACCATTCCCAACCTGCTCAGGATGATTGCCGAAGCCACCGGCCGCAAACCTATCACCACCTTCTTACCCATGTGGCTCGCCAAGCTCACCGCACCATTATCTGAACTTTATTACAACCTCAAGCAGCAACCACCTCTCTATACTAAATATTCGCTCTACACCCTAGAGAGCAACTCCAACTTTTCTCACGCCAAGGCCGACCGCGAGCTCGACTACACCTCTCGCCCGCCCCAAACCACCGTCAATGACACCGTTAAATGGCTTCAAGAAGTCGGCAAAATCCCCACCAAGACCACCTAAACCTTGCATTTTCCTAAAAATTAGCATAAAAACTATTGACTTTTTAAGCAATCTGTGCTACAATAGCAATATAAGCCCTGAGGCGTATGCCCAGGCCATCCGCTTTTGCGGTGCACATTTTATAAGGAGGTAGTCGTATGGCTATCGTAATGATTCGACACACTTTCGATGTTGTCAATGGACCGAACCGTGACAGTCTGTTCGACTCTGCCAAGCGCAGTCAGGACAAAATCAAGATTCCTGTCACTTTCGTTTCCGCCCAGCAACACAAATACGATGCTATCATCACCAGCATCGAGCACGAAGACGGCAGCGGCCATAGCTTTAACCTTAAAGGTTGTCTTGCTGATCCCAAGCTGTCCCGCGAAAACTCTAGCCGTTATTACATTCCGTTTGAAGGCTATTTTCACTGTCGTGCTCGCAATAATACACGCGCTGGGTGCCTAACCGTCGCCGTCCAGTACGCCACACCTAACACCGATATTACCGACAAAGAATACCAGCAGTGCTGCAAGTTAACCCAGCAAACCTACTGTTAGTTTTCATTACATCGACCAGTCCTACCTCTTCGCCCCTCTTCGGAGGGGCTTTGTTTTATCTAAGCCCTTGTCAAACTTCCCAACTTTTGCTATAATGTAACCAGTTATTCTAAAGACAGTGACTGAATACGGGAGATGTTGTAAAAGTTACAACACTTTACGATATTCTTAATCTAGGTCACCGAAGAATCATCTTAGTGGTCTTTGTGGGTAACGAATTTTAACAACTTACTAGCAAGCCAACCCCTAAATTTGTAAATATTCATCATAATTTTACGGTTTAGTTTTAGATTAACATCTAACCTAAGGAACTTTTATGGCAATTTCAAAAGCGAAAAAAGACACTTTGGTTGCTGATTTAACGGCTCTACTTAACGACGCTAAGCTCACCGCTTATGCCCGCTATCAAGGCTTGACCGTCGCCGAGCTCCAAGAGCTCCGCAAGGCCGCCCGCGCAGCCGGCGTCAAGATTAAGGTGGTCAAGAACCGCCTCGTCCGCGTCGCCATGCAAGAAATCGCCGTCTATAAAGACACCGACACGACCGGTTTGACCGGCCAACTCATCTACGCTATCTCAGCCGAAGACGAAGTTGCGCCCGCCAAGGTTTTGGCCGAATTCGCCAAGACCCATCCCGCGCTCGTGCTCGCTGGCGGTTTTAACGACAGTGGTAAAGCGATGGCCGAAGACGAGATCAATACCCTTGCCAAGATGCCGTCCAAGAACGAGCTCATCGCGCAAGTGGTCGCTCAGCTTCTCTCGCCTATCAACGATACTATCTCTGCTACCAGCAATGGTTTGTCGGGGATTATCTCTGGCTTGGAAGCCAAAGCTGCTTAATTAGCAATCAACCAGCCTCGGGTAAATTGAGGCAAATATTATTAATATTAATCGAAAATCATTTTCTTCATGAAGACCGCGCTTTTTATGAAGAAATCAACCTGATTTTTGGAGGTTGGGAACCTTTTTCCGTCCAGCACGAGGAGCGTGAGCGAAGAGAAAAACCTTTTTCTCTTCCGAACCGACGACGTAGCTGGTAGCGATTCTGTAAGAATCGCGTTAAGGACCCCACTCCGGAGGAAACATTATGGCTACAGATATCAAAGCATTGGCCGAACAGTTAGTCAATATGACTATTCTTGAGGTCAACGAACTCAAAAATGTACTTAAAGATGAATATGGCATCGAGCCAGCCGCGGCTGCTGTTGCAGTTGCTGCTGCTCCTGCCGAAGGTGGCGCTGCTGCCGACGAAGGCAAATCTGAATACGATGTCGTCTTGAAAGACGCCGGTGCTCAGAAGATTGCCGTCATCAAGGCTGTCAAGGAAGCTACTGGTCTTGGTCTCGGTGAGGCTAAGGCTATCGTTGATGGTGCTCCTGCTACCGTCAAAGAGAAGGTCGCTAAGGCTGACGCCGAAGCTATGAAGAAGGCTTTGGAAGAAGCTGGCGCTACCGTCGAACTCGCCTAGTTATTTCAGCAATCTGCTAGTAAGTTGTAAGCAAAATGAGCTCTCTAAGGGGCTCATTTTTGTTATCAACCACCTCTTATTTAATCTTGTCAAATTCACTTAAACCTATCAAATTCTTAAAATATGCATAATTAGTATTGACATTTTAAGCAATCTGTGATACAATAGAAGTATAGGCTACTGCCTTGTATTTTTATTTTGAAAGGAAAGTGATTTTGTGTCATTAACGTATTCTTGGCTAAGACCGGAACGCGAGCTGATTCAGCTGCTCTCTGATGCCGATTTACTCGGGTATATCAAAAATTCTTCCGCTTACCACAAGGGAATTATCAAACACATACCAATACATCCTTCTCGCGCTCAGCTCGAAAATCTTTACCGACGCTGTCGCGTCCACGCCACGAAATCAATCGTGAACGGTCTCACCCCAGTCAATCAAATCGCCAGTGGCCATCTCTACTGCGAGGATTTAGAGCATCCTTTCCGTATCTTGGCTCGCGTACGTACCGATTCCGATATCGACAACATCGACCAGAACGCTCAGCGCCGTGCTTACCAAAGTTACTCCATCCTGGAGAATCAGAATCTTTCGCATTTTCCTGGCGAAGTTCTCTACGGCTATTATACTGGCGTTACTCCAGAAATGATTGGCTACATCTACCCGATGGATGCCAACACCGTCGATACCGCCGAAGACCGCCTGCTCCTCACCTATACTCCCGAAATCATCCTTGACCTTGACGATTTGCTTGTCAAAACTCGCAAACACGGTAGTTATTGCCAACTTTCCGTCTTCACGCGATGCAAGACCGCAGATGGTACAGTTATCCCGCTACGCCCCGATTGCGTAATTGCCATCGACAAAATCAGCGCGGCCGACCAAGCCGCTGCTGTCGCCGAACAGTTAAACATTATCACCATCCACAGTACTCCGCAAACCCTCTGCCATGTTCATGATGACGGGTTAGAAGCTAGCCGATGGACGGAGTGGATTCTCCCCATTGACCACAACGCTCCACGCTACGACGAATATGACGATATCGACATCACTAACCCTGAACAACTCCATCAAGTCATGGACGCAGACCCTACCGAAGCCGATTTCGCCACCGCGATAGAATCGCTTTACCACGACCTACAACTTATGCACTAACCTTTCGCTTACCACGCTTACACCGCCCCACTGGGGCGGTTTTGCTACTTCAGCCAAATTTACATGCTCCAAAAAACCTAAGCTTATTTTTAGATTTTTTCAAGACAAATTTCATTGTAATTTTTACAACATTATTGCGTTTATCACTGTTAAATCAGTGGAAAAGCCACCAAAAAACCTGGTTGACTTTTGACTATCTACGCGATATCATGATAGTAGAAATAAAAGTTAATTGGACAGGATGCGAGGTTATGTCTGAGTTACCGGAGAAACAAATCAAGCGACTACGCGGCCTTATTCAGGAAGCCGAGACCAACCTTGCTGCTGCTAAAGAACTTTTAGTATCGGTTTTGGGCGATGGCGATGCTATTACCGCCCCGCGCGAAACCGTCGTTAGCAGTCCTGATGGCAAAATTATCGAAGGCGTATTTGATGGACAGATTATGATTGGCCCTGACGGCAAAAATTACCCTGTCCCAGCTAACTACGCTTCTAAGTCCAAGCTCGTTGAAGGCGACATTCTTAAACTCACCATTACTCCCGAAGGTCGCTTCCTTTATAAACAAATTGGTCCCGTGGAGCGCCGCAGCGTCATCGGTACTCTCATCCACCACGATGATAAATATTATATCGAAGTTAACGGTCGCGAATACGAAGTGCTTTATGCTTCGGTCACTTATTTCCATTTACGTGAAGGTAGTCAAGTTTCTGCCATTATTCCTGCCAACAACGACCAAGCTGCTTGGGCTGCCGTTGAGGCCGCGCTCTAGATGAGCAATAAAGCTCTCTACCGCAAATATCGCCCCACCACACTTCAAGATGTCGTCGGGCAGCCGCAGGTGACTAATACCTTACAGAATGCACTCGACCAGGGGAAAGTTAGCCACGCCTATCTCTTTATCGGCCCACGCGGCACTGGTAAAACTTCCGTAGCTCGAATTTTTGCTCATGCCGTCAATCAATTTACCTATCAAGCTGAAGACAGCTATCTCGATATTATCGAAATTGACGCTGCTTCCAACACTGGCGTTGACAACATCCGTGAACTTCGCGAGAAGGCCATTATCGCCCCCAGCACCGGCAAATACAAAGTTTACATTATCGACGAAGTTCATATGTTGACCAAATCTGCTTCTAATGCCCTCCTCAAAACTCTCGAAGAACCGCCCGAGCATGTTATTTTCATTATGGCTACTACCGACGCTCACAAAGTGCCTATCACTATCTCCTCACGCACTCAAGTTTTTACTTTCAAGCTCGCCGACGCCGACACTATGTTTAGTCATCTCCGTCATGTCGCCGACCAAGAACACATCCAGGTTACCGACGACGCCCTTAAGCTTATCGTGCATCACGGCGGCGGTTCGTATCGCGATTCCATGAGCCTGCTCGACCAAGCCGCCACACTACAAACTACCGAAATCACCGCCGAATCTCTCGCTAATGCTCTCGGTTTACCCCAAGACCAGTCCATACAAACTCTTTTATCGGCTTACGCCGCTAGCGACACTCATCTCATCCGGCAAACCCTCAAAGAGTTCTTAAACTCCGGTATCAAGCCGGAAACCATCGCCTCAGAATTACTTTCTCAAATCATTCACGACCCGCGCCCTGAATGGCTCGAATTATTAGCACAACTCCCTAACGTCCAGCCGCCTTTTCCCGAAGCCAAGCTTCTCCTTGCGCTGCTAGCTCGCACACAGCCCGCTCCCGCACAGCCAACCCATAATATAGCTTCTCCTGCCACTACCCAAACTGCCCCCGCTGAAGCGCCAAGCTCCTCCGCACCTAGTATTCGCGACCAATTACTCGCTCGTCGCAAAGCTGCCGCCAAAACCGCCCGCGCTACTGCAACTAACGAGCCAGCTAATGTTCAGACTACTGATACACCCGAGACCAACGCCACCTTTGCTCCCATTTCGGGCGGGGAATTTGACTGGGATGCCTTCCTCGACACTATTAAGGCCGACAATAGCGCCATCCATGCTCAACTCCAGAAATCTACTTACGAATTTGTCGATAATATTCTCCATATTTACCCCGAGCACGCCCTGACCAAGAGTATTCTCGACAAGCCTGGCAACCGCCAAGTCCTTTCGCGTCACCTCGGCGGTTTATCTTTCGAACTTCACGAAGCCGGCGAAAAACAGCCCCCCAAAGACGAAACACTTTCTCAAATATCTGCTATAATGGGAGATGTACGAGAAATAAAAGACGATTCGCCGTTCTAACCACTGCGACAGCGTTTCTGATTTGGAGGTAGTATGGAAGAAGAACCCCGCACTAGCCGTGACGGCCGCATCCCGCCGCAAGATATTGAAGCTGAGAAATCTCTACTCGGCGCTTTGCTTTTATCTGACCAATCTTTTCCTGATATTCTGAGTATCGTGCGCGCTGAAGATTTTTACGACCCGCGTCACGTTCAAATTTTCCAGGGCATGTCCAATCTTTACGCCCATCACCGCCCTATTGATCTCATGACCTTAACCGCCGAGCTCAAAGCCGAGAAGACTCTCAAAAATGTCGGTGGTTCGCCTTACCTCACCGAGCTGACTAATTTCGTGCCCACCGCTTCTCACGCCGATGCTTATGCTGATTTAGTCGCCCAAGCCGCTCTGCGTCGCCGCTTAATCGAAGTTGGCACTGATATCGCTAGTGCCGTTTATGATAGCAAAGGCAAAATCGAAGAACTCGTCGGTGAAGCCGAGCAGAAACTTTTCGCCGTCTCCAACCAAACCGTTAAGACCGATTATAGCGCCCTCGGCGACCTGCTCATCGACGCTTACGACCGCATCGAGGAACTCCATAAAAATCAAGGTGCACTCCGTGGTCTCAAAACTGGTTTTCGCGACCTCGACAACAAGACCGCCGGTTTCCAAAAAGGCGACCTCGTTATTATCGGCGCTCGCCCGGCCATGGGTAAAACCACTTTCGCCCAAAACCTCGCTTATAACGTCGCCACGCGTAACGGCGACAACAAAGGTGTTCTCTTTTTCTCCATGGAGATGGCCAAAAACGAAATCGTCGACCGTATGATTTCCGATATTTCCGGCGTCAAATCTTGGAACATTCGCACCGGCAACGTTTCCGACGAAGATTTTGCCAAAATTGGCGACGCTCTCGGCGAAATGAGCGAAGTCCCGCTCTATATCGACGACACCAGCTCCATGACCATTTACGATTTGTCCAACAAAGCCCGTCGCGCCGTTCACGACCACGGTATCGCTATGATTATCGTGGACTATTTGCAGCTTATTCAAGGCTCCGACCGCTACAAAGGCAACCGTGTCCAAGAGGTTACCGAAATTTCACGCGGTCTCAAAACTCTCGCTAGGGAATTAGAAATCCCCGTTATCGCCCTTGCCCAGCTTTCTCGTGGCGTCACCGGGCGCGACGACCCTCGCCCTGTCCTCTCCGATTTGCGTGAATCCGGCTCTATCGAGCAAGACGCCGACCTCGTCATGTTCTTGCACCGCCCCGACTACTACAAACAGAATAATGATGATTTCGTCCCCACCAACATCACCGAGCTCATCCTAGCTAAGCACCGCCACGGGCCAGTCGGCAAAATCGAGCTCTACTTCCATCCAGATTTGCTCCGTTTCATGACCCTCGACAAAGAACATACCGACAACTAATAGAACTAGCCTACTATATTTTTGACGTTTTGTAATATTTTCCCAAACTTCCAAAACTCTAATCCGAGTTAGAGTTTGCAGCAACCTCCACCCCTGTTAAACTATCGTAAAACTCTAATCCCGATTAGAGTTTTGAGGTTTTAGTCTTGCTGATTTTTCTCCATTTTTAGAAAAATGTTCATAAAAATACTGCAAAATACTGCCTCAGAATTGTTCCGAGGCAGTATTGCTTTAAGTCCTATTATCTCGTTTTAGTACCTGGCGACGCACCGCACCGAGAAGCCGACGTAGCGATAGTAGCCGTTGCTGGCTGGGCCGACTCCGCCACTATTGACGTTCAGGTAGTACGCGTTGTTAACATTACTAGAGTACACCGTACTAGACCAATAGAAACCGTCGGAGCCCGAACTGCGCAGGCCATTGCCATTGACGCTACCGGCAGCGGGGAAGAAAGCATCATTGGAATTATAACCTAGTTTTATACCGTTCACCCCACCAACAGTTGTCCAGCTTCCAGCAAAAGCAGAGTTCAGTGCCGTATAGGTGCCAATATTCGTATTAGTATTTGATGGTAATGTCCAACCTCTCGGACAAATGCTTGAAGGAGCGTCTCCAGAGTCTTTACAAGTTCCTGCCGTTGCTGTACACCAAGAGTAATAGTTACCATAAGCTGGTTTCCAAGCACCGCTACCATTTATTTTCATACCTGTACTACCTTCTGCCATATTCTGCGAAGTTTTGTCTGTGCCCCAGTTATTAATATTGCCATTAACGGCCTGGTTAGCAGGCAGCGTATATGAACTTACATCACTATCTGCAGAAGTTAATTTTGTTCCACCTGGTAATCTTAAGTTCTCTACCATCCAGCACTTACCATCATTCATCTTCATGATTTTGTAACTAGTAGTGCCACCAGCGCGAGTATCTTTCAAAGTTTTCGTTGCACCTTTTGACGCACTATTACATACCGCTGGTTGCATTTCTTGCATCGTAGTAATTGCATCCAGTGTAATTGCCTTCCATGCTGCATAAAGCGTCACCTGCGGATTAGTTCTGTTTACTGTATAACTACTCCCAGCTGCACTACCAGTAGTTGCCGTAGAGCTAGTACTCCACCCGACAAAAGTATAGCCGCTCTTGCTCATACTACCTTGTCCTGGTAATGTAAAAGTGGCACTATTTGCCGTACTGGTTTCGGTACTGGCAGCTGGTGCAGTTCCTCCGCCATTAGAGTTATAAGTTATCTTGAACGTTACCATAGTAGCACTAGCTACTGCACTAAGTGAGATACTTTGCCTATAACTACCAGCTGCAGCATCTTCACCAAACTTTGCCGCAAAGACTAGCTTTTTCTTTACTGATAATGTATTATCACTTGCGGCATTACCATTAGCTATCGTAGTAGTTGTAGTAGGAACTGTATTATACGTTAATCCTCCATAACTACTATTACTTTCTTCTGTAACTGTATAACCCCATTTATTAGCTGTCATACTATCACCAGTTACTCCACCCGCTCCAGTAATATTAGCTCCACTAGAACCACTTGGTTTAGTTAAGTCGGAAGAAGTGCTGCTCATACTTAGAGTGTAATTAGTTACTTCTTGTCCAGTAATGGTGATTAAATGGTCACTATAGGCTGTATTACCACCTTGTACAGTATTTATTTCTTTATCACTATTAGTAATAGTTAAAGCTAAGCTAGGATTAACATTAGCTAATTCCAT
>CAYODP010000020.1:0-14197 GCA_964402815.1 uncultured Candidatus Saccharibacteria bacterium | reverse complement strand
ACATCTTGAAGAAAGAGGAAGGCGGTCGCCACACTCCATTCTCCAAGGGTTACAAACCACAGTTCTACTTCCGTACTACTGATGTGACTGGTGAAGTCGAGCTCCCCGCTGACAAGGAAATTGTCATGCCTGGTGATACTGTCACCTTCAAGGTGAAGTTGCTTGCACCAATCGCTATGAACAACAACGACCGCTTCGCTATTCGTGAAGGTGGCAAGACCGTTGGCTCTGGCGTTGTTACCAGCATCATCAAATAATAGGCCTATCGTTAGATAGAAAAAGAGAGTCTCCTCGTGAGGCTCTCTTTTGACATAGTCATAAAATCTCAAAATCACGTTGCTTCTGGCCTGATTCAGTATGGCATAAGCTTAGTTTAAGCAAAATCCCCCAGCCGCCGGCCAGGGAATTCGGTTAAATTGAGCTTTTACGTCTGGAATCACCAGGCAGATGTCGATTGCTCGCCGTCATCCGTCGAGGTACTGTCTTCTTGCCCTTTTTTGGGCGGGTCGGCCGCCATCAGCCAGCCGTCTGCCGTACGCGCCTCCCAGTAATCTTGCGACGTCACCAAGCATTGCTGGCCATTCAGCGCAATCCCGCCCATCCGAGTCTTGACGTTATAGCTCAGCCGCAGAGGTGTGCCTGGGGTGAAGATGTTATAAACCGTCATGCAGTTGCTAAATTCCGGCAAAGGCGCAATGCTCGCCGGCTTGCGCTCGATACGAACGGTCAGATTCACGCAGTTACGCGCCGGCCGCGCGTCGCGCAGCTCTTGCTGCATCCCCGTAATTATCGCTACAGCTACCATCGGTTTATACAGCAATGGCGCCACGGCTCGCTTACCCTCCTCATCCACCAAGATTCCTGGCATCACCTTGAAGGTGACTGGTCGCTTCTTCCGGCCGGTAGCATCCGCCCAGAAAGATTTTGTGATTTCTTCAGCAGTCGGGCCATTCGTTAATACGAACACACCCAAATCGTTCTCCAGTTGAGACAAAGACATAATTCTCACTCCTCTAAGGTACTCGCAGTTAGCGGTCTCTCAAGTATATCATCTCATAACGTCTATGTCAATAGTAAAAACGAGGATTTTACGCTTTCGTTCTTGACTATCTCGTCCCGAAGTGCTATGATAAAATTAATATTAACAATAATTCAGGTTTCAAAAACTCATGGACAGCTCGTCTAGAAGCTATCTGAGGTTATGAAATCCAGAAAGGGAAACCTATTATGGCAGAAGCCAAAAAAGACGAAGGCTTGAAGATTCGCATTCGTCTCAAAGCCTATGATCATCGCGTAATCGATCAGAGCGCCAAGCAAATCGTTGACACCGCGGTACGCACCGGAGCTACCGTCTCTGGCCCCGTCCCTTTGCCAACTAAGCGCAGTACTTTCACTGTTGTGAAATCCCCACACGTCTATAAGACCGGCGGTGAAGCTTTTGAAATGAAAGTACACAAGCGCTTGATTGACATCTCCAACGCCACTCCGAAGACGATTGATTCGCTCCAGAATCTCTCGCTCCCCGCTGGCGTCGATGCCGAGATTAAAATGTAAGATAAAAATCCGAAGTTCGCTTCGGATTTTTTTGATGCGCATCGGAATAATCAAGATACAAAAAGAGACCTAAATATTTCACGGGACGTTCTATGGCCCGAATTGTACAAAAAATTGCTTCCACGGAAACGATTTTAATCAAAACTTTTCGCAAAAACGCGCCCAAGACGAAACGGGCGCGTGTGCATTTGGGACTTCTTTACCTAAAAATAGTATCTTCGGGCGTGGCAATATGTTCTTCCATATGCTGCATTGCGGGGCTACCATTTTCGTCGGCAGTCACGGTATAAACCGCAAAAGTTTTTGGTTTAACATATTCAATCCAGCCCCGGCTGTGCCCTATTTTGGTAATTACAGCGTAACCTACCAAAATCATTAGAACCAGCCCGCAGAGTATGCCCGTCGCCCAGACGATTTGCGTGTAGCCAGGCACAAATTGATAGTTTTCCTGCAATACGGCCAGAATATACATCAAACAAATCGGCCACAAAATCTGTGAACGAGCCCTGCCTAGGCCGTAGCCGTGTGTGCGGAAAAAGGCTTGGTTTGCCGCCGTCCAACTCTTCGCGTACAACCGCCAGGCTAAATCCGGTAATACGATAAGGGTGACTAACTCCATTGCAATCATAACCAGCCAAACTATGAGGCTATCTGGCTGCGCCGCATAATCAAGTATTGAACAGCCAAAACCATACAGCAAGGCAACGTTAGTTAGAATCACCATTGAGCAGCCTAAAAATATTATGCATGCTACTTGCCAGACATACTCACACGCGATCATTACGCGCTTCATGGAATCATCCCTCCAAGAATTTAATTTTGGGGAAGAAGTCTAAAATCATAAAGAACACCCCCTATCCTCTCATTATAGCACACTTAGGCTAAAAAGTCAATAGTAAAATCAGCTCCCGGGGTCATTACAGAGGTCAATCTGTGGAAAACTCCCCCAAAATCCCTAGTTTTACTATAAATCTCTGATGAGTAACTACGATATGCTATAATAGGGGTATGACATTCGCAATGCGTTTTAAGAAAAAGTTCTATTTCGTTGCGGCGGGGTATTTTCGGTTTTTTGCAAACTTCGCATTGCGTCGCTGGCATCCTCGCGTCATTGCGGTGACTGGTTCGGCTGGCAAAACTACCATGCTCAACATGATTGAATTCGAGCTCGAAGATCGCGCTCATTACTCGCATAACGCCAATTCTGCCTTCGGTATCGCTTTCGATTTGCTCGGTATGGATGGTGTACGCGGCTCTAAGCTGCGCTGGGTGAAGCTTTTTCTCTTGGCGCCAATTCGAGCTATCTATTATCAGCGCCACGGAGAGTTTTATGTGGTAGAAATTGACGGTGAGCGCCCGCGTGAGACGAATTTCTTGGCGACTTGGCTTAAGCCCGAGGTGACGCTTTGGGTTTCGCTAGGTTTGTCGCATGTGGTACAGTTTGAACAGCAAGTCAGCGATGGCGAATTCGAGACCCTCGAAGACGCCATTACTCACGAGTTCGGCACTTTGCCGGCGAATACTACCAAACGCGTCTATATCGACGCCGATTCGCACAAAATGGCCGAAGCTGTCAAAGGCATTAAGGCTGAGGTTATTCCCGTTAGCAAGCAGTTGTTGAGACGCTATAGTGTTTACCCCTCGCGGACGGATTTTGTCTTTGATGGCGCCTCTTTTCACTTTTCACAGCCGCAACCGCGTGAGCTCGTCATCCAGCTAGCAATGCTGCAGAGCCTGGTAGAATATCTCGGCGTCCCGCTCAAGACCGACTTTCATGATATGGCCGTCCCGCCTGGCCGTAGCTCCTATTTTAAGGGCATTAAAGGTATCAATATTATCGATAGCAGCTACAACGCTCATTTGATCAGTATGCAGTCGATTCTCGCCATGGTGCGCGATTTGCATGCCGGGCATAAGTGGCTCATCATCGGTGACGTAGTTGACCAGGGCACCACCGAAGCCAGTGAGCATCGTAAACTCGCCGATTATATCGCCGATGCTAAGCCTGAGATGGTCATCTTGGTGGGGCGGCGTACCAAAGAATATACTGCCCCCCGCCTTAAAGAGCTTGGCGTGACCACTCGCACCACTTTAGACCCTAAGAAAGCCCTAGCCTTTATCGAAGCCAATATCACTGGCGATGAAACGCTCATCTTTAAAGGTAGCCAATATCTCGAATGGATTATTGAGAAACTTCTGGCCAACCCAGAAGACGCGAAAAAATTACCACGACGTGAAACCGCTGCGGTTAGGCGCCGTCAGAAATGGGGTCTAGAATGAAAAAACCAGTATTATATATTATTCATGGCTGGACTTACACTGTCACGCCGTGGAAAGCCACTATCGAAACTCTCGAGAAACAGGGGCTAAAAGTCGAGATGCTCCACGTTCCTGGCCTTACTGCCGCTTCCAAGAAAGTCTGGACGATTGAAGATTACGTCAAATGGGCTGACCGTAATATTCCTGATGGCGCGATTGCTTTAGGCCACAGTAACGGCGGTCGCATTTTGCTAAATCTTTGTGTCGAGAAACCTGATAAGCTTAAGCATCTAATTTTGCTTGATTCAGCAGGTGTTTATGAGCCGTCTGGCAAGCGCGATTTAGCGAAAACTTTATCAAAACGACTCAGCTTCCTTAAGAAAATCCCCGGCCTCACCAAGGTCTGGCACAAACTCACCGGCGCCACCGACTATGCTAAAGCCCCCGCCAATATGAAAGCCACTCTTTCTAATATGCTTGAGAGCGATAAGAAACTCGACCTTAGCAAAATCACTGTTCCGACTTCTATTATCTGGGGTGCTGCCGATAATGTCACGCCGCTCCAGCAGGCCGAAACCATGCATCAGCAAATTGCGGGTAGCACTCTCGATGTCCATCAAGGCTGGCTGCACGCGCCTTATATTACACATCCAGTCGAGCTAGCCAAAGCCATTTTACGCGCCTACAAGAAACCACCCGAGCAGCCTACGCCGCCCGCTGAGCCTTCCGATGTCACCCAGACCAGCGAAGTCTCCGCTTCGCTGGCACTTAAAAAAGCCGCCGAGCCAGTCGTCCCTAGTACTGCCGACCTTTCTGCTTCCATGGCCTTTAAGAAAGCCGCCGGCCCCAGCGCTACCGACACTGCTAAAAATTCTGCGTCTCTTGCCGTACCGTCCAGCAAGAAGCATCAAGCCGACAGCCTCGTCGCCAGCATGAAAGGCGTCGAATATGAAAAAGCTAATCTGAGCCTACCTAAGCGCCGTGAAGTAATTAGTACGGCTTCGGTGCCCAAAATTAGCCGCCTTGAGAAGATGAAACGTGCCGCCAAGCGCAAGCGTAACGCTAAGCAAATCAACAAAACTCGTCGTCAAGCTGCTAAGCAAAGTCAACGTGCTGCCGCTCAATCGGCAAAATCCGCCCCAGCTAAAACTGCTCCTAAAGCTCGTAAAACCCGTACGAAGGCTAAATAATGATTTCTCTCGGTCAGGCATCCAATTATTCGATGCGTCAAGTTTGGCGTCACCTCTTTGCCTACGGCAATGCGGATTCTTCTGCTCAGCTCACGGCTAAGCTTGCGCAGCGGTATGCGGCGCAGCCGCACCAAGTCGCGCTCTACCATACCGGTCGCTCTGCACTCGCCGCCACTCTGATGGCGGTCGCCCCAGAAGGGAACGTGAATGTCATCATCCCAGGGCTTACTTGTATTGCCGTTGTTCGTGCAGTTCGCGCCGCTCATTGTCGCCCAGTTTTTGTTGATATTGAGCCGAGCAATCTCGAATATAATTATGACCGACTCGAGGCTAAACTCCAAGAATTAGCCGAAAATTCCGCCAATCCTTCTGTCAACTCGCCGAAAACTATTGACAATAACGACAATGTGTGCTATAATGAAAGTATAATCCTCGTACAAAATACGCTAGGAATCTCTTGGAATGCTCAAAAACTTACCGAAATCGCTCAAAAATATCACGCTCTCATCGTTGAAGATTTAGCTCATTGTGCCGGTCGGCGCTACGCTGACGGGCGAGAAGTTGGTACACTTGGTGTGGCGGCGGCGTTATCTTTTGGCAAGGGTAAGGCTATTGATACTATCTCGGGCGGTGCCGCCATTGTTCGTCAAGGCGAACTCCCGCCTGCTCCTACCGAGCTGCCGAAGCTCTCCGACCGCCTTCGTGACCGCTGGTACCCGCTTTTTGGGGCGATTTCGCGCGTCACTTGGAAAATTGGCTTTGGTCGGATTTTTATGAGTGGTCTGGTAAAAATTGGTTGGGTTCAGCGCTCAGCCGATGCCGAGCTCAACCTCAATCATCGCCTCACCCATTGGCAAGCCAAGCTCGCCGCTGCTCAGCTCGACCAGTTATTATGTTCTCCGTTAAGAAATTTCCGGCTCGTGCATAATCGCGACCAAGTCTTGCGTCGGCTCGAACAACAGGGCTATAACTTTACCGAAATCTGGTATGATACGCCGGTTTCGCCGCGCCGCTATCTGGCTGAAGCGGATTTCCCGATGGCGGAATGCCCAGTTACTGTGCAGATTGCCGAACAGATTATTAATATTCCGAGTTGGTATTATCAAGACCGACTGAGCCAAGCTTACGCAATTATTCAGGAGTATGAAATCAAATGACCGATTGGCAACAAATTCTCGCTCAATACCCCGAGGCCAACTTTTTGCAATCGCCAGCTTGGGGCGAGGTGAATCGCCTCGTTGGACACAAAGTAATTCTTTATCATCCGGCGAATGTCTGGTGTCAAATGATTGTCAAGTCGGCTAAACGCGGCCGTTACCTCGAGATTCCGGGCGGACCGCTAGTGGACTGGCATGATTCTGCGCAGGTGCAAAATCTCTTTGCTCATATTCGTAGTGTAGCTCAAGCTGAGCACTGCGCTTTTGTACGGATTCGCCCGCAACTGCGCGCTGACGATATTGGCTTATTGAGCCAGCTCGGCATACGCAAGGCTCCGATGCACTTGCACGCCGAGCATACTGTCATTATCGACCTCACTAAACCCGAAGCTGATTTGCTCAAAGATATGCGCCGCCAAACCCGCTACGAAGTGCGCCGTGCCGAAAAATTAGGTATTCAAGTTGAGTTTAGTCATGACGAAGCTATGTTTGCTGAGTTTCATCAAGTGCAAGTTGCAACGGCTGAGCGGCAGCACTTTGTCCCGCCTAGCCAACGCGACCTGCTGGCCGAGCGTCAAGCTTTTGGCGACCAAGCTCGTCTCTACGTCGCGCGGACAGCTGAAGGCACCGCCATTGCTTACGGATTGATTTTAATCGACGGGAATGAAGCTGAATATTTTGAAGCTGCCTCCACTGAGCTGAATTATAAACTTCCTGGTGCTTATGCTCTGCAATGGCAAGTCATGCGTGACCTCAAGGCACTCGGGCTCAAACGCTATAACCTTTGGGGAATTGCTCCGCCAAACCAACCTCAGCATCGTTATGCTGGTGTTACCACTTTCAAAAAAGGCTTTGGTGGTGAGGCAGTAGAGTTTGTACCGGCGCAGGATTTAGTTATTAGCCCGTTACGCTATCAGTTTAATTTGCTTGTCGAGACTATACGTCGCAAAAGGAGAAAATTATGACCATCGAAATCATCACTGCCGAAAATCGCACTAAATGGGATGAGTTTGTCACTAACCATCCCGAAGCCAATTTTTTGCAATCTTGGGATTTTTATGAATTTTATCGTAGCCGTGGCAATCAAGTCGTTCGGCGTCTTGCTCTGAGCGATGGTAAAATCTTAGCCGCTTATGCTGGCGTCATCGAAGATGCTAAACGCGGTCGTTATCTCGCCATTGCTGGTGGGCCGATTCTCGATTGGGAAAACCGCGAGTTGGTCAACCTCATCTTCCGAGATATGCGCGAACAAGGACAGCGGCATAAATGTGTGTTTGTCCGCGTGCGCCCGCAATTAGAGTTATCAGAGCGAAGTTTACGCCTAATGCGCGACTTGGGCTTGCGTCGTGCGCCAATGTATTTATCGGTCGAGTTTGCCGGTATCCTTAATCTTGAAAAAACTGATGATGAATTGCTCAAGAATATGCGCCAACGTTTACGTCGTGCCTTGCGCAAGGCTGAAAAAAATCACATTGAAGTCGAAAAAAGTACCAACCCTAATGACATCCACGAGTTTTATCAAATTGAGCTACAGACCGCCGGCCGCCATCGTTTTGTGGCTTTTTCGGAAGATTTCTTAACTAAGCAATTTGCCGCTTTTGCTCCGCATGGTGAGGCCGTGCTCTATACTGCTAAATATCAAGGCGAAATTTTGGCGCAAAACTTTATGATTTTCTACGGCAATGAAGCATCTTATCATTATGGCGTTTCTTCCGAGCTGGGCACGAAACTTTCTGGCGCGCCTTTACTGCATTTAACTGCTATGCGCGATGCACGCGAGCGGGGAATTAAACGCTATAACTTTTGGGGCATTGTTGAAGAAACTGAAATTCATCATCGTTTCTATGGTGTGTCATGCTTTAAGCGCGGTTTTGGCGTCGAAGAATTAAAATATACTCCCGCGCATGATTTTATCTTGCGTAAACTTCCATATTTACTTAACTGGACGGTAGAAACTCTCCGTAAAAAAATCCGGCATGTTTAGTTTTGTCAGAAAACTTTAGCTTTTCTGCCCAAAGCGCTTAAACTATGTTACAATAAACAAAAGTAGGAGGAATTATGGCTCATATTAAACGTAAATATATTGATAGTCATTGGTTAGTTTTTATTTTTCAAGGTGCAGTTGCGCTGTTCTTTGGTTGCTTGACTTTATTTACATCGGATGAAAGCTCTTCTAGCTTAATTCCGCTTATCGGTATCTTACTTTTAGCTTTAGCAATTGTCGAGTTCACTAATTCACTTTATCGTAGCCGCCGCCGTGAAGGCTGGCTAGTTGCTACTTTAATTGCTTTGTTTGACGCCGCATTCGGCTTGACTTTGCTCTTCGTCGCCAAGCAAGATATGGTCTGGCACCTTTCTTTACTCGCCGCCTATACGCTTATACGCGGCATTTTTGAAATTTTAATCGGCTTTCGCACCACAGTCGACCCTACCGACCGATTTATTTGGTTGTTAACCGGTATTTGTGGTGTAGTCTTTGGCTTTGTGATTTTTAACTCCGGCCATCTTGCTAATGTTGATTTTATTCGTTTCTTTGGCGCCTATATGCTCGTTCTTGGTGTCGCTAGCTTGATTTATGGCGTGCATAACCGCGAACAGGGTATTGAAGACCGCGAAGCGCGCTCCGAAGCCATTCGTGAGTCTCGTAAGAAGGCTAAAACTAGTAAGAAATAACAGGGTGTGGTATAATCTAACTTTAAGGAGATTTTATGAAATATCGTACACCTACTAAGGCTATCATCACCGACGCTGGTTGTGCTAGCCGTTACTTGCCTATTGCTAAAACCATCCCGAAAGGAATGCTGCCAATCGGCGCTAAACCAATTATGCAACTTGTGGTTGAAGAATGTGCTGTCTCTGGAATTACCGAAATTATTATCGTTACTACGCCCGAGAGCAAACCGATTTACGAAGATTATTTCTATAATTCACCCAATAAAATTAAGAAACAATTACATAGCCAGGGCAAAGATGATCGCTTTGTTCCCGTAGAGAAGATTTCGGAGTTACCTAAGATTACGATTATTGTCCAAGACCCTACTTTACCTTATGGTAATGGTTCACCTGTAGCCTCTGCGCGTAAGTTCATTCAAGACGACGAGGCTTTTATTGTTATTTATTCGGATGATGTAGTCTACGGTACGCCAGCCACCAAAGAACTTATTGAAGCCTATGCTGAACATCCCGAAGCTGCCGCCATTATTGCTGCACAACCAGTGCCGCATGAAGAAATCCGTAAATACGCTTCCGTTTCTTTGAGTAATGATGGTAAAATGCGCGTCGAGGGTATGGTGGAGAAACCAAAACCAGAAGACGCTCCATCCGACCTTGCTTCTTATGGTCGTTATCTATTAACTCCTGAAATTTTCGAATTCTTGCAACCTAAAAATACCGGTCTCGACAATGAACTTTGGACTGCTGACGCTATTGCTAGTCTAATTCCAACCGGACGCGTTTACGCTAAATCTACTACCGGTATCTGGATGACGACCGGCGACCCGAAAAATTATTTCCTTGCTCATCTTAAATATGTCCTTGAGCACGAAGATTACGCCGACGAAGTTCGTCAAATGACTAAATAAACAATCATCAACCCGGAGGTAAAATGACTACAGTTGAATGGATTTTGGTAGTAATGCTATCTTGTGCACTACTCATCTTCTTAATTGCCGGCATCGTCTTGGCTATTAAGTTAATCCAACTGACCGATGAAGCTAAGAAAATTGTCGAAACTGGCCAAAGTATCGCTACGAAAGCGGACGACATTGTCGATAATGTCAAAGGTGTGACTTCCGTAGGCGGTATCGTCAAAACTTTCGCCAATCGCGTCATCGAAAAGCAAGAACGCAGGTATGCCGAAGAAGATGCTGCTGAAGCCGCCGCTCGTGCCGTCGCTAACGACGCGATTACTGAAGCTGTCGCCGAAGCAAAGTCTACGCCAAAATCTAAAAAACCTTAAAATACCTCTTAACTTCTCCCATCTTCCTAATTTTGCGGTATAATTAAACCATGACCGAGGTAACTAAATCCGACGAACCCCTACAAGTCAGTGATTTTGTGCATTTACATAATCACACGCACTATTCTTTATTGGACGGCTTGACCAAAATCCCTGAGCTTGTTAATTTCGTCAAAGATACTGGCATGGAAGCCGTGGCGGTAACCGACCATGGTACCATGAGCGGTTTAATTGAACTCTACAAAACTTGTAATGACGCCGGCGTGAAGCCGATTCTAGGACTCGAAGCTTATGTGGCTGCGCGCAACAAAGAAGACCGCGACCCCGCCTACGACAAGCAACGTTTTCATATTACTCTGCTCGCCATGAATAATGTTGGTTTTGAAAATCTTTGCCGGTTAATGACCGACGCCGAGATTTATGGTAAATACTACAAACCGCGCATTGACCATAAAATTATGGAAGAATATAGCGAAGGAATTATTTGCCTTTCCGGTTGTGCCGGTTCGGAAATTTCCGAAGCCATCCGCGCGCATGATGACAAGAAAACCAGGGAGCTTGTAGAATGGTATCATAAAATTTACGGTGACCGTTTTTATCTAGAAATGCAAGACCATGGCCATCCTGATTCGCCAACGCACTGGGAAATTCAGACCGAAATTAATACTAAGCTCCAAGAAATTTCCAAGCAAACTGGTATTCCGCTCGTCGTGACTTGTGATGCGCATTATCTTAATCATGAAGACCAAGACGCGCACGAGGTTTTGCTTTGTGTTGGTACGGCTTCCAATCTTTCCAACCCGAACCGTATGACCCTGAAAGATTTTGAGCTGCATGTGATTCCGCCGCAAGAAATTATCGACCGGTGGGGCAAAACTTGTCCTGAGGCCGTGCGCAATACGCGACGCATTGCCGACCGTTGCAATGTTGATTTGCAGCTCGGTCGTATTCTTATTCCGAAATTTCCTGTACCAGAAGACGCTTTGCAGAGGCTAGAGCTAGACGATGTTGCCCACGCTACGTCGCAACAGCTAGAAAAAGCTTATCTAGACAAATTAGTTTTTCAGGGGCTGGTCTATCGCTATTGCGGTTATAAACTGGAAGACACTCTAGACCTTAAGATTGCTGAATGCCGCAAGTTGCTTGAAGAAGTTGATAAAACGCCCGAACGCGCCGAAGAAAAACTCAAAATTCTCCCGCGCATTGATTATGAGCTCTCGGTCGTCGACAAGATGGGCTACAACGGTTACTTCTTGATTGTCCAAGATTTCATTAACTGGGGTAAGTCTCAGCGTATCGTTTACGGCCCTGGACGTGGCAGCGCGGCTGGTAGCATTCTGGCTTATGCTCTGCGCATTACTGAGCTCGACCCACTCAAATACGACCTGCTCTTTGAACGTTTTTTGAATCCAGACCGTATCTCCATGCCGGATATTGATACCGATATTCAAGATACTCGGCGCGATGAGGTGATTGAATATTGTACGCGTAAATATGGTAAGGGTCGAGTAGGGAATATCGTCACTTTTGGTAAAATGATGGGTAAAATGGCCGTGCGCGATGTGGCGCGTGTTATGGAAGTGCCGTATGCCGAGGCCGACCACTTAGCTAAGCTCGTTCCCGACCCCGAGCAGGGGCATCATGTGCCGATTGGCCGTGCTATCAGAGAAGTCCCAGATTTGCGCAGTGAATACGAAAGCAACCCGACTTCGCACGAAGTTTTAGATTTCGCAGAACGTCTAGAAGGTACTATTCGTAGCCATGGTGTCCACGCTTGTGGTGTGGTGATTGCACCAGATGATTTAGTAAAATTCCTACCGATGGAGGTGAGCGCCAAAGGTCCGTTGACTACGCAATACCCCGGCCCGCAAATTGAAGAGCTAGGCTTGCTCAAGATGGACTTTCTCGGTTTGTCCAACCTTTCCGTGATTAACAATGCTCTGCGTATGATTCGCAAAGTCTATCATGAAGATGTCGACATGTATGCTCTGCCGCTAGACGACGAGAAAACTTACGAGTTACTTCAGCGTGCCGAGACTACGGGCGTCTTCCAGCTGGAATCTGCCGGCATGAAGCGCTATCTCAAAGACCTGCAAGCCAACCGCTTTGAAGACATCATCGCTATGGTCGCCTTGTATCGCCCAGGCCCGATGCAGTTTATTGATAGTTTTATTCGTCGTAAACACGGCAAAGAGCCAATCACTTATCTTCATCCTGGTCTCGAGAATTCGCTCAAAGACACCTATGGCATCATGATTTACCAGGAGCAGTTCATGCAGATTTCGCGCGAATGGTGTGGCTTTACCGGCGGCCAGGCCGATACTTTGCGTAAAGCTGTCGGTAAGAAGAAAGTCGACCTCATGAATAAGGTGAAGCCGCAATTTATTGAAGGTGCGGTGAAAATTGGTGGCGCCACCGAAGAAATTGCCGAAGAATTTTGGCGCGAGCTACTAGATTTTGCAAACTACTGTTTCAATAAATCCCACGCCGCGTGTTATGGCTTGGTGGCCTACTGGACGGCTTATCTTAAAGCGCATTACCCAGATGCTTTTATGGCGGCGCTGATGACAGCCGATATGAACTCAACCGACCGTTTGGCGATTGAGATTACCGAATGTAAGCGCATGGGTATTCCAGTACTCGGCCCAGATATTAACGAATCCTATGGCGATTTTGGTATTGTTGGTACCGAGAAGAAAATTCGTTTCGGACTTTCTGGCATCAAGAGTATGGGTAAGGCGTTGGTTGAGGAGTTCGTCATTCCTGAGCGCGACAAAAACGGCCCCTTTAAGAGCGTCTGCGATTTTGCCGCACGGGTTAGTTCCAGTAAGTTCAATAAAAAATCTTGGGAAGCCGCCATCAAGACCGGCGCGTTCGACCGTTTTGCTGACCGTTCGGACTTGTTATTTAATCTGGAACAGATTCAGGCTTACGGTGCCAAGCGGCAAAAAGATGCCTCGAGCGGCCAAACCGACCTCTTCGGAGCGCTTGGCGATGCTGGTGCTATTCCCGAGCCGGAAATTAAGAAAGCTCCGACTCAAGTTCCAGAAAAGGAACGTCTGCTTTGGGAGCGCGATTTGATGGGGCTTTATATTTCTAGTCACCCGCTAGACCGTTACGATGTTTACTTTAACGAGCAAACTCATCCTTACGAACTCATTACCGCCGAGAACGACGGTAAGTCGGTAATCATCGGTGGCATCATTAGCGCCGTCCGCACTATCGTTACTAAAAGTAATACTCGTATGGCTTTCGTCAAGTTGGAGAACAAAACCACCGAGCAAGAAGTCATCGTCTTTCCTAGTTTGTATGAGGAAATCGGTGCCAAGCTAGCCCAAGACAACGTTATCAAAGTCTCTGGTCGCGTCAACGCTCGCGACAAAGACGGTAACCTTACTTCCGAAGTTAAAGTTATCGCTAGCTCAATTGAAATCATTCCCGACCAAGTTCTCGATAACTATCAAGAGACTGGGCAGAAACTCCCCGAGCCTAAGGATGCACCTAAGCCTACCCGCCGCAGTAGCACGCGCGCAGCCAGTGTGGGTGGAGGTGGTTACCGCCGTGGCGGTAACGCCAAAAATACCGACAGCTCTGCTCCCGCTGCCGAAGCAGCTCCTCCGCGTCTCATCACTCCGCCGCACGACCCCCGCAAAGAAAAGCTTTATGTCCTTATCGAAAATCCCAATGACGTCAACAGCCTCTCCGAAATTCGCCATCTCTGCCAGCTTAACCCTGGCGTACAGGAAATTATTTTGGTACTCAAAGACAAAGCCGGCAAACGCCCGGTGCGCCTACCCTTCCGCGTAGACGTCACCGACGAACTTACCAAGCCTCTTAGCGAACTCTTAGGCGAGAACTGCGTCAAAGTACAGTAAAAACACAGTTTTTGAGTAGTTTTTTGATATAAATTGCGAAAATGGTAAAAGCACAAAACTCTAATCGGGATTAGAGTTTTGTAAGAGTCTAACAGGGGTGGAGGTTGCTGCAAACTCTAACTCGGATTAGAGTTTTGTATTTTTACTCCGCAATCCAAATTACTACTTTGGGATTATTTTGTAGCCGCCGTCACCGTAACTTCC